>JANMVQ010000092.1:0-14732 GCA_031392845.1 Chloroflexota bacterium
ATTCAACCCATCACGCGCCGCAATCGCCCCGCTAATGCCGGAACCGAGGCCAATCGGCACATACAGCGACTTCAAATCAGGATGCGCCCTGAGCAACTCCATGCTGTAGGTTCCCACACCTGCAATCAGGAGCGGACTATACGACGGCATGTGATGCAGGTTATTCGTCTTGGCATACGCCACCGATGCCTCGGACGCAGCCTGGAAATCATGGCCGTACTCGACCAATTCGCCGCCCAATGCGCGTATAGCAGCGTTTTTCTCGCGGCTGTTGCCTATGGGCACGAAGATGGTCGCAGAGAGATTGGCACTGTGCGCGGCGAAGGCTACACTTTGACCATGGTTGCCACGAGTGGCTGTCACCACACCCCGCACGTCCGGATGCGTGCGCTTGAGCCAATCCACATACACCAATCCACCCCGCACTTTGAATGCGCCAAGCGGCGTGTGATTCTCGTGCTTGACCCATACCTCGCAACCAGCACGCTGCGAGAGCAACGGGTATTGGGTTTGTGGCGTAGGCGGGAACGCGGCATACACTAGTTTGGCTGCAGCTTCCAGATCGGACAGAGTAACGCTTAGCATGCAGTAATTATCCAGCATACAATCACAGCATGACGATTCAAATCGATGTTTGGTCCGACTTTGTTTGACCGTGGTGCACCCACGTCTTCTTCAGTTTGAAGAAGCTAAAAGAAACCTACGGCGATGATATTGCGATTCGTTGGCGCAGCTATGAATTGCGTCCGGTGGGCTCACCGCCCATACCCGAGGACTATCGCAAACGTATTGAAGAGGGGCGCCCGACGTTGTATGCCCGCATGAAGCAGGATCACGGTGTTGATTTAGAGGCAGGTCCGTTTGGCATCAACTCGCGCCCCTCGTTGCTGGTGGAGAAATATGCCGAAGCCCAAGACAAAGGCGCGGTCTTTCACGATGTGACGCAAGCCGCCTATTGGCTGGAGGGCCGCGACATTAGCGACCACACCGAATTGCGTGCGCTAATGCAACAAGCCAACCTCGATCCTGCTCAGCTAGATGCCGTCCTGAGCGACCCGCAGTATAAGGACGAAGTCGATTTCGATATCGCCCAAGCCCGCGAATACGGCCTGGACGGCGTCCCAGCGCTTGTCTTCAACGACAAGTATCTGGTCATGGGCGCGCAGCCGTATCAGACGCTGGCAAACGCCGTTGAGAAACTGCGATCGGAGCGTAGAGCGTGAAGCGAGGGGCGCAAGGCGCTTTTCGCCCTACACTCCTCGCCTCACGCTTCCAATTCAGCCATCAGCGAATCGAAATCCAGCCGCTTGGTGAACATGGTCGTATGGCCGTGTTCATCCTTGGGCCATTGGTCACGCGCACGGTCGTAATAGAGTTCCACCCCGTTTTGATCACCATCGCGCAGATAGATGGCCTCGCTCACCCCGTGGTCGCTGGCGCCATCAATCGGCCAGTTGTGCTCGACCAAGCGCTGTACCGCACGGGCCAAGTCTTTGCGGGTGGAATACAAAATCGCGGCGTGATATAGCCCGGTCGTCCCAGGCGCAGGCGGCTTGCCACCCATGCTGTCCCACGTATTCAAGCCAATATGATGGTGATAGCCACCTGCCGACAAAAACGCCACGCTCACATCATCCGTGATCGTCACTTCAAAACCCAGCACATCGCGCCAAAATGTCAGCGCCTTGGGGATGTTCGACACCTTCAAGTGGACATGCCCAACCGTGGTGCCGGCTGGAATCGGTTCTTCAGACTGGGGTAGGCTATTTGGCTTCTCGCCGTATTGACTTACTTGGCTCATCGCATCACCTCGTTTCAATCAGATTTTGTTTCGGTTGGGTCCGCCATTTGCTTCCGCGCAATCTCGTAGGATCGCCTGAATAATGAAATGGCATGATCGACATCTTCAGGCTGTTGCAGGTAAAACGAAACCCAACCGCTGTCCTTTAACAAGTGATGGGGCTGCGCCTTGCCGGTCCGCACCAAGGCAATGCGGATCGCCGTCGGAAACGGAATATCGACCATGTCATCACCATGGATGTGACCGATCTCGCGCTTTTTGCCCAATCGATACTCAGTTCCGCTTTCTGGGCTGCCAATCCGATGGGGCAAGGCCTTTACACCCTCCCATGACACCACTGCTGCGGTAATCTGTGCTTGTGCGCCTACTACTGCCATGTTTAACCTCGTGTAATGATTTTGCTCTAAGAGCTTATCTCTAAACCTCGCAAAACCTGCCAGGTCTCCGAAGGCCTGGCAGGCTTAGAGATAGGTTCTAAATTGTTTTTTGTCTACGCAATCTGTGTAGGCCACTGATTTTAGAGCAAAATCATGACGCACCGGCGCGTTTTATGCCCGTGCACGACGCGTAAAGGCGTAAATCGTCAATGCCCCACTCACGATGTGCATCAGCTCGGTGCTGACAAATGTCGCCATGTTGAATGGCTCGCCACCCGGCATGGGTGAATTCTGCATTGCACTATAGGGCCCAAACGCCATAAATACCAAGAAGATGATGCTGATCACGGTGAAGATAGTAATTGGCTTGCGCGTAAGTTTACCCAAAATAGCATAAACCAACCCGCCGATCGCCACCGCCACAATACTTGATATGGGCACGGCTATCAATGGGACCTTCATCCCGCCCATTGCGTTGCCAATGATCCAGATAAGGCTGTTGATGATTGCGCCACCCACACCTGCAAACGCAATAGCCTGTGGGATTTTGTTGAACACCACGCGCTCAGTATTCGTCGATTGAATCGTTGCTGTTGCCATAGTGCTGTTCATACCACTTGTCCCCAGATGCTTTAACACACCTGGGAACAAACGATGTTACTGCTTTATTGTTTCCAGTTCCAACTCGATTTTGATGTCTTTGCCTACCAGTACCCCGCCGGTCTCCAAGGGTGCGTTCCAAGTCAAGCCCCAGTCTTCGCGATTGATCTTGGTGCTGGCTGAGAAACCGGCGTTGGTGGTGCCCCACGGCGACTTGACCTGGCCGTGATACTCCACATCCAGAACCACCGGCTTGGAAATGCCCTTGATGGTCAGATCGCCGTTCAGTTTGGCATGGTTGCTGTCGATCACCTGGACATTCTTGCTCTTGAAGCTCAAGCCGGGGAATTTCTCTACATCGAAGAAATCGGGTGACTTGAGATGGCCGTCGCGCTTCTCATCCTTGGTGTTGACACTCGCGGCTTCAATCGTCACATCAACTGCGGTGGCAGCCGGATTGGCCTCATCGAACTCAATTGTGCCACTGAATTTCTCGAATTGCCCACGGGCGGTGCTCAACATCATGTGTCGAACGCTAAAGTTCACTGAAGAGTGGGAAGAATCAATTTGCCATGCCATAATTTTTATATTTCCTTTTGATTTAATCTGGACTTTTGTCCGTTTATTTGCTAAGATCATATCGGACAATTGTCCACTTGTCAAGTAGATGAGGTTTCGTTTTTATAAATAGGGCTCTACCGAGTAAAACGGGAATATGTCATGTCCGACGAGCAGCGAGGAGCCGAAGGTCTTTGCTTCAGCAGCATGCAAAATGTGAAGTAAAGATTCCTCCCTACGGGGTCGGAATGACACATTTCCCGCCAAAGCCGGGAGAGCCATAAATAGTCATCTTACGGGTGCCATACAGCGCAAGTGGGATTAGACTTGGAGTGAGCAGGAGTAATACATAATCATGACGACTGATCAATCCCAAGCGGTTTGCCCAAACGCATCTGGGCCAGAGAATTCAGCATTGGTCATGCCAGCGCTGATTTCGCCCTTGGTCGTGTTAAACAACGAAGACAGCCCTGCTGAGCGGGCCGAGCGCAGCGATGCGGCGGCCAATCGTCGCCGTATTTTGCAGACTGCCGAGCAGTTGTTTGCGGCGCGCGGGGTGAACGAGGTCAATATGGCCGATATCGCCAAAGCGGCCAAAGTCGGTCAAGGCACCCTTTACCGGCGTTTTGCCAATAAAAGCGAGCTGTGCCTAGCGCTGTTGGATACTCAAATGACCGACTTCCAAAACAGCGTTCTGCTAAAGCTGGGAGAAATGGCCCGCGCACGCGAACCACAGTTACAGCAACTGGCTTGGTTTTTGGATGCGATGGTCTATTTTCATGAGCGCCACATGCCGCTGATTTGTGCCGCTGCCCGCGACTTCCCAATAGTGGCTATGGGCCGACCAGCGGCGTGGGTGTGGGAGCAATTAACGGTGCGTGGGCTATTACAAGGCGCGTTGCGCACCGGTGAAATCCGTCGTGAGATCGCCATCCAACTCGATCTGCCGGTCTATGCCGACATATTACTAGCCCCACTCCAGCCGGGCGCTTTTGAGATGGCCCGCAATGTCGACCACTACAGTCTGGAGCGCATCAGCGCCGGGGTGCGGCTGTTGGTTTGGTTGTTGAAATAAGGCGTAGATGTGTAGAGCGAGAGGCGAGAGGCGAAAAATTTCGGCCCACGCCTCTCGCTCTACGCCTCTCGCCTATGCCGCGCTATCGAGCGCCTTCTGCAAGTTCGCCCGCAGGGTGTTGTAGGCTGCCTCGCTGATCTCGCCGTTGGCTAGGCGAATATCCAGCTTGGTCAGGGCTTGCTCGATCTGAGCTTTGCTGATTGTGCCCTCGCTCGCCGCAGGCGCTTGCGACTGCTGGGGCGCAGCTTGATTCATGCCGCGCATGGCATCAGCCATCACTTGGCCCAAGCCAATGCCCGCGCCGAGGCCAATCCCAGCGCCTGTTGCGCCGCCGCTGGTGTTCTGCGCGGCTTCGCGCATGGCTTGGCCAGCCTGATATTGGATGTAGTTCACCCCCAACGCTCCCATCGCCCCGCGCTGGCTGATGGCCTTGGCGGTCTCCTCGTTCGGTTGAATCCCGACGACATATACCTTCTTCAGCTTGATACCCAGATCAGCAAAATCGTCGGCAGCTTCCTTTTGGATATTGCCACCCAACTGGTTTTGCAATGCGGCCAGATCGAGCAACGACTTGGTCTTCATGACCTCGCCCAGCGTGCTAGCAATCTCGCTGATCAACACCCCTCGCAAATAATCGGCGATGTCATCAGTGGTGTATAAACCCTGCACACCCACAATCTGGTTGATAAATTGGGTGGGATTGCCGATCTGGATTGAATAAGTGCCAAATGCTTTGAGTTGCACCATCCCCAAAGCACTATCCGGCACAGTGATCTCACCCGGCGTGCCCCATTTCATGTCGATGAAATCTTTGGTCGTGGTGAAATACACTTCCGCTGGGAAGGGTGTGTTGCCGCTGGTGCCCAGCCCGATGATGCTAGCCAGAATCGGAATATTCTTCGTGCTCAGCGTGTGGCGGCCTTCGCTAAACTGGTCAAGCGCCTTACCCTCTTTAACAAAAGTTGCGACCTGACCAGGACGCACAATCAACTGGGATCCAAATCGGATATCGCCTGCGCCAGCTGGCGGCTCACGCCGTACCATCTCATTGGGGGCCTGATCTGCCCATTCGATTACATCAATAATTCGTGCCATAGTTCTCCTTGAAAAAGTAAGAAGTATGAATTATGAATGAAAAAGTAAGAATGAAGAATGAAGAATGAAGAATCATGGGAATGTCAAATCTCGAAGCCTGCTTCATACTTCATATTTCATACTTCTTCATTCTTACTTCTTCCCTTTTTTATCCTCTTTCTTCGGTTTACGCGCTTCCATCTTAGCGGTTAGTCTTTCCAACCCGACCATAATAGCCCCTAGACCAAAAACCGGCGCGACATAGCGCACAATGTCACGCACGGGTGTTTCCAGTTGGCCATTAAATTGCCGATCCAACGCTACTCCCAACCCCACGAGTGCAAAAATCATTAACAGGATACCGAAAATTTTGAGGCCTTGCATGGGTTAGTTGAAAGTTGAAAGTTGAAAGTGCAAAGTCGGAAATCGCGTAAGCGTTACTTTCAACTTTGCACTTTCAACTTTCAACTAACTGGTCGTGAATACCTCGCTCCCACAATACGGGCATTTGATCAGTCCTTTGCCGGCCAGTTCAAGTTCGCCGCCGCATTTGGGACATTTCTTGTCTTTGAGTTTAGCGGCATCAATCGAATACAGCTTACCGGCGTCCCAATCAACATAGCCACTGAACAGCTGCTTCCCGACCAAGTCGCGGGTGAGCTGGCGCAATTCGTCCATTGTGCTATTCAACTCGATAGCGGCGTTGGCTAAATTGATCTGGCCTTGCGTCATCACCATGCTCAACAATTTCTGTTGCTTCTTAATGCCGATCTCTTCGCCCGCCTCAGCTCGCCCTTTGAGCAGAGTGTAAATCCCAAAACCCAGCAACGGTGCCGCAATGACAAACCCGAAAATCGCCACCAGCACGGTGGCCCCGCCCGATACTCGATTTGCCAATGCCCAGACAACGGCCAAGACCAAAATCACGGCACCAATAATCGTTAAGATTAGTCCAACTGTTTTACTTTGATTCATAAGAGTTATAAGTGACTGAGCGCTGAAATCTAGCCGAAACCACCACCGCCACCACCGGACGAACCACCTCCACCACCGCCGCCGCCACTCCAGCTTCCACCGCCACCGCTCCAACTGCCCGAACTGCTGCTGGTGCTTGGCGTCGGCGCGGGTTGGCTGCTCAATGTGTTGGCGACCGACGAAAACATCCCAGTCAGGTTTTGATTAATGCCCGCCAGCCCCACGGCCAGCCCAGTATTTAACCCCTCGATGTTGGTGGGAGCACGCGCAGCCCCACCAATATCGCCCCGACTGCCCGCCGACTGTGCTGGCGACTCAGTACCAATCGAACGCCGACCGCCGCCGTAGTTGCCATAGTGTGGCCCATAACCGTAACCATAGGGAATATACCAACCCGGCGACGGGGTTTCAACCTTCGAGAACTTGTTCACCCAACTGCGATCCAACCCAAACGCGACTGCATACGGCAAATACTTGTCAAATTGGTCGGTGGCCTCCTTAAGATTGACGTATTTCTCGATATTTTGCAAATAACGCTTGAACGCCTCCAGCCGCATGCGCACCTCTGCGCCAGGGCGAGTACGGACAGGCATAGCACCGGCGATCGCAAAAAATGTAATGGCGGTAGCGATAAACCCAATCGGCACACAAAAAGCATAGTGGGTGAGGTTAGCCAGCACGGTCATCGCCCCACAACCGACCACAAACGCCAGCACAAACATGGCTATACCCAACCCACTCCATTGGGTGCGCACCGCTTCCGGACTATGATCGTAATACCCCTCTTTGATGAGTTGCTCGTATAGTTGTTTTTTGATTTGCGGGATGTACTTATAAAACTTGGCTTTCAGTGTGGACAGTTTGCGTTCGTCCGCCGCGATATCCAAGTTATCCAGCAAAGTCATTTCATAAGGTTTGAGTGTGCTGCGCAGCTCAGCCAGTTTAGGGCCAGCAGCAATCATGTAGTCAACCCGGCTGCCAAAGATGGCATCGTTTTTATCGTCGATCTCGCGCATCGTAATTACGCCGCGCCGCGCCAAATCAACAAATGTGGCGATCACATCCTGCATGTCGGCCTTCTCATCGACTAGCGTCCCCGCTAACCCGGGCGGAATATTCGGTGGCTCGTTCAGATATTCGGCGATTAGGCCAACATTGGGGTCGCGCCCTTTGGTCACCCACACTACTGCGGCCAAAGCCGGGCCGCCCAGCAGCAATACCAGCGAGCCGAGTAGGGTCAGCAAATCGTTGCGCGGTTTGACTGTTTCATCATAGGTGCGTTGCGTGTCGAAGGCTTTCTGCCAAGCTGGGGCCTCGCCCGAGATCACCCCATGTGGAAATTGCACCCGCAGCTCAAACTCCGTGCCACTGGGAATAGGTTCGGTTGCCTCGGCCACAATAACATTGCCCTCACGTGTGGCGTTTACGTTGGCGCTTGGGCCATACGTCTCGGCCTTAGTGGCCTTGGTGCCAGCTGGCAAGCGCAAAGTGATAGTGGAATTGCTAACGCTAAAGCCATTCCGGCTGGCATACACGCCTGCCCAATACACCTGGTCGCCATCCGGGTAATAGCGGGTGGCCCCTTTGACGGTGTAGGCCATCCGCAGCGTGCGGGTCTCGTTTTGGGCGGGCGTGGCTAAGTAATACTTGATCCGGAAATCGCCCGTGTCGGTTTGGGTGGTCTCGAAGCGCAGCGGCACACCGTTCTCGACGCCCTCGGTCACTTCAATGTCACTAATCTCTGTTAACCGATCCTGCTTGATGTCGCGGTAGCCAAACGTAAAGCTGCCGCTGGTGAAGCGGATCACGTTGGTTTCGATGATGCGCAAATCGCCATTGGGCTGCACCGTAATGTCGGAATCGAGGCGCTGCCAGACCAATGTTTTGGATTGGGCTATTGCGCTGATCGGCGCAATCAGCAATGCGCATGCAACCAGCATCAGCGCGGTGAAACGATATAGGACTTTCATGCTTTTACTAACTTCAGTTATTGTGATTGTTATACGACTGCGAGAAGTCCAATAAGTTTAGCCCCAATTTGATAGTTGCGCACCACGTCATAAGTGCTTTCTTCTGAGTTGCGCCGACCGACCCGATTTTGCCGTGCGCAATGAAACAAATAAAACCTGACAAGCCTTGTAGACCTGTCAGGTTTAGTGATTCGCAGTTAAGTATTGGTTCCGATGTAGCTATTTCCTGGCCATCGGCAGGTAGATTTTCCGCTCTGCCGGTTGCGGTGGTGCCGCTGCTGTGATCGTGACCAAAGTGCTGGCGCTCAATGTGCTAATCGGGTTAGTCGCAGTGAAGATGGCAGTGAATGTCCCGGTGGTTGGGTAAGTATGGGTGACTTGCGAGGACATGCCAGCGACTGGGGTCGTCGGCGGGCTGTTGTCGCCAAAGTCCCACCTATATGTGACGTTGGTACCTGCGGCAACGGTCGCTGATAGCGTGACCGTCTCGGTCACGAATTTCGGGCTGTCATTGCTTGCAACGACGCCAGTGATGGGTGTATCCGACAGCAATACTTTCACTCGCACGCGCTTGGTGATCGTTTCACCTCCGGCAGATGTATCCGTAATAACAATTTGAAACTGGGGATCCGTTGATGCGGTCGTGATGGTGGGTGGCGCAGTAAACGTAAAGGTCGTGCTGTACGGATCAGAGATCGCGACAGGGATGCCAGTGAGTTGTGACCAAGTGTAAGTGATCGTGTCACCATCCGGATCAAACACACCTGCGCCCGATGGCGAGACCACCACAAGTGCATTGACTGTGGTATTGATGATCGAATCATATGTCGCGACAGGCTTGCGATTGATCTCATCTGCACCCAGGTCGAAGCCATAGCCATGTGGGCGTGCGTATTCCTCGAAGTCGAACAACAAGCCGGATGGAACACCTTGATCGATCATGTTGAGGTTACTGCTATTACTGGACGAGATACGAAAATCGCGGTTATTAAAGTCGGCAAATGCAGCTAAGCCAGTGATCGCGTTTGTATGCGTGACATTTGCGCCTGCCCAGAGTTGAGTAATGGATGACCATAACACCCCATTTAATTTGACATCTGATGTATTGGTCAACACCTTGATAGCGACATTGTATTTGTCGAATATAGTGTTGGTCAGATAGACAGTATCGGCAATGTCCGCACCCAACTCTATGGCGCGCATGCTCGTTGCGGAACTGCGGGCATTGGAAAACGTGTTGTGGCGGCCATTCACTATGGAAGAAAAAGGCCCAGCGCCCAACCCCAACTCGACCCCTTGAGTAACAACTGTGCCATAGTTGAAAGCGAATATGTTGTTATCCATGTTGACTTTGCTGCTTTCAAAATAAGCACCGCCACCGGAGACCGCGCCGCTATTGTCGAAGAAGCGGTCGCCAAGCAGCAGCACATTATCGGACACATTGAGGTATAAACCGCCCCCCTCGCCTGGGGTTTTGTTTTTATCGAAGCGGCTGGCTTGAATTATAGAGTTATGACCATTCTCCAAGTACAACCCGGCGCCGTTACCGGTGGCAGCATTGCTGATCACTTGCATGCCGGTAATCACCACACGACCCCGCACGTTTGCGCCGCCACCTTCACCTGCGCCGATAAAACCAATAGCCTGGTTGTTGCGTAGGGTCAAGCCAGCCGCATGCAAACCTACGGCTGAGTAGATGCCGCCACCATCGCTGCCGATATTGCCGGTGACCGTGACATTGCTTAGCAAGGGTGCGCCATCAATAATACGAATGCCACCGCCCACTTCAGTGGTGATATTGCCACCGCTAAACACCAGATTGCTAATTTGGGTAGTCTGAGTCATGCTGGCGTCGGTGATGGTTAGGACGCGCTGGCCGCTGAGCGCCACAAACGTCGCCCCAGCGCCTTGTCCGACCAGGCTGACTGCTTTGTTCAAAGTAAAGCTGTCTGTATAGGTGCCAGCTGTAATATCAATAGTGTCGCCAGCCACAGCGTTATTAATACAGGTTTGAATACTGCCGCAAGCCGGATAAATGGTTGCCATGGGCCCCTCGGGTGCAAGTACCAATGGCCTTGTGACCACGGCCGCTTGCGCGGGCTGAATGACACTGGTTTGCACTCCTAACAAAGTTAGGGTCAAAAATAGGCTACTAAGTAGATTAAGGGTTTTGTGAAGGTGATTCCTTTGCACGAATGTTTCTCCGATTGGTGATGCATTAGGGTTGAGTGATTTTGCTAACTCAGCTTTTGTAGTCAGTAGATAGGCTGAATGCATCGGTTCTTAGTTGTAGATGGTTGTCATCCTAAAGCATTGCCTGCAACTGAACAACGTTGTTGGTCGCAGCAAGCAGCCGATTTGATGAAAAATTTGTCATGTTTTGTAATCTGATCGCCAAGAATGACATTTACCTGCTCACATTACAATCAGTCCTGATATGGCAAAAATAAATGTTGAAGGAAAAGGCGTTATCGAGGCCAGCGCGGACGCGCGTTTGGTAAATGCGTTGGAAGGCAATGGGATAGATATCCTGCACCGCTGTGGCGGCTATGCCGGATGCACAACGTGCCGGGTGGAATTTATCGATGGTGAGCCAGTCAGTATGACAGAGGCGGAGAAGAAAAAACTGACTGAGCGCGATCTGCTGGGCAAAGCCCGTTTATCCTGCCAGATTTTGTGCACGCACGATATGTCCATACGTGTGCTCATGACCCTAGCCAACAGTGGCTTGCCCGACCCTGGTGGCGCGCCGGAACAGCAGATTACACCAGAAGCGGTTTGGGGGACGAAATAAGAAATTGAGAATGCAGAATGCAGAATTAAGAAAACAATCGGCGTGCTACTCACGCAGCAACCGTTCGTTTCTGCATTCTGTATTCTCAATTCTCAATTCATATCACGCGCACTGTCCGATTAACGAGTTTCGCCAGTAGCTTGCTGGCACGTTGGGCTTCGTAAAGCTCCATACTGGCCTCGCCCTTGGTACGAGTCTCGAGTAGCAGTTCGTTCTCTGTGAAGACTATCTTGACAGCTTGGACTACTTGGCGTCGACCGCGATCCAGATATTCGGCCATGCGAGTGAACGCACTGAGCCAGGCGACCCGCTCTTCGTCGCCGTCGTGTAACACTTCGCAATATGGCTCGCAATCGGGGCTGCCTTTACGATGGTAACGGGCAATCAAGGCCATAATGGCGATCTCACGGTGGTTAAACCCTGGTAATTCCGCATCAGTGATTAAGTATTCCGAGTGTTTGTCGTGATTGTAGTAATTCACGATATAGCCAACATCGTGCAACAGCGCCGCATCGGAGAGCAGCTCGCGCTCCCACTGCCTGTAGCCGTGCGTCTGGGCCAGTTGATCGAAAAGCTGCACCGCCAGCTTGCGCACATGGCGGGCGTGCGCAGTCGATTGCCCATATTGCAACGCCATGTTATCCACCGCAAAAGCGCGTGGATTCTTAAGGGTAGGCGCGGCCCCCAAATTCTGTATAGCCGGGCGCGGATTGGGTTTGCCGAGAAATTGCTCGAAGAACACCCCTTCCCGTACGCCTGCGCCACTGATGATCAATCGCTCAAACTTGCCCACGTTCATGAGTTCATCAATCACGATAGCACCGGGCAAAATCACGTCGACCCGCTCATCATTCATACCGGGCATATCGGCTAGCGCCTCGCGCGAGAGCCGGCTCATCTGCTTGATTAGCGTTTGAATCTCGCCACGTGTTAGCTCATAGGCGTGCAGGTGGTCGATGGGATAGGGCTGATCTGCCTGGTTGAGCTTGGCCAATGCACGCGCGGTGCCACCCGCACCGATAAGGGGCAAGCTTGGGTTCAGCGTCATTTTGTTGGCGGCCACTTGTTCGCTAATTTGGCTGGCAACGTAAGCACGCAAGGTATTGATGTGCTTGCGCGTGGGCGGCGCATCGGGCATAAAGCGTTCGGTCATGCGCACCGCACCCATTGGCAAGCTAAAGCCACTGCGCCAACGCCGCTTGCGCACTTCGCTCAATTGCACGCTGCCGCCCCCTAGGTCAAAAAGATAACAATCCTGATACTGAAACGTGTTGATCATGCCCAGATAGCCATAATAGGCCTCTTCCTCGCCGCTGATTACCCGCAGGTTTATGCGGGCAGTTTTCTTGACGAGGCGCAAGAATTCAGCCTGATTTTTAGCATCGCGGGTGGCGCTGGTCGCTACCGCAATGATCTGATCGACGTTGGAGGCATCACATAAATGGCGAAACATGGACAGCGTTTCTACCGCACGCTGCATCGGAAATTTGTGTATCTCACCATCAGAGTCAATACCTTCGGCCAGCCGGACGCGCTCGCGCACCTGATCGATGAGTTTGTAAGTCAAGCCAACTTCATAGGCGTAAATCACTAACCGAGCGGTATTGGAGCCCAGATCAATCACAGCAAGGCGGGAGGTTGTCATGGGGCCATTATCGCGTGCGAGGACAGAAAGCAGAAGGCAGAGAGCAGTGGGCAGAGAACTGCGCCCCACTGCTCTCTGCCCACTGCCTACTATCCTCTGCTCATGCCGCGACAAGTGCCACACCGGCGGCGATGGCGATGATGACAATCGATGGCAAGCGACGCAGCAGGGTGGCACCGGCAGCGGCGATAGAGATGGCAATAAGAACGGGGTTGAAGCCGCCACTAAACAGCAAGCTGCCCAGCACAATGACGCCTACACCGATGATGGCCAGACCCAAGCCATCCAAAAAGCCGTGCGTGGCGGGGAGATGCGCCACCCGCTGATACACGCGCTGAATCAACAAGATAATCAGCGGCGGCAACATGGCGGCCAGAGCAGCCATGATGGCGAAAGGCAGTCCACCAATCAAAAAGCCCAGCGCCACCACCCACAGCCCATTGGGGCCGGGCGAAAGCTGCCCTACTGACAGCGCCTCAGTAAAATTGCGTTCCTGCGCATAGCCGAACGGCACCAAATCCTGATGGATGCTCGGCAACGGGCCAAAGCCACCCGTTGAGAGCAAAAACGCTTTGAGGGTGATCCAGAAATAATGAAATGGGTTCATGGTTTGGGTGTTTGGTAGAGACGCGAAATTTGTAGAGACGCGAAATTTCGCGTCTCTACGATGGTTTTACAAATGCTTTGGCGGTTAAGGCGCCGATTAAACCACCGCCGAGATACAGCACGGCGACGGGTGGTTTGATGGCGACATACAGGGCGATACTGCCTAACAAGATGGCAGCGTAAATAAAAAAGGGCACCCAACCGTGCTGACGAGCCTGGGTCAAAATGGGTTTGCCGATGCGCCAGTCCATCGCCAAGCCAACGCCAAATATTGCAGCAAACACACCCTTGAGTGCGGTTTGCACCGGCGGCAGATCGCGCACTTGTGCATACAGCGCGGTCATGAGGATGGTGATCGCGGCACTGGGCAAGACGAGCGCAAGCAACGAGACCATGCCCCCCAGCACGCCTTTGAGCCGATACCCGATAAGGATACAGATGGCGAACAGGGTTATCCCTGGCGTCAACTCACACATGGCAAAAATACGTGTGTAGGCTTCTGGCGTGATCCACTTGTTTTTGGTGATGAAGGTATCGTAGATCATGCGCTGGACGACTGATCCGCCCCCAAATGAGGTGCAGCCGATACGCAGCCAGGTGCGGGCGAGTGTGAGGACTGAGGGTGTCGGGTCTGTCGGAAGTGTCAGGGGTGTCAAAATTGAGTTCATGTTAACTTTTGAGCATGTTAACAAAAATGCCATCTGGTCTTAGAATAGGCGGTGCGAAGGCAATTTCTAATGAAAATGATGACCTGCTCCCGACACGATACCGCTGCAACGGACAAGCAGGTTATATCCACCCGCGCTCCTTAGGCGATTCAAATCGTGGTGTTGAAAGTTCATAAGGTTCTTAACGTTCGTAAGGTTCTGCGAAACTAGCGTGCAACAGAGCCCATTTCCTAACTTTACAAACCTTATCAACCTTACGAACTTTATTAACCTTATCGACTTTACGAACTCTTTAACGATCCGATCAATTATTTATTCATAAACTAATAGAAGAGAAACTCATGAGCAAGAACTCATTTAACGCCCTGAGCGAAATGGATACACCGCAAGGCAAAGTCGGCATCTATCGCCTGGATGTTTTGGAAAAGAATGGCATCGGGAATATCAGCACGCTGCCCTTCTCGATGAAGGTCATGTTGGAGCAAGCGCTCCGGCAGTGCGATGGCTTCCTAACGACTGAAGACGACGTAAAGCGGTTGGCCAACTACGATGCCAAAAATGTAGCGCCGGTCGAAATGCCCTTTCGGCC
>JANMVQ010000094.1:0-1829 GCA_031392845.1 Chloroflexota bacterium
GTTTCAGCAGCTCTTGCAACTGGGTCTCGGCCGCTTCCAGGTTTTTTAACTGTGATCCAAGATCGACGTATTCAGCGGTGACATCGTCGCCTCGGATATTTTCGCTGCGCACTTCCACGGCCAAGTTGCGGATGCGCTGCAAGGCGGCATCGAGTTGTGCCGAATCCACCCGCAGCGTCATGCTGCCTTGCACGTCCGAACCCACTTTGCTGGTGTTCGAAGAAACAACATAGCCTTTGTAATCCGCAGCAATTTGGCCAATCGCCTCGATCTGCGCCTGTGTGTTGCTGATGATGATGGTCAGATCGGCGTTACGGACAATAAGGCGCGGAGCGGCGGGTTGATTGACAACGTTCGCAGTGCCGCTCTTGGCGGTCTCCTCTGCGTTGCCACTTGCGGCTGGTGCAGCCTGCTCAGCTGGGGGTGCCGAAGCATATTCTGCATTCAGCGCCGGACGCGACGACACGGAACTACATGCTGATAAGGGCAAAGTGAACGCGAAAAATAATCCAACAATAGTGCGCATTCCGAGAATTGTGTGTGTGTTCATGACCATGGCTCCATATGAAATCTTGATTAGAAACTAATTGTTGCCCAGATTGCCGAAATCATAAACCCAGCAAACAACCAGGGCTTGATATTCGCTTGATAATGTTTTGAGAGCTGAAGGCCAAATCAACTTTTCTTTCCAAACAACTTCTTAATGCTCTGCCCAATTCGGTTGAACCGATCTTCCATAATCATGGTGGACTTTACTTCGTTGGGGATATGATCCTGCCAATAATGGGTCGTTTTAGCTACAACTGTGATGACACTTTTGATTTCTTTTTCAGTGCGGAAATTAGCCGCGCACGGGGCCAACAGCAAGTTGCCAGCATTGCGGAATTCGATGTTCTCGGCGCGAGCGGCATCGCCCAACCAACTGGCCATACCTTCGCTAGCGCACTCAATGGCGACCCAGCCGGGCTTATCGGCACGTGCTTTTAACCCACTGACCAAATGCACCCCCCGCACAATTTCGCCTACTGCAATCTGGTAGGCCGGATCCTGTGAGTCGCTATTCGGATCAGCGCGCACTGTGTGATCTGTGCCCCGGTGCGCTGGCCCGCCCGTGAGCGCCAACGCACAGAAGCTGTCCCACATATTGCCCCAGTCCACCGAACCATCTTCGGCATAGCGAATAGGGGCAGCGGACATAGGGGCATTCGCGTTTGCACCCGCCGCCTCAGCCTTGCGGCGGCGCTCGCCAGCGTCAAAATCGGGGACCGTATCGTTTGCCATGCCAGCATCATCGCGCAGGCTGGGCAGGTTGGCAAGGCCAAAAGATGATCAAATTTTGTTACAATGCTTATGGAGGTAGCGCAGATGGAAATGGCTTTACACGCAATCGAAACAACCGCAACGCTGGATGAAAATGGGCAGCTCATTCTGGATGAACTACTGACGATCGCCCTGCCGCGTAAGGTGCGGGTTATTTTATTGATCCCAGATATTGCTGAGCCGGCTGATCCAACTGAAAAGGAATGGCTGCAAGCCGCTGCAAAAAATCCGGTATTTGCTTATTTGCGGGAAAATGCTGAAGACCTCTATACCATCTCGGATGGTGTTCCGTTTAAGGATCAACTGTAAGCAGTCTCTTTGTATACGATGACAAATTGAGAACTGAAGGGCTGTACCTTAAGATGATGTCAAAAAGTGCGCCAAGCGATTAGATTCCTCCGCCATGTTTAGCGCACGTTCGGCTGCACTTTGATTGAAAATCTCCCAGGGTGTGCGCTGTAAAGACTCATCGCCATAATCGCTTTGAATGTGAATGTCGTTGCCTAGCA
>JANMVQ010000155.1:0-5771 GCA_031392845.1 Chloroflexota bacterium
GGACAAATTGATGGCACGGTCTGACTATGACGTGCTGTGCGTGGAAGTCGGGGAGCGCGGTGTAACCCGTTTGCGCGAGCGTGGCTTGATGGCAATACCATCGACGCAGGCGGCGAGCGAGGCCGATGTGTTGGTGCTGGCGGTGCCAGATGCATTGATTGGCACAATTGCACACGAGGTGGTGCCGAGTATGAAGCCGGGTGCGATGCTGATGTTGCTGGACCCGGCGGCGGCACATGCCGGCCATTTGCCGATGCGCGCGGACATCGCGTACTTCGTTGCGCACCCGTGCCATCCGCCGCTGATTAACGACGAGGTGGGTGAGGCGCGCCGAGATTTCTTTGGCACGCTTGCGAAACAGCATATTGTGTGCGCGTTGATGCAGGGCCAGGCAGCTGATTACGGCGCAGGCGAAGCGGTCGCGCGCGTTATCTTTGCGCCGGTGATGAACGCCTACCGCGTGACGGTGGAGCAGATGGCGATTCTGGAGCCGGCGTTGGTGGAGACCACCCTGATTGCCTGCTTGGTGATGATGAAAGAGGCGATTGACGAAGCGGTCAAAGCCGGCGTGCCGGCCGAGGCCGCCCATGAGTTTGCGATGGGGCACATCAACGTGGCAGTAGGCGTGTTGTTTGCCAACAGTGGTGGGGTGTTTTCGGATGGGGCGCTTGTGGCGATTGAACGCGGCAAGAAGATGCTGTTCCGCGACGACTGGAAACAAGTGTTTACACCGGAGAGTGTGATGGCGCAGGTGAAAGCGATTGTAGAAAGCAAGTGAGAAGCATGAAATTAGGAATAAGTAGCTACACCTTTCCGTGGTCTGTCGGTGTTGCCGATGAGGTGCCGGGTGTGCGTATGAGCGCGATAGATGTGATTGGGCAAGCCCGTATGTTGAATGTACGGGTGTGCCAGTTGGCTGATGGTTTGGAACTCCATCAATTGAGCGAGACCGAGTTGGCGGCTATTTTGCATACCGCGGCTGGCTTGGGCATCGATCTTGAAGTAGGCACGCGGGCCACCACCCGCCAGCATATTTTGGATTACGTGCGCGTGGCGGGTTGCTTGCATGCGCCGTTTTTGCGAGTCGTAATGCGGACGGCCGATCGACAGTTGAGTGTAACTGAGACGATTGCGCTGATTCGTGATGTGCTACCTGACTTACAACAAAACAATATCGTGCTGGCCATTGAGACGCACGAAAGCTTGCTGGCCAAGGAGCTGCGCAGAATTGTGGAGCAGACTGACTCGCGCTGGGTGGGCGTGGTTTTTGATACGGCCAATTCACTGGGGTGCTTTGAAACGGCGGAGATGGTATTTGCTGAATTGAAAGACTACATCGTTAATTTCCATGCCAAAGATGTAACGACCCGGCGCAGCGGACACAGCTTAGGCTTTGTCATCGAAGGCACACCTGCCGGGCAAGGCAAGATTGATCTGCCCGGGTTGATTGCGTCCGCTCGCAACTTGCCGCATGACTGCAATGTGATTCTGGAGCATTGGGTGCCGAGTGCAGGCACCCTGGATGCGACAATGGCGAAAGAGCAACAGTGGGCTCGAGAGAGTGTGGCGTATTTGCGCACGTTAGTAAGGGATTAGGGATGAGTGATATTAACCCAGCCGCCCTTTTCTCGTTGCAGGACAAAGTGGCGTTAGTCACAGGTGGCAGTGGTGGCATTGGGCTAGCGCTAGCGCACGCGATGGCAAAAGCAGGAGCCCGCATTGCATTAAACGGCACCACCCAAACCAAGTTGGACAAAGCCGGACGTGAGCTGAACGCATTGGGTGCAACGGTGGCGCTACTCAAAGCCGATGTCAGCAAGACCAGCGAGTGCGTGCGCTTGGTTCAAGACACGCTATCTGTCTATGGTCGGATTGACATTCTGGTGAATTGTGCCGGCATCAATCGCCGCAAGCCTATCCTGGAAGTAACCGAAGGCGACTACAACGCCATCATGGATGTGCATGTACGTGGCGCATATTTTTTGAGCCAAGCGGTTGCACCGATCATGATCAGACAAGGCGGCGGCAAGATCATTCACATTGGATCGCTGAATATCAAGATCGGCCTGAGCGAAGTCAGTGTGTATGGCGTGGCGAAAGCTGGGTTGGACCAATTGACACGTGTGCAAGCGGTTGAGTGGGCGCAACATAATATTCAGGTGAATTGCCTCGCGCCAGGGTTTATTGAGACAGATTTGACGCGGGTGGGTTTGTGGCAAGACGAGAAACGCAGCAAGTGGATTTTGGATCGCACACCGATGAAGCGCCCGGGCCAAGTAGATGAGCTGGCGGGCGTGATGTTGTTATTGGCATCGCAGGCATCGTCGTTTCTGACGGGTCAAACGATCTATGTAGATGGCGGGGTGTTGGCCGGGAGTGCGTGGTGGTGATGGGTGTGACTGCTTCGGCACCGGCGAAGGCGATCTTACTTGGTGAACACAGTGTAAACCGCGGCCAGAGTGCGTTGGCAGTCAGCATTGGGCTGCGGGTGCACTGTCGTGTTGAATTGGCCGCAGATACATTCAAATTCGCGAGTGGTGGTCGTGCTGAAACGGCGAGACGCGCCGATCTGTTGCAGTTGGCAAATACGGTTGATGACTGGCGCGAGAAGCACGACTACGAAAGCATTCGCCAACTGGCGCATGAGGATTACTTTGGCGCAGCCAAATACATCATTGCCAAAGCATTTGCCGATGGGGTATGGCCCGGCGGTTTACGGGTGAGTTGGGAGAGCGAGATCCCCAGCGCAGGTGGATTGGGTTCGGGTGGAGCGAGTTTTGTAGCGTTGGCAACTGCGTTGGAAGAAATGCAAAAACAGATGAGAGGTACGGGTAGGTCGTCGTCTGTCGTCAGTCAGCCATCGTCGCTGGCTGGTGAGTGGGCTTATCTGGGTGATGTGATCGCGCACGGCGGTGTGGCGAGTGCGCTGGATACACAGACCTCGTTGTTGGGTGGGGTGATTTGTTATACCAAAGAGCGCTCGGGCGAGCCGGTTCAGTTTGACAAGGGCTTGTCACTGGTCATTGGCAATACAAAGCTGCGCGGGCAAACCAGCGAGGTGAACACGCGTGTGCGCAAATGGTTGGAGGAAGATTCGACGCGCATGAGTTACTTCGCAGGCATCGGCGTCCTGAGCAACATGGCGGTCGCAAAATTGGCGCTGGGTGATTGGGCAACGTTGGGCAAACTGATGAACCTGAATCAGTTGGTGTTGGAGAAGATTGGTGTGAGTTGCCCGGAACTTGAAGCCCTGAATCGTGCGGCGCTGGCGGCCGGTGCGTTTGGGGCTAAATTATCTGGTTCCGGGGGCGGTGGGATTATGTTGGCGTTGGTCTCACCAGAGAAAAAGGATGCCGTGGCCGAAGCAATTGCACAAGCAGGCGGCGAACCCCTGACACCACCAGTGGCAGTGAAGGGGGCGCGGGTTGAGGAGATTAGAGATTAGACGCTTTGTGTGGAGATTTAGGATTGAAGATTAAGGACTAAAAGTCGGATGAGTTACAAAATCATTGATTTAACCCATGTGATGGTCCCGGGTGAAGAGCAATACACAGTGACCATAGCCCAGCGTGGCAAGTCGCGTGAAACACCGACAGGCGACATCATGCACGATGTGTATATGTGGTCGCACAGCGGCACGCATTTGGAAGTGCCGCTGCACTTTTATGCGGATGGCAAAGATACCGCGAGTTATCCGCCTGATCAATTTGTAGGTTCAGCGATTCGGTTGGATTTTCGCCACAAGGATGTGAACGAAGCCATTACTCTTGAGGAACTAAAGACAGCAGATATACGTGAGGGCGATATCGTGATTTTGTGGGAGGGTCGCGATGGCCAATATCGCACTCCAGCATCGCATCAACGCCCGTATTTGGCTGCGGATGCGGCGGAATATCTGGCGCTGGATAAAAAGATCAAATTGCTTGGCATGGACAGCAGCGGCTTTGAGGTGCGTGGTCGCAACGATCATCCCAACCATCATTTGTTCTTTCGTGAAGATGTGGCGATTCCGGTGGTGGAATGCTTGTGTAATTTGGGCGCGATCTCGACCGATAGGTTTTTCTTTGTGGGATTGCCATTGCCGATGAAGGGGCTGGATGCCTCACCGATTCGGGCCATAGCCATTGAGGGGATGACCTAACCACTAAGGGCCATCAAATCAAATGGGTAATTACAGAGTATTAATCGCCTCGCGTTCGTTTGGCAAGGCCACCCCGGATGTCTTTGATCGCCTGAAGGGATTGGGTGCCGAGGTGGTGCTGAATCCGTTGGAGCGAGCGCCGACCGAGGCCGACATGGTTGCACTCATCAAAGATGTGGATGTATTGATTAGCGGCACCGAGCCAGTGAACGCGCGAGTGTTTGAGGCGGCAAATAAACTCAAGGGCATCGCCAAACATGGTGTGGGCTACGAAAACATTGATTTGGCAGCAGCGAAGAACAGGAACATACCCGTAGCCATTGCGGGTGGGACGATTACCAACAGCGTGGCCGATATGACGATGGCGCTACTGTTAGGGTTGGCACGCAAGATTCCGCTGGGGGACCGGGCTGTGAAAGAAGGTCGCTGGCCGCGGGCGGTGGGCGTGGAGCTGAAGGGCAAGCAGTTGGGCATTGTCGGGCTGGGGCAAATTGGCAAGGCGGTCTGTCGGCGAGCCAAGGGGTTTGAGATGGATGTGATTGCCTGCGATACGTATCATGATTCTGACTTTGCTGCGCAATGGCAGGTGCAATATGTTGAGCTCGATATATTGCTCAAAACGGCTGACTTCGTTTCATTGCATGCGCCAGGGGGCGCTGACACGCGCAGGTTAATAGACAGCAATCGCTTGGCGCTGATGAAACCAACGGCGTATCTCATCAACACGGCCCGTGGCGAACTGGTGGACGAAGGCGCGTTGTTTGAGGCGCTCAAACATGGCCGGCTTGCAGGCGCAGCGCTGGACGTGTTTGAAGTTGAGCCGCCTGGTGCAAATCCCTTGTTCGGGCTGGACAATTTCATTGCTGCACCCCACAGTGCGGGCCAAACCAACGAAGGTCTGTACGCGATGGGCCAGATCACCTGTGACAACGCGATGAAGATGCTAAAAGGACAGGAGCCCTTGTTTCGAGTCGTCTGACAGCACTCACTCGAACAAATCAATCTACCCAGGATTTATACGATTATGAAGATAACCATTTTGGGCGGCGCAGGTGCGATGGGAGCGATATATGGTGGACGGTTGGCATCTGCGGGTCATGAAGTAACCCTCATTGATGTGAACAAGGTGGCTATTGACCACATCAATCAGCACGGTGTAAAAGTGCAGGATAAGACCGGAAATATTATTACGGCTCGCGCGCGTGCTACAGATGCGTCAGAAGGCGTTGGAATTCAGGATTATGTCGTTGTGTTTACCAAGTGCTATCACACTGAAGGAGCGGTGACGAAAGCATTACCGCTGATTGGCCCTAACACCGTTGTGGTTTCATTGCAGAATGGCTGGGGCAACGCGAAAAGAATACAGTCGATTGTTGGGGACGGCAAGGTGTTCTGCGGAGTGACCTACAACAGTGGACAACTGCTAGGTTTAGGGCACACCTTGCAGGGTGGTGTAGGCATGACCCACATCGGTGAGTTGAGCGGCGGTAGCAGTCCGCGTGTGCATGCCCTGGCTGAAGCACTGCAGCAAGCGGGCTTTGAGGTGGCTGAGTCGCAGCAGGTGCTGAAAGAGATTTGGAGCAAGTTGGCGCTCAATGTTTGCACGCTGCCCACTGCCGGTATGTTTGCT
>JANMVQ010000236.1:0-5035 GCA_031392845.1 Chloroflexota bacterium
TGGCGATGCCGTCGGTTGGCACATATGTATCGTGCGAGGAGATAGATCAGGTCGAGCACGCCATGAAAGGAGTATGCGCATTGGGCGCACCTGCGCTACGCGTGCGGGTTCCCAACTATGACGGCAAGACACCCTATCTCAAACTGCGCGATCAGGCCATCGGCCAATACCGCGATGTGGAAGCGTTGGCTAAACAGTATGGCATAAAAGCCTTGGTCGAGATGCACATGAACAATATCGTGCCCAGCGCCAGCGCTTGCGCCAGCTTCATGCACAATTTTGACCCGCGCTATGTGGGCATTATTCATGATGTCGGCAACATGGTCTACGAGGGCTATGAGCAGTATCGGCTGGGCCTAGAAGTGTTGGGGCCATATCTGGCGCATGTGCATCTCAAGAACTCGCGCTGGGAAGTGACGGGCACACGACCTGACGGCAGCACAGAATGGAAGGCGGCCGCGGCACCTTTCTCCAAAGGGATTGTCAATGTGACGGCGCTATTCGAGGCCTTAGCTGCTGTGGGCTACGATGGCTGGATGTCATTTGAAGATTTTTCCCTGGAAGTGCCACTGGCGCAGCGCACTCGTGAAAATCTTATTTTTGCAAGGCAGTTTGCGAAGTAGAGATATTTTTTCAACGCAGAGACGCAAGGATGCAAAGACGCAGAGAAAAGAAACCTTTGCGTCTCTGCGCCCTTGCGTCTTTGCGTTAAAGAGTCCCACGTTGGTTTGGCGCAGTATTCGCGCCAGATCGTAGATATTGAGGAAGACATTTTTGCAAGAAAAGGCTAAAAGCGCTGAAAATAACCAAATGTCAGCCATTTGGATTGCAAACTCAGTCCGAAGGTGGATGACGCTGCGAAAGACCTTGCATATAAGCCAGGGATGAACTCGGTGGAAATGGATATACCAGATGACGATGAGATGGATGATGACATGCCGGACTTTTCTGACTTGTCCGACGATGAGGCCCATGATGCCCTGTGTGCCTTCTATGAGAACACATTGGCGGTGCTCTATAAGATTCGAGAGGAGCATCCGGAAACAATGGTTGACAATATGCCTATCGCTGAATGGGTTGCCAACTACGAACTATCGATGGAGAAACTGAAGCGAACCAACGCGGAATACGAAAAGTGCAAAAGAGATCTCATCGAAAAACGCGCAGATATGGCGTTGCACGCAGAGATGTTTTCTCAGCATTTCCCTTTTACATTCACGTCTTGGGTGGCTCGCCAGCGACCGTTATCGGAATTTGTGGACAGTTATTTCGATATAAACGATGCCCAGATATATATACGACGCAATCCGCTTATTCCAGATCACCACCATAACTGATCCTGATAGACAAAAGCACCAGAGGTAGATGATGGTGTGGGATAGGAGACTGGCTGCAGAGTGCGTGCCCGCTCGACCGCTTCATTGCGGCTGCGGGCATTAAGTTTGCCCAGAATATTGTGCACATGGCGCTTGACTGTGCCGGTCTCCACAATAATATGTTTTGCAATTTGTCGATTGGTCAGACCGGCTGCAATTAACGACAGCACTTCCAACTCGCGTTTGCTCAGGTTTTCGTTTGATGATCTGATCATGAATCACTCCATATGGGCGCACCAACTGCATAAGACAACACTCGGCTGGGGTTTTGCTTTGCGCAGTACGCTACGCTGAAGCGGCACATCGCGAAATCGCTCGATCCCTTCGTCTTCGATGGCTGTAGAGAAAGGGTTATTATTTCTGCGGCTGGCCGTGATTGGATTGGAACTGAATTTGTTTAAAGTATCTTTGCTGATCCCACTCGTGTCTGTGTCTTCTGGCGCAGTATTACTTGTATTGGGCGCAGCGGCGATCTGCCCAGGCACGGGTGCAGCTTGGTTCGATGATTGTTCGTGCGGCTGCTCGCTTAGTATTACGGTAGGTGCAAGTGAGTCAAGGTTGTTACCGGGCTGAGTGAGCGCTGTGGGTGATAGTGTGGCGATAGGACGGTTTAGCGCGGCGGGGGTCATCAATCCGCCAAATACAAACAGAGCGGCGCCTGCAGCGGCAATGAGCGTGCTCAGACCCGGGGCGATGCCACGCGGGGCTGGACGTGGGGCAACGTGCTTGGTATACAAGGCGCGTTGCAATTTGGGCCAGGCGGCTGTCGACGGTTGAGCCAGCGCTGCATATTCGGCGATGCCCACCCGCAGCTGCTGCTGGGTTGCTGACAAGGCATTGAACTCATGCCAACATTGTTCGCACTCGGCCAGATGTGCTTGCAATAGTTCGCGCTCCGAACGAGTGATTTCTTTATTCAGATACGGGGTCAATAGTGAACGCGCTTCATGGCACTTCATGGTCTTTTCACCTCAGTTTCTTGCGAGTACTTAGTGTTGTTAAGTGTTTTTCCAAATAGCTGATCAAGCTCAAATTTGTCTTGCGAGACGGTCCGGTCTAGGCTATGCCGCATGAGTTGCAATGCTTGGTTCAACCGCGATTTGACTGTGCCGATGGGGATGTTGATAGCCTGAGCAATATCGGCGTAAGACATATCCCAATAAAACCGCAACACGACCACGGCTCGCAATTTGTTTGAGATGTTGCCAAGGGCGCGGCGCACACTGTCTAGATCTTCAGTGATCTGCTCATGCCCAGGCACTGTTAGTTGAGTAGGGACAGTAGCATTGGGGCTGTTTTGAGTGTCTTGGGTGATAGCAGCTAAGTTCATAAATCCACGTTTCCAACTACGACGCCATTTGCGTTGCCAACTGATGCAATCATTGACCGTGATTCGATGCAGCCACGTGCTAAATGCCCCCTTGCTGGCTTGGTAACTGGGCAGCGCACGGTGCACCTCAAGAAAAACTTCTTGAAGCACGTCCTCGGCTTCGTCGGCATTTCCCAACATCAGGAACGCAGTTTTGAACACCAGGTTCTTGTATTGATGAAAGAGTGCTTCGAATGCACTCGCATCCCCTGCTAGGCTGCGACGAATAAGCATGTTGACGTCTGTTTCCATGAAAATGTGTTGATCAGGCAATCTGATGGATCCTGTCAAACTATACGCAGCTCGATTCGATTTTGTTCGATTTTGGCAAGAATCAGAATGGGACGCGGATTCTCAGGATAACAGGATAAATCAGGATGCCAATATCCTAAAAATCCTGTTATCCGGTTAATCCGCGTCCAATTCGGTGGCTTTAGAGTGCCAAACTTGCCACGAAGCGTTTTGTTATGGAACGCGGATCGGTGATGGCCGAGCCAACCAACACACCATAACTACCCATCTGCATGGCTTGGGCGCACTGTTCAGGTGTTTTGAAGCGGCCTTCGGCGATAACCGGAACGCTGACTTGGGCCAAAATTTGCGCTAGCACCTCGAAATCGGGGCCGTCCATAAACGGGCGACCATGCGTCGTGTATCCGGCCAAAAAGGTGCTGATGGTATCTGCCCCTGCTTCTACAGATGCCAATGCATCCGTCAGACACGATACACCGGCCAGCACCGGCTTGCCCAGGGTGTCATGGATGAAGGCGATCTGTTCGGCCAGCGATTGTCCATCTTGGCGTGGACGCGGAGTGCCATCGATCTGGATGACATCGCAGCCGGCGAGGCTGATGGCTTGGGCCTTGGCATGGGTATCGGTGATATACACCTCACTGGCAGACTGGTGATTCTTATAAATGCCAATGAGTGGCAAGGAAATGGCCGCACGGATGGCAGCAAGGTCTTCAGGTGTGCCGGAGTGCACTGCTATTGCGCCGCCTTCCACGGCCGCGCGCGCCATCGCCGCCATAATGTCTGCCCCATACATGGGTTCGCCTGGGTAAGCCTGGCAAGTGACAATCAGACCGCGCGGAAAGGGGAGCATTTGCATGATTTGAGCGTATCATAGCGCGGTATATTAGTATGGGTAATAAGGGAAACTAAGAAACTATAACTCTTCAGGTTGGAAAGTGGAAATACCTATAACAAGGAAAGCGAGGAAAAAGATGGCAACAAAAATACAGACACTTGAGTTTGGGCGAATTGGGCATGTCAGCACACGCGTGATTTTTGGCGCAGCGGCTTTGGGGAATGTGACTCAAGCCGAGGCAGATGCAACGCTGGATACACTGCTCGAATATGGGGTGAATCACATTGACACAGCCGCTAGTTACGGCGAATCGGAAGACCGAATTGGGCCCTGGATGCAACGCGGCCTGCGCAAGCAGTTCTTTCTGGCCACCAAGACCGGTGATCGCGGTTATATCGCCGCGCGTGATTCAATCCATCGCTCACTGGAGCGCATGAAGGTCGACAACGTGGATCTGATTCAATTGCACTGCCTGATCGACCAGAACGAGTGGGACATTGCGATGGGGCCAGGAGGCGCATTGGAAGCCTGTATCGAGGCCAAGAAACAGGGGCTGGTCAAGCATATTGGCGTGACCGGCCACGAACTGCGCGTGCCGAAGATGCATCTGCAAAGTCTGGTGCGTTTCGACTTTGACAGCGTGCTGTTGCCGTATAACTTTGTGCTGGCTAAAATCCCGCAATATCTCAATGATTTTGAGGCATTAATTGCGTTGTGCAAAGAGCGAAATCTGGCGGTGCAGACGATCAAATCAATCACTCGGGCACCGTGGCCCAAAGATATCGGTGATAAGAAATTTGCCTCAACTTGGTATGTGCCATTTAGCGATCAGGCCGACATCGATAAGGCGGTGGCGTGGTTATTGAACCGCCCCGGCGTGTTTTTGAATACGGTAGGGGATATTCACATCCTGCCCAAAGTGCTGAACGCGGCCCAACGCTTTAGCACAGGCGACTTAGCAGCACCCAGCCGCCAAGATATGGAGCAATTGGCCAAGGAACGCGAGATGGCCTCTTTGTTTGTCTAAACTAAATGAAGAATTGAGGAATTGAGAAATAAGGCTCTACCGGCTTTGACGGGAAACTTGTCATTCCGAACGCAGTGAGCCGAAGGTCCCAGTGGCGTTAATCGTAAGTGTTTCGCCACTGGGACCTTCGGTTCGCTTTGCTCAGCATGACAACGCTATTTCCCGCTAAAGTC
>JANMVQ010000240.1:0-5748 GCA_031392845.1 Chloroflexota bacterium
TTCTGGCAGCGCGTCCAACCCGGTGATGGGTGCGCCTTTGGGGTAATTGCCTGGATAGCCTGGCGAGGCCATCACCACTGTCGCGCATGCGCCTGTCCGCCAGTGCACGTCCACCTCATCTAATCTGCCATCGACACAGGCAAGAAAGATGTCCACTAGATCAGTTTCAAGCAGCGGCAAAATGACTTGGGTTTCTGGGTCACCAAAGCGGCAGTTGAACTCCAGCACGTTAACCCCCTCTCCTGCGAATTCTGATTCGCGGGCGCTGGGCGGGGTTGGGGTGGGGGCCGCAATCAGCATCAACCCAGCATAGAGAATACCGACATAGGGTGTGCCACGGGCGGCCATGCCATCGACAATGGGTTGGATGATAGAGCGGCGCACAAAATCGACAAACTCGACGCTGATGTCGGGTGCAGGGGCAAAGGCGCCCATGCCGCCGGTGTTAGGGCCGGTGTCGCCCTCACCGACGCGTTTGTGGTCGCGGGCAGGCGGCATCATGGCGACAGACTTGCCATCACAAAACGCCAGCAGCGAGACCTCACGCCCACTGATACGTTCTTCGATGATGACTTGATCGCCGGCAGCGCCAAACTCGCGCTCGATCATGATGCGGGTGAGGGCTTCATCGACTTCACCCAGATCATCGCAAACCACTACGCCTTTGCCTGCCGCCAAACCATCCGCCTTAACTACCATACTTGCGCTACCAAATGGCAACCGGTGGGCGAATTTGAGCGCGGCGTTGTAATCGGTAAACGCTGCAAAGTCGGCGGTCGGCACGCCGAACTCGCGCATGGCCTGTTTGGAGAATGTCTTGCTGTACTCCAACTTGGCTGCGGCTTGAGTGGGGCCGAATACCTTCAATGCCGCCGCCTGAAATCGATCCACAACTCCTGCTGCCAATGGCGCTTCTGGCCCGACCACGGTCAAGTCAATCTGATTCCCGTGCGCAAACTTCAGCAACCCGTCGATGTCGTCGCTGGAAATGAGGAGATTGGAGATTAGCGATTTGCCGACTGCTGTTTGCCGCATGGCTCGTGACTCATGACTCATGACATCCGCCGTGCCCGGATTCCCCGGCGCGACAAAAACCTGCGTCACTTTTGACGATTGCGCCACTTTCCATGCCAGCGCATGCTCACGCCCACCACCACCGATGATTAAGACTTTCATGTTGTCCGTAAAAATTATGCTGTTGCAAACTGATGTTCATACTTGCAATACCGAGCCATCGTAAAAGATATGCTGCACTGAGCGAACGAGGCCCCTCACTAAATAAAACCAACAAGTCAAAACGGCTTTCATTCAGGGCAAAAGCCGCTGAAATACTATGTTTCGCCGTAGGTGTCAAAACCTTAAGACTTAGTTGGTTTTATTTAGCCTGCCCTGCCGAAGGTGTCGAAGGGTTCGAGGTGATAGTCACAAGACTTGTGACTCGTGACTTTCAACTTTGCACTTTCAACTCTGATCTTCTTACCCCCACATTGCCTCGAATACTAATTTGTCACGGTCATCTCTAAACAGCCACTCTGGAATATTAATCGGATAAATCCCGGAGAAGCAGGCGTTGCAATGACCGGTCTCGCCCTGTGCCCCTTCGCGAATGGCTTTATTCAGGCCATCCACACTGAGATAGGCTAGCGAATCTGCGCCAATTTTTTCGCAGATGGCCGATACAGCCATCTTATGCGCGATTAATTCCTGATAAGTGGCCATATCCACACCCATAAAGCAGGGATGGCGCACCGCGGGTGAGGCCACTCGCACATGTACTTCGGTCGCGCCAGCGTCGCGCAAAAGCTGCACGATCGGGCCACTGGTATTGCCGCGCACAATGCTGTCATCGATCAAAATTATGCGCTTGCCCTTCAGATTCGCAGCAAGTGGGTTGTATTTAAGCTTCACACCGGCCTTGCGCAGATCGTCATCTGGCTGAATAAAAGTTCGTCCGATATAGCGGTTCTTGATCAAGCCTTCGGTAAACGGAATCCCACTGTGCAGGCTGTAGCCAATCGCGTGAGGCGTGGCGCTGTCCGGCACAGCAATCACGGCATCGGCAGCAATAGGCGATTCCTTGGCCAATTCGCGCCCCAACCGCTGGCGTACCTCGTGCACCACCTGGCCTTCCATCACGCTATCGGGGCGGGCAAAATAAACATACTCAAAGCTGCACAGCGCATGCGGCATGCGGGCGTGGCCTTTAATTGAATGGATACCTTCTTTGTCCAGTCGCACAATCTCACCGGGTTGAACTTCGCGCACAAAAGTCGCGCCGACCGTGTGCAACGCGCAGGTTTCGCTGGCCAACACCCAGCCACCACTTTCTAATGCGCCGATGCATAATGGGCGCAGACCCAGCGGATCGCGCACACCGAAAATGGCGTCGCGGGTCAGCACAGACAGCGAATAGGCCCCTTCGGCCACTTGCATAAACGCGCGCAGACGTGCTTCCCAACGGCGATGGTCGGGTAAGGATTTGCCATTGCCCGCTTCGATACTGAGGGTTTCATAGTCGTCGCTGGCTTCATCCACTCGCCAAGTGCTGGCGGGCGCGGCGAGTATCTGCGTAACCACTTCACTATCGGTTGTGGAAGACAGGCCGACGCCTCGTTCCAGGAGCTTACGCCGCAACTGCAAGGCGTTGGTTAAGTTGCCGTTGTGCGCCACGCCTAGAGGGCCATAGATTGTCTCGATCAGATAGGGCGCACAATTGCGTAAGTGTGATGAACCCGTGGTGCTGTAGCGATTGTGTCCAATGGCGTGCGTGCCGACCAACGGGGCCAAATTTTGCTCATTGAACACCTGCGACACCAAGCCCATGGCCTTGTGGATGTAGGACACCCGCCCGTCGCATGTGGCAATCCCGGCGCTCTCCTGACCGCGATGTTGCAATGCATATAGCCCGAAAAAAGTAATTCGTCCGACATCACGCCCAGGCGCAAAGATGCCAAAGATACCGCACTCTTCATGTGGCTTGTCGTCCTGACCGATGTCTTCAAATGAGATCATATTCATGCGCTGATGCGTTCCTTGTAGCGCAACCATGATTCAAAAATGCTTTCTTCTTCATCATGTCCGGCTACCTGAGATAGAAAAGGGAAGTCCTGCGGTTCAATGACGAGCTTCATCAAGGGTCTTACAGGCGATTCGTTGATCCATTCATCGAAACGAATGCCATTCGTATCGGATTGTCTAAAGCCATCCTTTGGCAAAATGTAGATCGCACCGGGTGACCACAGTTGTTTCGCCAGCCAGATTACGTTCACGGAGAAAAAATAGTAACGCTCATTTTGCATTGTAACAAAGCAGCCGTTAGTCATTTTCATGCCCAAATCTGGTCCAATTTGTCAGCGTAAAACAGAATGGCGCCTTTAAAGCCAGCAATTCCACTATCTCGACTGGTCTCTGCCAAGTTGCGCAGAACTAGCTCCATTGCGCTGCTATGCTGCCCAATGTTGTATAGCCCCATCGCCAGAAATACCTGAAATTCTCGAGCCTTTGGAAAGAATTCAATGCCGACTTTGAAGGTGGTGATGGCTTTATCGTATTCACCAAGAGTGCGATAGGTGCTGCCTAGCCCGAGCAAGGCACCACGCAAATCTGCATTTGCTAATCCTAACACCAAGGCCTGCTCATAGTATGGCAGCGCTTCACGTTCGCGTCCCAGACTGTCATACGCCCATGCCGTGTGGTAATGCAATTGGGCGTCTTCTGGTTGTTTTTTGAGCAAGCGTTGCAACATTTTCAAGGCCTGTTCACCTTTGTCGCTTTGACGCAAGGTGATAGCGTTGGGTAGAGAGTCGGGAAGTCTAGGCATCTTTTCTTTAAATTGCTAAATTCCTTGCAATCCGTGCCTGGGCCGGTTGTTCGCCAGGGACAAACGTTGTGCGGGTCAGTTTTTCGTAGACGGCGATGTAGCGTTCCGCAACCTGGGCGATAAAGTCAGCGGGCATTTTGGGCGGCTCGCCATCACCCTTGTAGCCGCGGGCGACAAACCATTCGCGCAGAAACTCTTTGTCGAAGTTCAGTGGCTGGCTTGGGTCACTTTGATACGATCCTAGCGTCCAGTAACGGCTGCTGTCTGGCGTGTGAATTTCGTCGATCACAGCTAATTTGCCATCGATCAGGCCAAACTCATATTTGGTGTCTACCAAGACTAATCCGCCTGTGTGAGCGACGGCTTGTCCACGTTTGAATAGCGCAATCGCCACCTGTTCAACTTGCATCCACAGCTCTGGCGCAATCAGTTTTTTGTCTAGAATCTCAGCGCGGGTCAGTCGTTCGTCGTGGGCACCGGCTTCGGCCTTTGTCGTCGGGGTGATGATGGGCTCCGGCAGCGCATCATTCTTATGCAGGCCGTCGGGCAGCGCAATGCCATAGGGTTGACGATCGCCTTGTGCGTACAGGGTCCACAGCGAGGTCTTGGTTACGCCGGTGATATAACCGCGCACGACAACCTCGACCGGCAGCGTTTGCGCCTCACGTACGATCATCACATTTGGGTCGGGCACTGCAATGACATGGTTCGGCACGATGTCGCGCACTTGTTCAAACCACCACGCGCTCAGCTGATTCAGTGCCTGGCCCTTATACGGAATTACATCTAATACCCGGTCAAACGCCGAGATGCGGTCGGTCGTGATCAACACCCGCCGCCCATTCGGCAGCGCATACATATCGCGCACCTTGCCGGTGTGGCGGTCACTCAGCTCAGGCAAATGCACTTCGCGCAGGGCGGAGGGAATAGATTGAAGGAGTTGTTGGTGTGTGAGCATTTTCAAACGTCAAACGTCAAGTTTTATTTGACGTTTGACTTTACGCATGTCGAATTCCATTTTCAAACAGCTGCAACCCCGTCAGACCGCGTTCGCCACGATGCCAACGTGGGTGTTGCCAGTAGAAGATGTGATTCTCCGGGTGTGGCATCAGCCCCAGGACATTGCCCGCCGCATTGGAGATGCCGGCGATATTGGCCATTGAGCCATTCGGGTTGGCCGGATAACCTTCGCCCATATAAGTCAACGCCACGCGATTGCTCGATTGCAACTGCGCTAGCGCCATTTCGTCTCGCACCATGAATCGCCCCTCGCCATGCGCCACTGGACAATAGATGGGCTCGTCGATCTCTTGGGTAAACACACACGCGCTATTTGCATTCGCCTGTAAATATACCCAACGGCACTCGAAGTGATGTGATTGGTTGAAGGTGAGGGTATGGGATCGGGGGTTTGAGGAGTTTGAAGAGTTCGAAGGTTTGGAAAGTGTATAAGGTTCGGAAGGTTTGGAAGGTTTGGAAGGTTCAGATGAACTTTCAAACCTTCGAACCTTCGAACCTTCAGAACCTTCGAACGCTTCAGAACGCCCCTCGAACACCCCTGCTTTCACCAGCGCTTGAAAGCCATTGCAAATGCCCAGTACTGGGCGGCCACTGGCAATAAATTTATCTAGATCGGCTCCGAATCGCTCGCGCAAGTCTAGCGCCCATAACATGCCGCTGCCTAAATCGTCGCCGTAGGTGAAACCGCCAGGGATGAGCAGCATGTGATAGTCCAGCAAATTGCGCTCATGTTTGGACAATTGATTGACATGCACGATCTCCGGCTCGCCGCCTGCCAGCGCAATCGCCGCCGCCGCATCGTGGTCGCGGTTGCTACCGTTGGCGTGCAGAATGAGGACGCGCTTCTTTTGATTGTCCATTGACCATTTATCATTGACTATTGATTGTGTCTGTTTCACAATGGTCAA
>JANMVQ010000032.1:0-29904 GCA_031392845.1 Chloroflexota bacterium
GTCCAGTCGAGTAGCGGGACAACATTGCTATTGCCCCGCCCTCTAAGAACCGTGCTTGCGACTTTCACCGCACACGGCTCAAGCCTTTCAAAGAGCTATATCACTCGCTCCGGCGACATTCTGAAAATCAGGGTTATGCACCTGTCTATGACAATTGGGATGTAGCAACACACGGTTGTTGGTGTCGTCTGTACCCCCAAATACCCGCCAGATCACATGATGGTTTTCCCACCCTCGCTCCTCTGTCAGGTCTTCATGACACATTGGACATCTCCCGTTTTGGCGTTGCCACATGAGGAGTTCGTCATAGCGCCAGCCTAGGTTTAACTTTGCTTGGGCGTGTAAACGCTTCTCAAAGTAGGGTTCCCAAGCTGGGTCATACGGATTAGCTTCCCCCCTGATTTTTACGTGCCTTTTGATGGCGATGCTGGATGCATGAAAGAGTTGGATATTGCGTAGTGTGCCATCCGCCTCTTTCTTGTAACCATTTAGCGTCCACTTCCGGCCTCTGGGTGGCATGAAATATTTCTGTGCTCTCCATCGACTAGATTTTTGTGGATGCCTTCTTTTAGCCCATTGCCACAGACAATGGAAGATGTCGTTGTCGGCCTTGGAGAAAGTTTGCTTGCTACACACATGTCGATGGTAATTGGCCCATCCTCGGATGATCGGGTTGAGTTTCTCGATCACCTGTTCCTGTTTTGCGCTTCCCATGTCTGCAACCGTGCTGCGAACTTTCTCCATAAAGGCTGTGTAGTTCTTCTTGGATGGCGTGATGATCAGCTTGCCCTTGTATTTGCGTATATTCTGTCCCAAGAAGTCGAACCCGTTTTCGATGTGTGTTGTGACTGTCTTTTCTTCTGATAGCCGCAGCCCTCGTTCTTTTAAGAATTTCACCACTTTCGGTCTGATCTCTGTCTCCAGCAGTTCCTTCGTTCTACCGGTGATGATGAAATCATCTGCGTAGCGTATGACGTTTACCTTGCTTGCTGCTTGTCCCTTTTTGGTTTGCGTTGGATATTCCTTCTTCAGCCTACCTTCCAGTTCATTTAGCGCCAAGTTCGCCAACACCGGCGAGATGATTCCACCCTGTGGCGTTCCTTCTTCTGTTGCGTGAAATGCTTGCTCTTCCATGTATCCCGCTTTGAGCCACTTGCGTAGGATCGCGGTATCCATTGGCGTGTGGGCAAGTATCCATTCGTGACTGATCTCGTCAAAACAGGCCTTAATGTCTCCCTCCAGTATCCACTCCGCGCTGCTTCCTTTTGCCAACACAATGAAACATTCTTCTATCGCATCTGCTGTGCCTCTGCCTTGCCGGAATCCATAGCTGTTTGGATCTTGTATGGTTTCGACTATCGGATCTAATGCTGTCCGATACAGAGCTTGTTGTGCTCGATCCAGCATGGTGGGAATACCGAGTGGTCGCATTTTGCCATTCTTCTTTGGGATATACACCCGCCTCAGCGGACGCGGCTTGTATTCTCGTCGCCGCCCAAGCTTGTGTATGGCTTCGGCTTTCTTCTTCGGCGTATTCCACTTCTCCCCGTCTACGCCTGCCGTGCGTTTGCCATGATTTTCAGTCACTCGCCTAACCGCTTCAGCTTTTGCGCTGAACGAGTGCGTGAGCAACCATTGCAAGGCTTTCACCTTGCCGCGTTTGCCCGCTAATGTTGCCTTGACGATACGCGCTTGCAGCCGACTCACATTCTGGTGCGTTTCTCGCCAATCAATGGCGTGCCACCCCAGCTCATCTGAAGGGGCACCGGCTTTTGTTTCTTCCGTCATTTGCGTTCCTTCATTCATCGGTTCATCAAGTTCTCTCGTCATCAAAGACCCGGTGGAAGTCTGCTCACTTTCGTGCAAGGTCATCTCGCTTCTGTTTTTGCTTAACCTTTATCTGTCTCATTACAAAACAGCCTTCGCTTTCTCCACCTTCCTATACCCGCTTCTTGTTCGGCTTGCCTTACGACGCGCTTACTGACTTTGAGTCAGAAAGAATCGGGTTTACCACGTTCCGTGTAGATACCTGTGCAGGTTAGACTCTGCCTTTCTGCCGATGGCGCTTCATCTGCGATGAATGATGGGAGACCATTCATCCTTGTCCACTTGCCTTTTGGCCCAAGCCTGTGGATGAAATGCCTGCGCCTTCACCCGTCAACTCCTTTGGCTTGTTAAATGTGACGACATTTTTAGCAGTTCACTTACGTTAGTCATACTGCACCATCCTAGCCCCCGATCGCATAGAGTTAGCAATCGCAAAATCAAGTTCGCACTCGCTCTTGCCACGCATTTCAGCATGAGGTTACGTTGTCCTTGCAGCTTCAAACCCCGCCGTCTCCAGCAGCGCTTGTGCAAGTAGGATACTGATGGCAGAACATCAGGTGACTTCCCTCCTTCGAGACTGTCACAGCTATCTACGCGACTTCGTGTCGCACCTCCCACACATTGCCAACCATGTCTGCCGCACCGCACAGGGCATTCCCAGCCGGAACGTGCTTGACAACCGAGGTTGTGTCCCAGGCCCCACCAATGCTGCTGTTGAGTGCAGTCGGATCCCAATTGTCGCCCCACGGATACAGCCGACCATCTGTGCCGCGCGCCGCTTTGTCGGGTAGCCGGACGACATTACTATCGTCCGGCCCCCTCAGAACCGTGCGTATGATTTTCACCATACACGGCTCAAGCCTCAATAAGGTCATCCTGGTGTGTTTGACCCGGCACATACTGAGAATCTTGGCTATGCAGTTGTCTATGGCAGTTGGGGTGTAGCAGTTCAAGGTTGCTCGTGTTGTCTGTGCCCCCATGCACCTTCCAGATGATGTGATGGATTTCCCATCCGCGTTCTTCCGTCAGGTCTTGTTGGCACCTTGGGCATTTGCCACCTTGTTGCTGCCAAAGCAGATGCTCATCGTAGCGCCACCCGACTTTCTCTTGCATGTGATGCTGCCAGCGTAGTTCGAAGTAGTGTTCCCAAGCTGGATCATATGGATTTGCTTCCCCTCTGATCTTGGTATGCCGTTTGATTGGCATTTTGCTAGCCCGGATGAGTCGGATGTTTTTCTGTATCCCTTCTTTTGTCTGGATATTGGCATTCAATACCCATTTTTGCCCATTAGGTGGCATGAAGTATTTTCGTGCTACCCAATGTTTTGATTTCTTCGGGTGTCGGCGCTTTGCCCAGCGCCATAGACAGTAAAAGATATCTCTGTCCGCCTTCCCGAAAGTCTTCTTACTGCATACATGCCGGTGGTATTGCGTCCAGCCTCGGATAATCGGATTGAGTTGACTAATCACTGCCGCAGTCGGAGCCGTCGCTAAGTCTTTCACGGTGCTACGAACTTTCTTTATGAAACCCGCATAGTTCTTCTTGGCGGGTTTGATGATGAGCTTGCCTTTGTATTTCCGGATGTTTTGACCTAGAAAGTCGAACCCCTCTGTGATCGCCGTGATGCTAGTCTTCTCTTCTGACATCCTTAGGCCACGTTCTTGCATGAACGCCTGCACTTTCGGTTTGATCTCATCTTCCAACAGCTCTTTCGAGCTGCCAGTGATGATGAAATCATCGGCATAGACAATGACATGGACTTTCGCTCGGCGACCTTTCGCCGTTCCCCGTGCGTAGTCACTCATCAGCATTTTCTCCAAGCCGTTGAGTGTCACGTTGCACAACGTTGGCGAAACGATTCCCCCTTGCGGGGTGCCTTGCTCTGTCGGGTGTAAGGTCTTTGCCTCCACGTATCCTGCTTTCAACCATGCAGTGAGCATGCGTTTGTCCATTGGCGCATTTGCACATATCCACTCATGATTGATCGTGTCAAAGCATTTCTCCAAATCACCTTCCAGCACCCATCCCGCTGCCCCTTTCCTTGCCAATGCTATGAAACACATTTCAATCGCATCTGCCGTTGATCGTCCGCGTCGGAACCCATAGCTGTTTGGATCCAGTATGCTTTCGACCACTGGATCTAGGGCTTGCTGATACACCGCTTGCTGGGCTCGATCCAGCATGCTCGGTATCGAGAGTGGGCGCATCTTTCCATTTTTCTTTGGTATATGCACCCGTCGTAGCGGCGTCGGCTTGTAGCCCCGTCGCCGCCCCAGCTTGCCAATCGCTTGCGCTTTCTGCTGTGGGGTGTTCCAAGTCTCTCCGTCTATCCCGGCTGTGTGTTTGCCGCGATTCTCTGTCACTCGCCTAACCGCTTCAGCTTTTGCGCTGAACGAGTGTGTGAGCAACCTCTGCAAGGCTTTCACCTTGCCGCGTTTGCCCGCTAATGTTGCCTTGACGATACGCGCTTGCAGCCGACGTGCATTCTGGGCCACAGCACGCCAATCGATGGCGTGCCATTCCAGTTTGCCTGAAGGGGCACCAGCAGCCGTAGCCGCCGTCATTTGCGTTCCCTCATCTATCGGTTCTCCAAGTTTTCTCGTCATTTGAGACCAGGTGGACGTCTGCCCGCTTTCGCGGGGAGCCTGCGCTCCTATCCGGTCTATTACCGACCGGCATTCGCTTCTTCCACCCTCCTTCTCCCGCTCCTCTTTCAGCGCCTCTTGCGATTTGCCTTCCATTTCTGGAGAGAAACGGGGTTCCCACGTTCCGCGTGTTTACCTGAGCAGGTTAGGTCTCGTCTATCCGCCGGTGGTGCTCCGTCTGCGATGAACGATGGGAAAGCGTCCATTCCTGACCACTTGCCTTTTGGCTCAAGCCTACGAGCCTGCGCTCCTCAACACCTTTGGCTTGTCAACCGATAACGGCGTTTATCAACGATTCACTTCTGTTGACCTTACTGCTCCTTCCTAGCTCCCGATCCCATAGTGTTAGGGATCACAAGGTGTAGCTCACGCTCATCCTTGTCACATCTTTCGATATGAGGCTACATTGTCCTTGCAGCTTCAGACCTCCTCGTTGCCGACGACGCCTGTGCAAGTAGGATGCTGACAGCAGACTGTCAGGTGGCATCTCCTTCGACCGTGCCACTGGTCTCCACGCGACCTCGTGTCGCACTTCCCACTCCGCTTCGGTCGGTAATCGCACTGACTCACCCGTTACCTGGCTTAACCATTGACAAAATCCAACCGTCTCACCCCATGAGATGTGAACGACCGGATGATCATCATTGCCAGTTGGAAACTCAAAGGGCAGCCCATTGACTCGTGCATAGATCATATATTGCGCATTGGTCACCTCATACCGACCGATATAGAACTCAGAGACATACACCCTGTGCTGCGGAAGTTCATCAAATTGCGCGAAATTGTCGCGATTCGGATCACTCCCCATAATGAACTCACCGGCTGGCACACGCACCATCGCAAGATAAAACGGCGTGTCTAGGATCAGAGTATCAGGCATTGTGGGCAGAGTCATAGAAATTATCCCAGTTGCCACATAGTGGCTACAAAGAAGCTAAACGAATGTTTGCGCTTATAGATATAGCTACAATGGCGTAGCTGACAACAGGCAAAATTGCCTATAGAGCCGGTCACGCTAATCCTTCATACTCCTTAGCAAAGTTGAGTGCTATTTATCTTCAGTTATGAAGCAAATTCATAAACCCCGGCTCCCCTCTCCCAAGAAGCCCGATGGACTATCTATCCTCACGTTGCTTGCGTTGGTTATTGGTGGCGTCGTTGGTTACATAGTTGGCGAGATGATCTGGATGTCGAAGCCGCACTTGAATCACTACATCCTGATTCCGCCGCTGCTCGCCTTAAGTTATTTCATTGGTGAGTGGATATTCAAGCAGCGCGGATACCGGGACATCATGTGAGTTGCGCCTCTAACTGCAATCCAGATTTATGAGGGAGTGTGTCCAAACATGACTAAACGAAGCGAACCAGACCCAACCCAGAAAAACAACCTTTCACCTAGAGAGTTGGCGACGCAAAAACGCCGACAACAACGGCGTGGCATCCAAAAACCGGACCGCAGCCGCCTATGGTTGGCGATTGGCCTCGTTATGATGTCAAGCCTGATCATTGGCGGCGCAGCGCTGTATCAGAACTCCACCGGCACGCCTACCAAGCGTGAATTCCCAACCAGTCCAGTCCGTGCAACCAGCATGGCCGTGCCCATCACCAGCACGGCGGCTGCCACCACCACATTGGCATTGATAGAGGGAGTTCAAGTCTTCCAGGACCCGCAGGGCGGCCACACTGTCCGCCAAATGGATTACACTCCATCTCCACCGGTAGGCGGCCCGCATCGGGCGGAGTGGCAAAACTGTGGCATCTACGATCAGCCCGTGCAAGCAGAGAATGCAGTGCACTCGTTGGAGCACGGTGCGGTGTGGATCACCTATCAGCCAGATCTGGCAGTGGATGCGGTAAGCAAACTGAAGGACGCGGTAAGAGGCAACGGTCACGTATTGCTCTCACCCACAGACAATATGCCTGCGCCCATTGTTGCTAGCGCCTGGGGGATTCAGCTTCGCCTGACCAATGCCTCTGACCTGCGGCTGGTCGAGTTCGTGTCCAAATACGTGTCTGGGCCGCAGACGCCGGAGAAAGGTGCAGCCTGTAGTGGTGGTGTGGGCACGCCCAGCTAACGTACCAAGGAGAATAGATCACATGAAACAAATCCTCTTGCTCATTCCGCTGTTGTTGCTTATCGCCTGCAAGGGCACACTTCAATCCACTTCCACTGTCGCTGTGCCGGTGACAACCACGATTGGGGCTCCATCGACCACAACGCCCGCAAATAGCGTGGGCAAGGCTGTGGTGGTCGGGGATGGGGCGTATACCAATCTCTCGCCTGCTGAGTTGCAAACGATGCTGGCAAAGAAGGACTTCACCTTCGTCAATGTGCATATCCCGTTTGAAGGCAATATCGCCACCACTGACAAGTCCATCGCCTACAACGAGATCAGCCAGAAGCTCGATCAATTGTCCACCGACAAGAACGCGAAGATTGTGCTGTATTGCCGCAGCGGACGCATGAGCACCGAAGCTGCACAAACCCTGGTGGGGCTGGGCTACAAGCATGTGTTCAATCTGGAGGGCGGCATGATCGCTTGGGGAAAAGCTGGCTTTGCGGTGGACGACAAGTGAGCCTCTTCTCCTTCGATTCACCGATTGCGCTGTCCATCGGGCTGGTGCAAATCCGCGGTAATTTCTTCAACCAGGAGTTATATGGTCCGCCCACTAGCTCGTCGTAGTGGGGTGTGGTCATTGATGAAGAGCATCGCACCCGGGTGAGCGGTTACGACTTCACTGATATACAGCGGTATACGGATGGCGCACGCCTTCAACCCACATTCTTCTACGAGTCGGCTTGGAACCTAGCGGGTTTCGGCCTGCTGTATTGGGTCTCGCGCCGATTTGAGGAGCGGTTGCGCGATGGCGATATCGGCGCGCCATTGGCAAGATGGAGGTTGATCGCCAGGTAGGTTGCGCCTATGGCCGCAACGGCGGTGAAGAAGAGAACTGCTGATCGCATTCGGCCGGAAACACGATCCCAGGCGAAGAGCCAAATGAGTGCGCCGAGAATGAGGGCGACTCCGGCCAGAACTCAGCGGTCTCGATAACGTAGCCGAAGGTAATAGCGTTGGGAATAACCGCGCTGTTCATCAGGCTGCTATACCAGCCGGGCGCGCCTTTCGACTTCTCCAGTAACTCGGCTGCAAGCCCCGAGGGGAAGTCACCTCGCACGAACTTGACGAGGCCAGACATGAACCATTCGTAGCCAACGATCAGGGACACGACGAGCAGGCCAATCATGCTGAGACTGGGCTTGCCGCGCAGTTCGTCCGGCCTCGCCAGTGTCTCCGTCATTGCTTTATTTCCTTTCAAATCATCAGGACGGTTGGACTGGCACGTCGAGGCGCGCCACGCCAATTCGGCTATCGGCCATGCCGTAGTAAACTTCAATCCGGTTGGGGAGGCCCAAGTCCGACCGCCGATCCACGCCCGTCGGGAAGACGACATCGGCCACTGCGCCTTCGCGCTCGTGCTGCAGTTCGGGTGCAAGGATGGTTGTCGGCGAGCGATAGAGGATGAGGCGGGGATCGCGCTGGTCTAGCACAAGCGCGCCAGCTGAATAGCGCAGGCCGCGCACTTTGCCATCGTTGGTCTGCGTCCCCGCCACACCGTGATAGATCACCAGCCAGCCGTATGGCGTCAGAATCGGTGGAGCCCCACCGCCGATCTTCAGGCACTCCCACGCTGCAACCGGCGCCGCCAGCCGGTGATGCGCGCTAAAGTGGCAAAGTTTTTGGAGATGATCCCCGACCCTCTCGAGCGGACAGTAAGAAATCCAGATGCTCTCGCGGTCGCGGTTGATTGTTCTGGACACCGGTTCGATTGCTGTTTCCTGTGCGCCAGTACCCGGGAAGAGGGGACGGTGGATCATGGCCATCGCAGGCCGCCCGTCCGGATCGGGCACTGCAACTGGGAAGACAACGCCGTCCTTGTTGTTGATCCCATTGAAGTCCAGGCTGTGATAAGGCTTGAACGTCGCCAACCCCAGGCGCTCCCAATGCAAGAGATCGTCGGATGCAGCAAGCGCGATCCGTGGCCCTCCGGGCGAGAAGGCGGTGTAGGTCATGATGTAGCGCCTCAGCGGCTCGACGAACGTGATTCGGGGATCCTCACACCCACCCCCATCCCTCCGCAGTTCGTATGCCGCCGTCGGCTCCAGTGCGATCCCGAGACGCTCGACCGCAACCGGGTCGCCGTCCGCGTTGAAGCGCATCCGCACAACACCGATACGCGAGTAGTTGCCGCGAGCTACGAGCCGTGGGAACAAATACAGCTCGCCATCCAGACCCCGAACCGCTGCCGAGTTCAGGCACCTTCGACTTCGAGCGGGTTGCCCGCTTCCGGCTCCATGACGACACCCAGGTGGTACAGCTCGAACGGGATCGGGCCAGCATCGGCGGGGTTTTGCACGGTCAGGTCAGTATGGGTTGTCATGACTCTATCTCCTTTCAAACCACGCGCCCGAAGGTAGCACCCTTCCAGCGCGCCGCCGCCTTACACAACCAATGGATTCCAACTGCCGTACGTATTTTTGATCTTGCCGGGCGCGAAACTCAACGCGATGATCAGCACGCCGATGACGAGATCGTTGATGTTCGAGAACAACGTTCCACCGCCGAGCAACCACGGCAGCACGATGATGCCCAGCGCGAGCACGATGTTGATGAAGCGTGCCGCCCGTGCCACCTCGGCAAACGCGATGATCGAGACCGTCAGCACCAGCGCCCCAAGAATGTGATCGCTGTGCGCTACTTGTCCCTGCGTTAGAAAAACGCTGGGCGCGATCATCAGCCAGGCCCCCAGCGCCGAAGTTGCGAGCAGATTCAACGGCAACGTCACCCCCCAAAACATCGTGCGCACTCCGGTCGTCTCGGGACGGTGCAGGTTCAAATCTTCACCTAACGCATCGCCACCCATCCAGAAGGTGCGCCAGACCGATTTGCCCGCGCGGTGAACCTGCATCAGATACAGGATCATCGCGATCACTTCATCCAGCGAGAGCGCGACCATGATGAGCATGAAGAGCGCAGACAGCAGGCAGAAGGTGCACCACGCGCCGACCAGCACCGGCTGCAAAATAATCAGCACCACACTGATGATGCCGAGCGGCACCACCATGAAGCCAAAGATAGCCACCATCCACGGCATCGTGCGCCAGCGGCGCGGGTCGCCCATGAAGCCGGTCAGGAATTCGATGAGATACGTAAACGAGCCTAAGCCTGCATCCGAGATGGGAAAGGATTTTGAGACGGTCGAAGTCAGAACCTGAACCGTGCCGCTGCCAAAGATCGGATCCCACGCCCAAGGGATTTGGCCCAACTGAAAGGCTGACATGTAGCGCGACATGAAGAAACTCAGGCCGGCGAGCAAAAGGACAGGTGCGCGCTGTCGCCAGGTGGCCGGGTTGTATGACCACTTGGATGGCACTTCGGGTCCTGGCATCGTCATCATCATCGGGATGATGACGGCGAACACAATTACCAGCGCGCCGACGAGCGTGTCGTTGGCGTACACGGCGGCATCCTTCGCCCAGAACGCCAGCGACGCAAACGCCAACCACAGCCCCACTCCCGTGTTGGCCCACGCTGCCCAAACGCGCCCAGTGCGAAAAGCGATCACGCCGAAAACGATGACCAGGATTCCGCTGATCACGTCGCTCCACGTCAGCGGCAGGCTGCGATAGCCGAGTATGAATGGGCTGGTGATCAGCCACAGGCCCAGCACCAGCAGGGGAATCTGCGACCAACGCGACATGGTCACCATCTCCTGCATCATTTTGGCTGTGTCGGGCAGTTTGGCGTTGGCTGCTTGCTGGGCGACCTGTAGTTCTTGATACACCTGCGCTTCGCGCCGCAACAGCACCCGTGGGAGTTCGAGCGCAAGCTGGCGATGCTCTTGCTCCATCTTCATCATCTCGATGTGCCCGCGTGGATCACTCGCCATCAGCTCATGCGCTTTGCCATCCTGCTTTTTCTGCTCGGCCACTTCGTTTTTGTAAGCCTGTGCCAGTTGCGCCTGCTGTGCACGCATTGCTTCGAGCTGCATTTCTTTCTCGTGAACCGCGTGTTCCAAATCCGGGTCACCCATGTCCATCGTCATTGCGCCTGTGCCTGTGCCATTGCCATTCCCGTTTGAGCTGCCCATATCCATCTGGTCTACCTTGTCCATCTTCATCGCGTTGCCTCTCCCGTTTTTGCACCGTTCATGTTTGCATGCTTCATGCCTGGCATGTCCGCCATCGACGGCTCGCCCATCGGCATTGCCATGGGTGGCGCTGCCGGTTCAGTTTTCATTTTTGCGCCCATCTGCATCAATTCATGCGCAGTCAAAGCCTTGGCCGGGTCTGCGGTGGGCGCAAGCTCGCGCATCCACAACGGCATTTTCAAATCGTTCTCGCGGTACCAGGCAAACGGATCGGCTTTGAGCGCGGCGATCATTTTGGGCAGGGTGTCGCGTAGGGTGTGTTTGGGTTCCCAGCCCAATGTGTCTCGGGCGCGGGTGATGTCAATCTCAAAGTTGTCGGTGGCCAGGTCCACCATCCACGGTTTGATGAACGATGCCCGGTTGAGAGGCAGTGCGTCCTGCACCCGCGCACCGAGCTTGGCGGCCAGGGGGGGAATGGAACGCGTCTTCCACGCAACGTCGTGAATGAGCCTTCCGAAAGCGTTCTGCAATTCATCAAAACTCAGCGACTCGGATTCACCGATCAGCAGTGTCACCTCGGGCGGCAATTCCTTGCGGCGCGCCACCGCCAGCAGGATCGAGTCCACCACGTCGTCGTTGTGCACGAAGGCCTGACGGCCCGTGTTCACATCGCCGGGAAAGACGTAGGCGGTGATGTCGCGCTCGTACATGCGCTGAATCTGATTTGCCAGCGGGATCGAATTGCCCAGGTCGTCATACACCCCGGCGATACGCAAGATGACAGACGGTATCTTGCCGCGCCCAGCGTGAATCACCTGCTCGGTCTTGACCTTCGACTCCGGGTATTGCCACTTGGGTTCGAGCGGCGACTCTTCGGTGAGGCGTTGTCCGGGTTTAGATGGCGCATGCACCAGCTCGGTGCTGGAGAAGATAAATTGCCCGACCTCGAACTCCTGAAGCAACCGCAACAGGCGCTCGGTGCCTTGCACGGTGATCTGGTCATACAAGGGACTGGGTGCGCCGTTAAAGTCGTAATACGCCGCCAGGTGAACCACCGCCGCGAGGCGGTTGCCGTGCAACTCGCGTATCACATCCAAGCCGCGCCTCACGCTGTCTTCGGACATCAAGTCCACATACAAGCATTCGGCGCTGGGCGGTGGGTGCGACGGCGCTTTGCGGTCAAAACCGACGACGTTGAACGACTCCGCCAATCGTTTTGCCACTGGGTAGCCGATGCTGCCACTGCTGCCAGTGACCAGAATCGTTTCTTTTTCTTCGCTCATATCGAATACTCCTCTAAACCTGTTAACGCAACGAAATGTGAGTCACATAAATCGTTGCAATAAACTTAAATAAGAGTGGCTGCCTCTGCATCGAGCCTGAGAGTCTGGCTGCGTGGCTTGTTCCGCGCTTTCCATGCGACGATCAGAGCGACCACGACCAACAATGCCCCGGTCAGCAAATACGGCGCGTTTATCTGCCAAATGAACAGCACTCCCCCCAACAGCGGCCCGCTCGCCTGACCGAGGCTGTTGGCTGCATTTTGAATGCCGAGCGCTGCCCCGACGCGGCTTCCACCGCGTTTGGAGATCAGAGCCGCGAGATTCGGCGAGATAAAAGCCAACCCCAAAGCCAGCAGCCCGACCAGGACAAAGACCAAGAACTGGGTGCGCGCCATCGCTAACAGCACAATGCTCGCCCCCATTAAGCCGAGACCCACGCCGATCTGGTAAATCTCGCTGACCCGTCCCGCGAGTAAACCGACAGCCCCGACTTGAACGACGGTCATCACCAACCCGCACACCACAAAGACGGCTCCTACTTCAACCGGACCGTAGTTGAACTTCGCCTGCGCAAAAAGCGCGAACGTCGCCTCAAAAATCGCCAGCCCGAATTGTGTGACGAGTGCCAGACCGAGGAGCGGGCCGAGACTGCGCGCTAACCCGCGCCAATCCGTCTTTGTCGCTTCGCCCGTAGCGCGCGGCGCATATACGGGCAACGACTCCGGTAGCCAGCGCATCGCCGCGAACAGCGCAATCAGACCGAGTGCGGCTGCTGCGAAGAACGGGATAGAGAAACTATCTAGCAACAAGTGCCCAAAGCTCGCGGTGAAATGCAAGTCTTGGCGAGACAATGTTCCGCCGAGCGCTGGCCCAACGACGAAGCCGAGACTCACCGCCGTGCCCAACCACGCCATCCCGCGACCGCGCTCTTTATCAGAAGTCATATCGGCAACATAAGCGGCCGAGACTGGCAGTGTCGCCGAGGACAAAATGCCGCCAAGAATGCGCGCCGCGTAAAGCAGCCACAGCGACGTGGCAAGACCGAAAAGAATCTGCGCGATGACATACCCACCAATCCCGATCAGCACCAGCGGTCTTCTTCCTGTTCGATCCGACAAGCGTCCCCATACGGGCGCGAAGAAAAATTGTCCCAGCGCGTAAATGCCGGTCAACAAGCCGACATGGATCGCCACCGACTGGGGCGTTGCTCCTGCTGCCAATGCGAGCCGCTCGACGTAGAAGGGCAGCACCGGCAACGCAATGCCGAAGCCGATCATAACGACAAACAAACAGGCGAACAGAACAAAGAGATGCTTATTGATCATGCCAAAACTCTTAAGTGTCGTAATAGAGTCCTCCACCACGCGCGAGCCAACTCAATTTTGCTAGTGCCTTGCGATATAAAAGACGAAGCCGGCGAGCCAGACTAACGTCGGGACTAACAACAACCACCTGAAATCGGAGTGGAGCACAAAGTTATTGGTGCTCATTAGCACAACAGACAGCGCCCCAGAAAGACCGATGGCCCATGCCGTACCCTTCAATCGCGGAGGCATGGCTACAATGGCAACGAACACGGTGAGTACACCAGCCCCTGCCATAAAACCGCCCATGACGGTGAACACTTTTTGCAACCAACTCTCAAGACCAGGCACACCAGTCCGAATCTGTGCGAGGGTCGTACCCATAAAGCGCAGGTCTTCCGGCAACAGGGGTGGCCGCAGAACGATGAAATAGAACCCTAGACCCACGAGCCAGACTCCGCAGACGATGAGCATCCATGTTGAGATGGGGCGTGCTTTGCTGAGTATGTTCATGGTCTTTTCTACGGGGGTTCCACTATTCCGCCGCTGCATGTCCGAAAATCAGCCTGTAGTACCACGACCCAAGACACCAGAGCGTGGTGGTGAGGATTGCGGCCCCTATGACAACCATTCCTCCCAAGATAAACCCCAACACCGACAGCCCGTAATAGAAGGACAAGGCTGAACCCGCCAATAAGACAGTCGAAAGAAGGTAGGAAAACTGTCGCGGCTTTGGCGCAGGTGGCAGCGGCGGCGCATGGAATAGATGGCGAACACCGAGGTTGTAAACTAGATCAATAATCATGCCGCTGGGTAGTAGGGCTCCACTAAGGGCAACAAGTGCCATTGACCCAAGCCAAATGGGTGACTGCAAGGCCAGTCCGATCACAATCAAGAGGGTGCTTACTCCGGGCGTGAACCGCAGTGGTAACGCGTAGCGGGATTTAGCTTCCTCATCAAGTTTTCCAAATCCTTGCTTATTTAGGTTAGCAGTCGTAAAAGCACTAAGTTTTGTCATTTTCAAAATCTCCTTTCAACCTGGAAGCGATCGTGTGAATCAAGGAAAGCAAGGGCATGACCCAAATGTTTTGATATAAGTGATCATCTTGTTGGGTATCCTCGTTGTTTCAACTTGTTGTACAACCAATCGATCACAAAGTAGAGCACGATCAAAGTATCCAACGCGATTTCAAATACCGTAAACTGGCGACTGTAGTACCCCTGTTCCCAATAGCTGATTGGGCTTTGGAAGCGATAGCTCCAGGTGAGCGGAAACAGAAAGACTGGGCCGTCGCTGTGATGGGTGAAAATGTCGATAGCAGTATGAAAAATAATTGCCATTGCAAACCAGACCATCGTCATGCCCCAGTTCTTCTGATTGCGCCAGGCCCACCAGCCCAAACTCAGCAACAGGGTGCCGATCACCAGCGAGTGGAAAAAGTTGTGGCTGGCAATCCACCAAGGATCACTGAAAAAAAGTTGAAAGTGCAGCCGTTCATGCACCTCGCCAGCTGGCACAGTCGGGTTAAACCAGCGGTAGTAGAGCGTGCCGCCCATTGTCAATAGCGCCAACGGTATATCGGGGATCACTGAACCGATCAGCCATGCTGTGTGACGAACGGGGATCCCACGCTGCTGCAACTGCTTGCCAGCCAATGCTGTGATGAGAAAATGGGAGTGAGTTTGCATAAACTTATCTTATCCCTCGATCAAAAAATTACGCATCATGCCCATACTCTCGTGCTCCAGATTGTGACAATGCACCAAATAACGCCCGACATAATCGTTGAAGCGCGCCAGAATTTTCACCCGTTCGCCGGGCATGACTAAGACTGTGTCTTTCCAACCTTCATCGACAACCCCGTCTTTCACGCTCTGCCAACCGGCCGCATAGTCGGGGTCGATCTGCCGCTCGATCACCTGAAACTGCAACCCGTGAATATGCATGGGGTGTGCCATAAAGTCATTCGTCATACTCTGACTGCTGACATTGTTGTTATTGTCGCCATTGCCCATATTCATGCCGTCCATCTTACTGTGATCCATCCCTGCCATGCGATATGCCAACTTTCAAAATCGCCTTCACGAATCTGCTTTGCCGTCGCCAGCACTTCGCCAATTTCTGAACCACCGTACAACCCGTAACTCGCTGTGCGCAGTAGTTCAAATGAAAATGTTTGATCAGTAAAATGTAGTTTCATGCTTCAACTTCGCGCTGTGCGCGGTACGCTTTAATCAACGGCACTTTGCCAGTCGCGTTCTTGGGGATGGCGGCAACATGCTGCATGTGGATATAAGGCGCATGCACGCCTTCCTGTGCTAATGACTGCGTAAGTTTTTCAATAAGCGTATCGTCTGTCAGCCCGTCGCGCATGCCCGTCAGCAGCACCACCAATCCGCCGTCGGCTTGCTGAACCACCTGCCAGCCACTGACGGGTGTGATGTCCATCACTCGATTGAACACCAGCGGTTGCACTGCCACCGTAGCGCCAGATGCAGCGGGGAAGAGCAACACATCTTCAACACGCCCTTGAATACTTTCCAGAACGGCGAAGGGTAAACCACATCTGTGCGTCTCGGCGCTGATGCGCACGCTATCGTCCAACTCGTAACGGATCAGCGGCTGTGTGCGACTGAATAGTGTGGTGATGAGTACCTTCGCACCGTACTCGCCAGGTGGCACAGGACGGTTGTGCTCGTCCACGACCTCAGCAATGACCAAATCCTCGAAAAGGTGCATCCGTCGGCAGGCTTGATACTCTGCCGCGATACCAGCCGTTTCAGTTGCGGCGTACTGATTGAATGGCTCATCGCCCCACGCCTCACGCACACGCTTTCGTGTTTGAGTTGTGAGCACTTCCGAGGACGTGTAAACCACTTTCGGGCTAATGCGTAGCCGTCCAGCCAGTTGCTCGTCGGCGAAAATGCCTGCCATCGAAGCGTAGGCGATGAGCACAGCGGGTTGCCACTCGTTGAGTTGCTGCACGGTCTGCGGCAAAGGTTGGCTTGCGGGTAGGCGCAAAGAGGGTCGCCACCAACTCTTGGCAGTCGCTGCGACCTGCGACGACATGTGCCACGGACTGATGGATGCTACGGTCGCCATGCGCGTGCGCTGCGTGAGGTTGACGTGAATGCCCGACCACTCCTGGCTGCGAGCGAAGGAGGCCATGATGTAGGCCCACTCATTCTCATCGAACAGGAAGAACCCAGGCTGACCACTGCTGCCGGAGGTTGCCGTGACCCAATAGCGATTGAGGAAGCGCCTACCTTCTCTATCATCCTCGGCGTGTGCGCGCACGTCGGCGAGATGAATGGCGCGGTCAGTGACTAACTCATCGAAGTGCTCCATCACCATCGCCTTCGTGAGTACAGGCAGTTCATGCAACGGTCGGCTGGTCAGCCCTTTGTGAAACTGCTGATAGAAAGGCGAGTGGGCGTAGGCGTGTGTGCGTAGACGGTGCAACGATTCGGATTGGTACGCTTCCAACTGCCCGCGCGTCCAGCGTTCGTGCTGACGCAACTTTTCTAGCGTACGCAAAAGTTTGAATAGTATTTGAAAGTTCATCCTAAACTCCGTGCGGATTTCACATACGCTTGAGCAGCGAGTTTGTGGAAGCGATTGTCCAACCCTATTTTGGCGCACAGGATTTTTGCTGTCACGTGCGTGCGCTCTAGTGCTGATGTCCGCTCGAACCTCCATTCGCTGCGCGATCCTCTGCTTCGTCTTTTTCTCTTTCATCGCTGAGTGGTGGACGATCACCTCCACCATGCCCGCCATGACCGAAGAGGTGCATTCCGATGAACAGGATGCCGATGAGTATCCAGAACCAGTTTGCCGCGAGCTATTCCATGACATTGCTCCTTTCTGCGCGCTGCACGCGCTTGCCTTTCAGTACTTCACAGGGGACAGCGGCGATGAATGCCACTGCAATGAGTTTTCATCCCCGCCTTCTGCTTGAATCGCGCATCAGGCATGTTCGCTCATGCCCTGATGCTTGGTCAGCGCGAGGGTGCCTTTGCTCTTGCTCACTTCGTCTGGCGAGCCATGAACGATGACGACGAACTTGCCGGCCTTGATCTGCGTCTCGTATTCGATGATGCTGTCTTTGGGAATTCCGATGCTGTATAGGCCCGCACCCAGCGCACTCAAACCTCCAACCACCACTGCACCTTCCAGCGCCCCGACAATCCAGCCAACGAGCGGTCCGGCGGCGAGCAGCGGTCCGATGCCAGGGATGAGGAAGAACGCCGACCCGAACAGCAGCCCCCATAATCCGCCCCAGAAGGCTCCCGTCTTGCCCCACGCTTTCATGCGGTCGCCCGTCGTGTAGTAACCGACCACCTCTTCTTCCGTTTGGTAATCTTTGCCGACGATAGACAGTTTCTGCATGTCGAACCCCGATTTTTGGAGTTCGCGGACGGCTGCCTCTGCCTCGACGTGCGTGTCATACACGGCGACGACGGCGCTCTGCTCTGACGTTTGTGAATTATCTGACATCTCTGCGGTATGTCCTGCATGTGCTTGCATAGTTATCTCCTTTACTGTGTCATTAGGGTTAGGGCGCCGTTCGTTGCAACGGCGTCCAGGTTTGATTGCCGCATTGGGATTGCGGCGATGTGTTTATACGACTCGTATCTTTCTGGTGGATGCCAGTTCCAGGTTTCCGAATCAATCGCATTCAGATATCTCGGAGTCGTCATGTCAGCATGCGATTACGGCGTACGGAATAGTTTTAACATGCGCATCCGAGGCACGGATAGGCAAAAGAATCAATTAAGTTGCATTATGACCTCAGCCATCTTTCTGGACGGATTTGGACAAATGGGAAATCTTGCCCTCCGGTTGGCTGCTCTGGCCTTCGCCCGATCCGTACATGGGTGCCTCGCGCAACATGACGAGCAGAACTAACTCCTCGTTTGTGGCGCGAATGGCATGTGCCTCGCCGGGTTCAAACATCAAGAAGGCATTGGGGCCAAAAGTTTGCTCAATCCCATTGCCGCCCGTGAACACCCCCGTGCCCTTCAATACGACGATATGCACTTGCGAATTCGGCGCGCTGTGTTCTCTCACGATTTGGCCCGGACGAAATGAATAGCGCAATGCCCGTCCGGTGCTCGTGACGTGCAATGGTTGTGCGTATGGATCCTTGTCGTGAAATTCCGGGGTGTCTAGTAAATTCAGACTTTGCATTGTTCTTCCTTTTTCCTACTGGCACTGGCAGGTGTAGTTGTGCTCGTTCACGACTCAAAGATGACCCAATCCACAAACGGCTTGCGGCGATGCTATGCAGCTGCTTTCCTGTGGGGCCATATGCTGAACATGCCACTAAGCAGCGGACAGATCTCTACAAAAAATAATAGCTACCCTTAACCGTAGGGCATACCAATCCATTCGCTATCAGCCTTTCTTACGTCTATTCGTAGGACAAACACCCACTAACATTTATAAACATTCTTATTTCAGGGCAACTTGTCGCTACGCAAAGTTGCCTATTCCATTTCTATGTGATCAGGCTTATTCTTATTCTGACCGTACTATGCAATTGATTCACAGAAGGTGGATGAGATGTCACAAGAAGAGAAGAAGGAATCGGCTGATGAGGCCACAACGATAATGCGAATTAAGTCAGGCACGCACGATGGGCACGCCATGCCCACTGCGCAACCCGACAATGCCACCAACCCACACGTTGGGCACGACATGGGCGCAATGCGCGGCGCGATGGGTACGATGGACAACATGCCAGACATGGATCATGCTGCGCACGATGAACGCGCCATGCCAGCGCAACCTCTCAACAAAACAGGTACAGCCGCCAACCCGCACGCCGGACACAACATGGGCGCGATGGGGAAGATGGACAACATGCCAGGCATGGATCATGCCGCGCATGACGAACACGCCGGGCACGGCTCGCCAGACGATATGTTGCGCCGTTTCATCATCTCGCTCGTAGTGACGATTCCCATCGTGTTGTTCTCACCCATCGGCGCTGGCCTGGGCTTTCGCTTGATGCCGCCCTTCGGTCTCTCGATGGAGTGGTTCGGGCTGATCCTGAGCAGCTTCGTGGTGTGGTGGTGTGGCTGGCCGTTTATCAGCAGCGCGTGGCGCTTGTTGCGACGCGGCGAAGTGGGCATGATGACGCTCATCGCGCTCGGCATCCTTGTCTCGTATCTCTACTCGGTTGCGGCCACGCTGTTCTGGGGCGGTGATGTGTTCTTTGAAGCTGCGGCGATGTTGACCACGTTCTCGCTGGCCGGGCATTGGCTGGAGATGCGTTCGCGCTTTGCCACGGGTCAAGCGGTTGAGGCGCTGCTCAAGTTAGCGCCCGCAACTGCGCGCGTATTGCGCCCTTCGACGACCGCTCAAGGTGAATTGCAAGAGATGGAAGTGCCGTTGGAGCAAGTCGTCGTTGGCGATGAGATCGTGATCAAGCCTGGGGATCGTATGCCGGTGGATGGCACGGTTATTTCTGGTTCGAGCTATGTAGATGAGTCTATGATCTCCGGCGAGCCGACTCCTGTGGTCAAAGAGACTGGGGCAAAAGTGATCGGCGGCACGGTGAACCAGACCGGCGCGTTCAACTTCAAGGCGACAGCGATTGGCGCGGATACGGCGCTGGCGCGGATTGTGGCGATGGTGAAGAACGCCCAAGCCAGTAAAGCGCCTGCCCAGCAATTGGCAGACCGGGCCGGTAAATACCTGGTGTATGTCGCATTGGCGGCCGGATTGATTACGTTCGTCGTGTGGTTGCTTTTTGGCGGCAAAGGCGCAGTCTTTGCGCTCACGTTTGCGGTTAGCGCCCTCGTCATCGCCTGCCCGGATGCGCTGGCGTTGGCGACGCCCACTGCGATTACCGTGGGTGTGGGTAAAGCGGCCAAGAACGGTGTGCTGTTCAAGAATGCAACGGCGTTGGAGGCAACAGCAGGTGTAAACACAGTTGTCTTCGACAAAACAGGGACACTGACTGAGGGTAAGCCTTCGCTCACCGATGTTGAGCCTGCGCCGGGTTTCGCTGCCAACGACTTGCTGCATTACGCCGCGTCTGCGGATCAACCTTCACAGCATCCACTGGCCGAGGCGATTGTGCGCGGGGCGAAGGAGCGCGGCGTAGATGTGCATGCACCGGATACATTCGACTCGGTGCCAGGCCTCGGTGTGATTGCAACCCTGCACGAGAAGAGGATTTTGATCGGCAACAAAAAGCTCATGGATCGGGAACAGGTGGATGTCACTGCATTTGAAGCGCGTGTGGCTGCGTTGACCGACACCGGTCGGACGGCGATGTATGTGGCAGTGGATGGCACGCTGGCCGGCATCGTCGGTGTGGCCGACAAGATTCGTGAATCGGCCAAGAGCGCTATCAAAGAATTACAAGCAATGGGCGTGCAAAGCGTGATGTTGACCGGCGACAACCGTCGCACTGCCGAAGCGGTGGCAAAACAGCTGGGCTTGGACACTGTGATTGCCGAGGTGCTGCCCGAAGACAAAGCCAATCAGATCAAAAAGCTGCAAGCCGAAGGTCGCAAGGTGGCGATGGTGGGCGATGGTGTGAATGATGCGCCCGCGTTGGCACAGGCTGAGGTTGGCATCGCCATTGGCGCAGGCACCGATGTAGCGGTTGAAACCGCCGATGTGGTGCTGGTGAAGAATAATCCGGCGGATGTCGCTTCCAGCATTCACCTGGCACGGGCGGTGCAGGGCAAGATCAAACAGAATTTGTTCTGGGCGGTGATCTACAACCTATTGGCGATTCCGATTGCAGCGGGTGTGTTGTATCCGGGCTTTGGCATTCAACTGCGTCCGGAGTGGGCGGCGCTGTTGATGAGCGCCTCGACGGTCATTGTCACGGTTAATGCGTTGCTGATCAATCGCTTTCGCATGACATCACAGGTGAAAGCAAACTGAATTGGCTGGTAACTGTGCCAAGTTGAGATCAAAAGCACCTGTTCGCAGCAATGTCGCCTTCGACAAAACAGGACTTAGGCTTACAGGCATAGTCGGTATTGGCTGACATCATCAATGATGTGCTTCTATAAGATAAAGGCCACTTTATGGATTAAAAGGAGAAACAAAAATGCATCAGCAAATGGATCATCAGATGAGTAGCGATATGAATGCCTGCATTCAAGCGTGTCATGAGTGTCACAGTGTGTGTTTGAGGGAGACGACACAGCATTGTCTTCAAATGGGCGGCAAACATGCCCAGCCGGAACACATCCAAATCATGTTGAGTTGCGCCGAGATCTGTCAGAGTTGCGCCACCATCATGTTGATCGGCTCAGCCTTGCATGTGGAAGTATGCGCAACATGCGCTCGTATCTGTGAAGCATGCGCCCAAAGCTGTGAGCAAGTGGGGGAAATGGACGAATGTGTGAAAGCCTGCCGCCAGTGCGCAAAATCGTGCCAACAAATGGCAGGCATGAGTCACTAACGCATTGAGCGCTACCCACGTTGCATTGGGTTTCCACGAGGCGCTATCATCGGTACGCAGGTGCGATTGTGATGGCGGCGGTTGTGGGCCTGCTGATGAATTATCTTGTGATTGCGCCAATGGGCGAGACGCCGAGTGCGAGATAAGTCATCATGGTTTCAGATTTGGTCTGCGAACGCGAATTGCAGCAAAGAGCTTCGCCAGCTCGCCACGTCTCTGGCTATAGGCTACCAACTCACGCGCTTTCGCATCCAGTGTGTCGCCTGCCAAGTTATCGAAAATAATGCCGAGTTCAAAGCACAGGCTTTTTAGCTCGTCCAGGTTGAACCCCTGCACAATTGCGGCCTTTGACTTCTCCGCCATTTCCACAGCGGAGAAGACGACATCACCCGCGTGGTCGGGTGTAGCGGCAGGCGAAGGTGTGGACGAGGCAATAGGCGCGGCTTCTGTATTGCCGTAATAAGCCACGATTCGATCCCCGTGCATCAATACAATCGAAATGGGCTTGCCAGTAGATTTGTTGAACTTCCAATAGACGTTCAGCGTTTGACCGTCTACTTGTAAGATGTGATTGCCTTCGAGGTCAGCGTGCCTAATCCTGTGGCTAAACACTTTGCGCTCATCAAGCATGATTTCAAGCATATCGCGGAAAAGCTCTCCTCGGTTATGCACCGCAATGCGATGTGGCATCCCGCCCACCATAATTTCCCAGGTCTCATGAATATCACTCCACATATTTCTCTCATGTGAACGTCAAATATCTGATTTCGAACTCACGACAACGCGAAATCTAATGGTATAGATTATGCCTCGTTACCCGGCTGACCTGCTCGCAAATTGCAGCCGTCTCATGCCACGACATATGAAAGACTCGATGATCGTCTTGGCCAGCGAAGAATTCATCTAGATTTTAAGCTTCGCGAGCAGGGATATAGGGACGCCTCAACGTCAGTCCGCAGAAATGCCTATAGATGGATTTGCGAGATGGGCATATAACCCATTAACTATGAGCCATCCTTTCCATATTGACTGGGCCACCCGCTGGCGTGAGCAAGTGGCGGCAGAACATGCCCAATACGAGTCCACAATTCCACCCGCACAACAGACGGGCGATTTTTGGGGGCCACAGGCGGCGCGATTTCGTGGCGTGCGCAATGCAGATGGCGTAGCACTACGCGATGCCTTTGTGAATTACTTGTTGCCGCGCATCCAGCCCGGCGTACGCGTGTTGGATGTTGGCTCTGGCGCGGGGCGATATGCGCTGCCGTTGGCGCGCGCGAGTGCGAAAGTGATTGCGCTTGATCCCTCCGAAGCCATGATCCAAATGCTGCGTCAGGACGCGGAGGCTGAAGGCCTTGAGATCGAATCACATATCAGTTCTTGGGAAGCGGCGGACATTGCACCAGCCGATATCGTGGTGTGCGCGCATGTGTTGTATCCGGTGAGAGACGCCGAGCCATTCTTGCGCAAACTCGACCAACATGCGCTGAAGCAAGTGTTCATTCTGATGGGATATGAGCCACCCGTCTATTGGATTGCGCCCTATTGGCACGTGGTCTATGGTGTCGAGCGCATTCGTTTGCCGGGCGCAATTGAAGCCTTGGCGCTGCTCCATCAAATCGGCATTGACGCGACACTTACGCCTTTGAACGCGCGGCTGGACATTGGCTTTGAAAGCCCGGAGGCGGCGCTCAGTGCAGTGCAATCATCGCTGCGCTTACAACCAGAGCCTGAGCGAGATGCGCGGCTGATGGCTGAACTGCGCACACAACTCATCCCCACGCCAAATGGCTTCCGCTCAAGGATCACGCCTCAATTAGCGGTGATTTCGTGGCAGAAAGTGTGACCCATCAACTATGTTCAAGGTGCGATGTGTATCAAAGCAGCAAGGTAGGATTCAGTCGTGTCAAAATTACGTGACACTCAAAGTGAGGCTGAGCCTGTGACTGCTGCAAAAATTCTGGTCGTTGATGATGAGGCGACGATTGTCGCCACTGTAAAGGCCTACCTGCAACAGGAGGGCTATGCGGTTTATGCTGCTGCCAATGGGCCTGCCGCGCTCCAGGCCGCACGCGCGTTCAAGCCTGATCTCATCATCCTGGATGTGATGTTGCCGGGTCTGGACGGCTTTGAAGTGTTACAGCAATTGCGCCGTGAGTCGGACGTATACGTGCTCATGCTGACGGCGAAGGTGCAGGAGACCGACAAGATTGTTGGGTTGACGGTGGGCGCCGACGACTATATGACCAAACCCTTCAGCCCGCGCGAGTTGGTGGCGCGAGTGAAGGCGGTGCTGCGACGCGGTCGGAGTGCTACCACCCCGGAGCGCCTATTGGCTTTTCAGCGCTTGCGGATTGACCCGGTGGCTCACCGCGTTTGGAAAGACGAGACCCCTGTCGAACTGACGACTCTAGAATTTGATTTGCTCTTTGCGCTTGCGCGCCATACAGGCGGTGTTCTCAGCCGTGAGCAACTCATCGAACAGGTGTGGGGCAATGATTACTATGGCGACGAGCGCGTGGTGGATGTTCATCTTGGCCATCTCCGCAAGAAAATAGAAGACGATGCATCCAACCCTTCGCTGGTTGTCACCGTGCGGGGCGTTGGATATCGCTTTGAGGACAAGCCCATATGAAACTGTGGTTGGCCATCCGGAAGCGCCTTGGGTGGAAGTTATTCCTGTCTTACCTCATCGTTGTCATTGTCGGTGTGGCGGTGCTGAGCGCAACGGCCACATTGAACACCCCCAGTGCCGTTGGGCGGCATATGCAACGTATGGCGGAGGCGATGGGCAATGATCCGGCATTACTCACCGAAGAACGTCAGAGTTTCATTGAGGCGGTGAACGAAGTATTGATGATGGCGGCGGTTGCCTCGGTCGCTGCGGCGATTGCCGTGAGTGTGTTCACCACAAACCGCATCGTCACTCCCATCCGCGCCATGCGTGCGGCCAGCCAGCATATTGCCGCTGGCGACTATCACAAACGCGTGCAGATGTCAGAACCCGATGAACTGGGCGCGCTCGCGCTATCGTTCAATCAGATGGCCGAACAATTGGAGCAGACCGAACAACGGCGTGTGGCGCTCATCGGCAATGTTGCACATGAATTGCGCACGCCGCTGGCCAGCATCAAGAGCACGATGGAAGGCTTGGTAGACGGTGTGCTGCCATCCGATACTCCCACTTTTCTGGGCGTGCAGCGAGAGGTGACCCGACTGCAACGACTGGTGCAAGACCTGGAAGAACTATCGCGAGCAGAGGCAGGCCAAATCCGGCTTGAGCTGCAACCGACTAACTTGTCTGTGATCGCTCAGGCGGCTGCCGAGCGGTTGCGGCTGCAATTTGAGGATAAGGCTGTTGCTTTGCAGATAGATGCTCCGCCTCATCTACCCCAGGTGCGTGCCGACACAAACCGAATCACTCAGGTTATCGTCAACCTGCTGGGCAATGCCCTGCAATACACCCCGGCGGGCGGCTCTGTCCACCTGCGCATGTGGAGTGCGTCGCGCGAGGTGCTTCTTGCGGTGGAAGACACCGGCATCGGCATCGCTGCCGAGCATCTGCCCCATGTGTTTGAGCGTTTTTACCGCGTGGACAAATCGCGCTCACGCGTAGGCGGTGGAAGCGGCATCGGGTTGACTATCGCCCGACATTTGATCGAGGCGCATGGCGGGCGTATTTGGGTCGCCAGCTCTGGTGTCGAGCGCGGCAGCACATTTGCCTTTGCCCTGCCGCTCGCCTGATTCTTGTTTAGCTATAAATCGTAACTATTCAGTCCAAATTTGGTTTTTGTCCGCGAATAACGCTAATTTACGCTAATTTACGCTAATTTTATTTGCGAAGATTAGCGTGATTAGCGGATTTTAATTGTGGCTGAATAGTTACTATAAATCTCCGATCTTCATCGAATCTTCACACAAGTGTTACCCCAACGACATCGTTGACAACTATCCTGATGTTCATAAATCATTTCTTAATGAGTGGCACAGCGACCCAAACACGGGTGCTGTGCCAAGGGGAACAAACATGATGGGTTACAACTTCGGTTTTGGCGGCTTTTTTGGCATGATTTTGATGGTCTTGTTCTGGGTGGGCATCATCGTGTTGGCTATCTGGCTAGTGAGCAAACTCACCAGCGGCTCGGCCAGCCGTAACACAAATGTCAGCGAACCTACAACATCGCTGTCTCAGCCGCCCCTGGTTTCCGCCAGCGAGCTTCTCAAGCAACGGTATGTGCGCGGCGAAATCACGAAAGAGCAGTTTGAGGACATGCGCCGCAGCATTGAGGCCTGAAATATGCCGACGAGGAAAATTAAGATGAATCAAAACAAACCAACCGAGTCTCTCCGCATAAAGCTGACCGTATCCTACGAGCAAGCAGTGGAGAAGGTTACCGCCGCGCTCAAGACGCAGGGTTTTGGGGTGCTGACTGAAATTGATGTGCAGGCGACCTTGAAGAAGAAGCTGGATGTGAATTTTCGTCGCTATGTCATCCTAGGTGCCTGCAATCCAACATTGGCACATCGTGCTTTGAGCGCATCGCTGGACGTGGGGTTATTGTTGCCCTGCAACGTCGTAGTGTATGAAGACGATGGCGGCAGCGTAGTTGCGGCCCAAGACCCGATCGTGATGTTGCAAGTGATCGACAACCCGACGCTGGTGACCATCGCGCAGGAAGCTCGTGCGCGGCTGGCGCAAGCAATAGATGAACTGGGCAAAGGTGAATAGAAGGATGGATCAAATGACAATTATGAACAAATTCAATCGACGTCAGTTTTTGAGACTGGGGTTGATGGGCGGGACACTTGTTGCTGGTGGTGGCCTGTTGAGTGGATGTGTTATGCCATCTGGCATGATGAATCGGCCTCACATGAGCGTCGCACCAGCCAGTCCGACAGCAACAACAGGGCGTGCAGTAAATCGCAACTTTGCGCCAGACCTCGAAATCAACTTGAGTGCCACAGCGGCCCAAGCAACGATTCTGCCCGGCGCAAAGACGACTGTGTGGCGCTATGAAGCCAGCGTGGTCAAAGGCGATCCGAACAGCGTTATTACGTTACCGGACAACTACCTCGGCCCGATTATCAAAGTGCGGACGGGTCAAAAAATCCGAGTGAACATGACCAACAACTTGCCTAGCGGCGAGGCGCACATCGTGCATTGGCATGGGCTGCATCTGCCCGAAGACATGGATGGGCATCCGCGTTATTCGGTGGCAAACGGCAAAAGCTATGTGTATGAGTTTGAGGTGAAGAACCGGGCGGGCACGTATTGGTTTCACCCTCACACGCACGAACGCACAGCGGAGCAGGTCATGATGGGGCTGGCGGGCTTGTTCATCGTGAGCGATGACGAGGAAGCTGCGCTTGGGCTACCTTCCGGCGAATTCGATGTCCCAATTATTATCCAGGATCGCACTTTTGATGCCAACAACCAGATGGTGTATACAGCTGGAGAGGGTGTGGGCATGATGGGCCGTGGACAACAACAAGGGTCGGCTGGCATGATGGGCAACAACGGCGCAGGCATGGGCAGCATGGATATGCAGCGCATGATGGGATTTTTGGGCGAGCGCATCCTCATCAATGGCAAGCCCGACTTTGTGCTGCCTGCAGTGACGCGGGCCTATCGACTGCGTTTGTTGAATGGCTCGAACTCACGCATCTACAAGCTGGGTTGGAGCGATGGCATGCCGATGACAGTGATCGCTACCGATGGCGGCTTGCTGGAGAAGCCTGCTCAGCGCGATTTCGTCATGCTGGGGCCGGGCGAACGTGTTGAGATATGGGCCGACTTCAGTGAGCGGAAAGTGGGCGAGACGTTCACGCTGCAAAGCCTGAAGTTTGAAGGTGCCGAGAGCACTGCGATGGGCGGTATGGGTATGGGCGGCATGATGTCGCAGGGAAATGCGCCTGCGTTAGGTGCGCCGCTGACACTGATGACGATGCGAATTGACAATCAAGTCGGAGTAACATCGAAGTTGCCAACTCAATTGTCAAAGCTCAATCGATTGCGCATCGCGGACGCTGTCAATCAGAACAATCCACGCCAATTCCGTCTACAAATGCGGCAGATGAACTGGCAGATCAATGGTCGCAGCTTTGAGATGGATGCCGTTGCCAGCGATGAACAAGTGAAGCTAGGCACGACGGAAGTGTGGGAGTTCATCAACGACCTCAACCCCGGCGAGATGATGGAGCAAATGGGCATGGCGCATCCGTTCCACATTCACGGCGTGCAGTTCAATATTATCGAGCGACAAGCGTTGCCGGAGCTAAAGGCAAGTTGGGACAGCGTGCACGCGGGGTTTGTGGACGATGGCTGGAAGGACACCTTCCTGATCATGCCCGGCGAGCGAGTGAAGGTACTGATGCGCTTTGCGGATTACAGCGGTAAGTTTGTCTTTCACTGCCACAACTTGGAACATGAGGACATGGGCATGATGCGCAACTATGAAGTTATGGCATAGTCATTATTCATCATCTTTCAGCCCAAATGCATCGCGGATTGCCGCGCGCTGCAAGCGATGGAACGTCTGCGCCAAGTTTTCCGGTGTGTGCGGTTGGCGCTTCTCCAGCCACCATTGCAGCAGCACAATTCGTGCCCCTGCCAGATAGTTTGCCAGCACGTCGAACGGGATGGTGCTGTCGGTTCCGGCAAAAGCGGCGCGCAGGTTCGTTTCGATTTCCTGCGCGCTTCCATCACGGATTCGCCGTAGGATCAGAACGCCGTCCTTGCCCTGAAAAATGGGATACAACCGTACCCACGCGTCTTTGAGATGCCGATATGCCACTGTCATCCCCGGCGGTGCTTCAGGTGACAGCAGTTCTTCTCGTGAGAGGGGGTGCGGGTAGAGCGGCCCGAAATGAAACTCTCTGATGATGGCCTCGTGGCAACTCATGAATAATTCGTCTTTGCTGCTGTAGTGCAGATAGAAAGTAGTCCGCCCGACGTTGGCTCGATCCACAATATCTTGAATCGTGATCGCATCATATCCGCGCTCGTTGATCAGTTCGATTAGTGTCTTTTGCAGCAGTTCGCGAGTGCGTTGTACCCGCCGATCAATCTTCGACATGAAGCATTCTCCTAGGATGAGCCATCATACTCTCTGCGGATGGGCAGGGCCATTGCGGATGAGGTTTGTGAACACCTCGATCATATTGTTCACAAACGAACAAATCCTGCGTTTTGATCATTGACTTCATTGGCGCAACCCCGTAGCCTGTGCGTAGAAAGTCTCAAATCATACTGGGAGAAATGCTCATGTCGCAAATTCATATAAAACCCAATCACAGATCGCCTCCCCCCACACCACGCTGGGTGAAGTTGTCTGGGATCATCGTCATCGTCCTAGTCTTGCTGTTTGGCGTCCTGCACCTCACCGGCAATAGTCTAGGTGGCCCAAGCGGTCATATGTCACCCATAGAACACAGTGTGCAACAGCCATGACGATGAGACCCCGCATCCGCAAGTTTGTGCTCACCGCGCATGTCACCTTCGCGGTCGGCTGGCTTGGTGCAGTCATTGGCTTTCTGGCGCTCGCCATCGCTGGATTGACCAGCCAAGATGCTCAGATGGTGCGTGCCGTCTATCTCGCGATGGCATTGATCGCTCGGTACGTCATCGTCCCGTTGAGCTTCGCCCCACTTCTAACCGGACCTGTTTTGTCACTGTTCACCTCGTGGGGCTTGTTCCGGCATTATTGGATCCTGGCGAAACTCCTAATAAACATCCTTTCTACCCTCATCTTATTGGTACATATGCAGCCAATTAACTACCTATCGCATGTAGCGGCAGAGGGGACATTGTCCAGTGCCGATCTTAGGCTGCAGATCCAAATGGTGGTCGCCGCTGGTGCCGCCCTGCTGGCGTTGCTCGCGGCCACGACTCTGGCAGTGTACAAGCCGCGGGGCATGACCCCCTGTGGGCAGCGTGCGGGGTTGCCAACCGCCATATGACCACACTCGGTGCAAAACACTGCTATGAAAAAGCCAACTGAAGCGCAACTTTTGTTCAAAGATCGCGCCTCAGTTGGATGAGATTTCGTAATAAAGAGATGATGATGACTCCGCAGTTGCACTATTTTTGAGAAGTAATTGCTCACGAGAAAATTTAAGGTATGGGCAAACAAGGGATATGACTGCGGCGCAAAAATGGTGGTAAAACATAGCGAGTGGAGCAGCAAACGATAGAACGGCTGAAAGAAATGCCACGCTAGGAATTGATCGCGCAGGTGATGCTGTTGCAAGCCGAGAATG
>JANMVQ010000264.1:0-13964 GCA_031392845.1 Chloroflexota bacterium
TAACCTATTGTTAAATATTAATTAACATGAAACAAATATTATGGTAAAGACGCGACTCATATCGTAGAGACGCGAAGCATATCTTGTAGACGCGACGCATATCGTGGAGACGCGACGCATATCGTGGAGACGCGACGCATATCGTGGAGACGCGAGATCTCGCGTCTCTACTGCAAAAATCATGGAAAGCAACGGCAAAACAAAAATGACCCTCGAGAATGTCTCGGTGTATTACGGCAAGTTCCGAGCAGTTTTCGAAGTTACGTTACCGGTGTACGAGCGGAAGATCTCGGCCATTATCGGACCATCGGGCTGTGGCAAAAGCACACTTTTACGGTCGCTGAATCGGATGAACGAGTTGGTGCCATCTGCTCGGGTCGATGGTACGATCTCGCTTGATGGGCAAAACATTCTGGCGCAAGATGTCGATCCGGTAGCGGTGCGACGGCGAGTGGGTATGGTCTTTCAGCGGCCGAACCCATTTCCCAAGTCCATCTACGATAATGTGGCCTATGGGGTACAACTATCGCGCAAATTGCCCAAAGCTGATCTTGACATCGTTGTTGAAAAGAGCCTGCGTGGCGCGGCCATCTGGGATGAAGTCAAAGACAAGCTCAAACAATCCGGCACGGCGTTATCCGGCGGACAGCAACAACGCCTGTGTATCGCACGTGCCATTGCAGTCGAACCGGAAGTCATTCTGATGGACGAACCATGCTCAGCCCTCGATCCGATTGCTACCATTAAGATCGAAGAATTGATGCAGGAGCTAAAGACCCAATACACGATTGTTATCGTGACGCACAATATGCAACAGGCTTCGCGCGCAAGTGATTACACTGCCATGATGATGATGCGCAATGACCGGGCAGGTGAGATGGTTGAGTTTGACAAAACTGAGCAAATCTTCACCAAGCCCAAAGATAAGCGCACTGAAGACTATGTCAGTGGCCGGTTTGGCTAAAATATCTCTAAACGAGCGAAAATATGACAGGCACACACGCCCGCAAACTCCTGGACGAAAATCTAAGCACCATTCAAGATGGCATCTTGCGTATGGGCAGCATGGTTGAAGAGCAAATTAAGCGTGCGGTGCATGTGCTCAAAGAACGCGATGTCAACATGGCGCGTCAAGTGGTCGAGGCTGATGACCGGGTGGACCAGTTGCGTTACCGTCTCGAGGCTGAGTGTTTGCGCACCATCGCCACCCAACAACCCGCTGCGCGCGACTTGCGCCGCATTATTGCGGCTATGCATATGGCTGTGGAAATGGAGCGCATGGCTGATCACGCCACCGGCATCGCTGAGATTACGATTCGCATGGGCGGTGAACCGCATATCAAACCCCTGATCGATATTCCTCGCATGCAGGAAGTGGTCGTCGAGATGCTGAATGGCGTTCTGGACGCCTATGTCAAGACTGACGTGGCGCTGGCCCAAGCAGTGGCCAAGCGAGATGACGAGATGGACGCGCTTTACAACCAGATTCTGCGCGAGTTGCTGACTTATATGATGGCTGACAGCAAGATCGTTTCACGCGCAACGTATCTGCTATGGGTGGCACATAACCTGGAGCGCATCGGCGACCGTGTTACCAATCTGTGTGAGCGCGTGATTTTTACCGCTACGGGTGAGCTGAGTGATATACAGGACAGCACGGCTGTTGGCGGATAGTTACAATTTGGCAAGCGAATGGCAAAGATTCTCATCATTGAAGACGACGCATTGGTCCAAGACTTGTTGGCCAAGCATTTGGAAAGCGAAGGTTACGTCGTGAGTACCGCGCTTCGTGGCGACGACGGCTTGCAAATAGCGCGTAGCGAACAACCCGATCTGTGCATTGTGGATGTGATGTTGCCCGGTCTCGATGGCCTATCGATTTGCCGCATTTTGCGGCGCGAATCTGACATGGCGATAATTTTGCTCACCGCGCGCGGCTCCGAAATCGACCGGGTCATTGGTCTTGATAATGGCGCTGACGATTACATTGTCAAGCCCTACAGCATGGTCGAACTTACGGCCCGGGTGCGGGCGGCCTTGCGGCGTTCGCCCAAGCGCACCGGTAGCAAACTTGGCTCTGGCGATTTGAATGTCGATCTAATCGGTCGCCGCGTTTATGTGGCTGGTGAAGAGATTCGTCTTAGCAACAAAGAATTTGAACTGTTGTCTACTTTGTTGCGTAACAAAGGCGCGGTGCTTACCCGCGAGTTTTTAATTACCCAAGTCTGGGGCTATGATTTCGATGGTGACCCACGCACGGTAGATGTGCATATTCGCTGGTTGCGTGAGAAGATAGAGCGTGATCCATCTCAACCGCAGCATTTGCAAACAGTGCGCGGTGTGGGTTATCGTATTGACTAAGCGACTAATCGATTAAATGTGGGGTTGGCCTGTTCTCGCCGGCATTTTTGGCTTGGGTATCGTTCTGTTACTCATTCGTTTGCTCAGTCAAAATCGCCAGATCGAGCAACTGAGCATTGCTTTGCGGCGCCCTGAACTTTCATCGAAACTGCTAGACAACACCGCGCAAGAAAAGTCGGTCGACTTTGAGGCGCTGGTCAATACGCTCGAAGACCCAGTCATTTTAATCAGCGCCCGGCATCGGGTCTTGTATCAAAATCCCGTGGCCGAAAATCTGTGGCCACTCTTGCCTGACGGCCCCACCAGTCTGATCGAAGCCACTCGTGCCTACGAGTTGGATGATTTTGCCGACAATGTGTTACGGGGCCACCATGAGCTACCGCACGAAATGACGATCACCTCACATTTGTATCGGGTGGTTGGCACGCGCATTACTCGACCCGATGGGAGCATCGGCGCAATCGTGATTCTGCGCGATATTAGTGAGTTGCAGCGGTTGGGCCGCGCCCGTCGGGATTTTGTTGCCAATATCTCGCATGAGTTGCGCACGCCATTAACTGCGATTCGGTTGCTGGCCGACACACTCAAAGTGCGCGTCGTCCCCAACGATCCCAATGCGCTGAAGCTGCTCGATCAAATTACGTCTCAAACCGATACCCTGACCCAGTTGACGCAAGAGTTGTACGACCTGACCCAGATCGAATCGGGTCATGTGCCCATGCGCATGATCTCGGTCAATCTACGCGAGTTGGTGAATGGAGTAATCGCTCGACTCAGCCCGCAAGCGGAACGGGCTGGCTTAACCCTGCATAATGACATCCCTAAGACGGTGCAGGCGCTGGTCGACGCGGCGCAAATTGCGCGGGTGCTCTCAAACCTCATCCACAATGCTATTAAATTTACGCCCAAGGGTGAAATCGCGATATTCAGCCTGCCGATAGAACCCCACCCCACACCCATGACTCCATATCCGCAGGATCCCGACGAACAGCCTGCCGAGTACATTACTATGGGCGTGCGCGATACGGGTACCGGCATTCCTAAGGAAGAACTCCCGCGTATCTTTGAACGTTTCTACAAAGTGGATCGCGCTCGGGGACAAGGCGGCACCGGGTTGGGTCTGGCTATTGCCAAACACATCATCGAAGCCCACGGCTGCCGCATCTGGGCCGAAAGCACCCTCGGCCGTGGCACCACGTTCTACTTCACTGTGCCGCGAGATGCGTGAGGCGAAGGGCGAGGCGGCGTAGGAGCGTAAGGCGCAAGATTTTCACACGCCTCTCGCCTCTCGCCCTTCGCTCTATAATCCCATCGCTATGTCCCTCTTTGTAATGAAATTCGGTGGCACATCCGTGGGCGATGCAGCCGCTATACGTCAGGTCGCCGGGATTATTCGCGATGCAATTGCCCAACAGCATCAAGTTGTCGTGGTGACATCGGCCATGGGTGTGCCCAACAACCCAGTCGATCGGCTCGCCGCGATCAAAGTCACCGACTCGCTCCTCAAATCTGCCCGCGATGCCGCCGACGGCAATGCCGAGACCTATCAAAGGGTGCGGCGCGAACTCTCTGACAAACACCACGCCGTGATCGACAGCCTGATCACCAACTCAGATGATCGTCGCCACATCGGCGAAGAGATTGATCGCATTTTGACTGGCTTCGAGATGCTGTGCGCCAGTGTGCGCGTCTTGGGCGAAGTTACCCCGCGCGCGTTGGACGCCATCAGCGGCTTGGGTGAGCGTATGGCCGCACCCATCGTGGCGGGTGCTATCCGCGCATTTGGGGTGAAGGCCGAATCGCTCGACGCAACCGAATTCATCATCACCAACGACAACTATCAGTCCGCCGTGCCGCTAATGGACATCACCGAGACCAAAACTCGCAATCGCATTTTCCCCATGTTGCAATCTGGGATTGTGCCGGTTATTACCGGCTTCATCGGTAACACCGAGAAAGGAGTGCCAACAACCTTGGGTCGCAATGGCACTGACTTTAGCGCCAGTATCATCGCGGCCTGCATCGACGCAACTGAAGTGTTGAATTACAAAGATGTGGATGGCGTGCTCAGTACCGACCCGCGCATTGTGGCAGAAGCGCACACGATTGATGTGCTGACCTTTCAAGAGATGAGTGAGATGTCGTATTTTGGCGCACAGGTATTGCATCCACTCACGGTGGCACCGCTGATCGACAAAAATATCCCCTTGCGTGCCAAGAATACGTTCAACCCATCGCATCCCGGCACATTGATCACAAATGAGGCTGCCGGTAGCGTCCGCCCCATCAAAGCGGTGACCATGATTGACAAACTCAGTGTTGTCACTGTGTTGGGCCGTGGCATGAAGGGTGTGGCCGGTATCGCCGCCCGCACATTTGCCGCTGTGGCTCGCACTGGCACCAGTATCCTCATGTTTGCGCAAGCCTCTTCTGAACAGAACATTTGCTTGGTTGTGCCACAATCTTCAGCCGACAAGGTCAAGCGCGAGATCGAATTTGAAATGGTGCGTGAGATCGCCAATCGTGATATCGATCTGGTCGATGTGCAACCCAACGCAGCGATCATTACGGTTGTCGGTAGTGAGATCGCCAAAACTCCAGGCGTAGGGGGCAAAGTCTTCACGGCGCTCGGCGAACAGCGCATCAACATAATCGCCATTGCCCAGGGTTCTTCCGAATGTGGCATCAGTTTGGTTGTCGATGGTCGTTTTGCCACGGAAGCTGTGCGGGCATTGCACAGCCTCACCCTTTCCTGATGTAGTCGTAGGAGGTTTAGTCTCATTTGAACACGGATTACACGGATATTACGGATTCGCACAGATTATTTTGTTGTCTGATCCGTATTTATCCGTGCAATCCGTGTTCTAAAACAAACCCAATCCTCAACAAACCGTATCGAAAAATTCACCCTTAGCCAGCGCGGCACATTAAAGAACGTACAATCAGGGCAATGAAATCATTTGTCGCCCTTGTCGGGCGCCCTAATGTGGGCAAAAGCACGTTGTTCAATCGCTTGGTGGGTGAGCGCTTGTCTGTTGTCGATGACCGCCCCGGTACCACTCGCGATCGTGTGCAAGCACCGGTTGAGTGGCGCGGTCAAAGTTTTACGTTGGTAGATACAGGTGGCATCGAGCCGCTGGAGCCGCTGCGAGATAAAGAAAAGCGCGTATTGGCCGAAGGCTCTGCCGACTTCATCTACGAGATTCGTGAACAAGCCGAGATCGCTATCGGTGAAGCGGATGTGATTGTGTTCGCAGTCGATGCACAGGTCGGCTTGACCAGCATTGACGAATCGGTAGCCGATATTTTGCGCAAGCTGATTGGTCAGCGTCAACAAGCGGGCAAAGCGGTGCCAACGATTCTGGTGGCAGCCGGCAAGGCCGATACGCAAGCGCTTAAAGCAAGCGCGGTCGAGTTTTATTCGCTCGGTCTGGGCGACGTCTTTCCGCTTAGTGGTCTGCGAGGCGAAGGTACCGGTGATCTGATTGATGCCATTATTGAGGCGCTGCCGCAGCAACCGGAAGAACCTGTCGATCAAACGGTCAGAATCGCTATCGTTGGACGCCCGAATGTGGGTAAATCTTCCATGTTCAACCAGTTGATCGGCGAGCCACGCGTGATCGTTAGTCCGGTTGCCGGAACAACGCGGGATGCCATCGACACGGTGATCGAGTTTCATGATCCGGCGGCGGCGGAGATGGGAGACGACCGACAACACGCTGCGCGGATGGATGACTCGTCAGAAAATATCGATATCGATGACACAGAAGAGTCACCTGACGTCCGTCCGCCAGGCATGTCGTCTGGTGTGGACGATCTCACTTCGGCCAAAATCACCTTGGTCGATACGGCTGGCATCCGCAAACGCGGCACAATCGAACCCGGTGTGGAGAAGTACAGCGTACTGCGCGCTTTCAGGGCAATGGAACGCTCGCAAGTGGTTTTGCTGCTCATCGATGCGGTCGATGGCATCACCGCGCAGGATGAACACATTGCGGGCTATGTGCTCGACGAAAATAAGAGCGTCGTGGTGTGCGTGAACAAGTGGGATCAAATTGAAAGCGATGAAAAGGTTGCACGCTCAGCCAAACCGATCAAAGGCTTTGGCATGCTGACCGAGAACATGCTGGCGTTCATGCAGATCGTGCAAGAGCGTTTGAACTTTATGGCGTATGTTCCGGTGTTGTTTGTCTCAGCTAAATCGGGCTTCCGCTGTGATCAGATATTTCCAACTGCCTTACGTACCAACGAGGCACGCTCGATGCGCATTCCTACCAGCAGCGTCAACCGCATTCTGCGCGAGGCTATGGAGAAGCACGCCCCACCCAGCAAATCGGGTCGCCGCCTGAACATCATGTTTGGCTCACAAGTGGGCGTCAATCCGCCGCACTTTGTGTTTACGGTCAACGACCCCAAGATTGTGCACTTCAGTTATCAACGCTTTTTAGAAAATCGATTGCGCGACGAATATGGTTTCCTCGGTACCCCATTGCGCATTACGTTTAAGGGCCGCCGCGAGGAATAGTTTGTGTGTATAGACCCTTTGGGTGGCGCATCCCGAAGGGTCTATACGTGTGGTTAAAGAACATGCTCCCGCAAAACCTGTACACCTTGGCCGACACCGTCGCCGCCATCCGCAGCGGCGAGATCAGCGTTTCTGCGTTAGTCGAGTTGGCGCTGACCCAGATAAAAGCCGCTGCGCATCTCAACAGCCTAGCGCATCTCGATGAGGCCGGTGCGCGCCAACAGGCCGCGCTCCTGGACGCTGAAGCCAAACGTGGTCAGATGCGCGGGCCATTACACGGTCTACCGATTACGGTAAAAGATTTGTTCGCTGTACGCGGCATGCCTATGCAGGCTGGCACACGTGCAACCTTGCCGCCGCTCGGGCAGGATGAGGCCACCGCTGTCACACGCCTGCGCCAGGCTGGGGCGATCATTTTGGCTAAAGCCAACATGCACGAGATTGCGCTGGGCATCACCGGCCAGAACATATTCACTGGCGATGTGTGCAATCCAATCGACCCGGCACGGCAAGCGGGCGGCTCGTCCAGTGGTTCGGCAGCCAGCATCGGCGCTGGCATCGGCTGGTTGTCGTTGGGCAGCGACACAGCCGGATCGATCCGCATCCCCTCGGCCAATTGCGGCACGGTTGGCTTTAAGCCGACCCATGGCGTGGTGCCGTTACAAGGCGCGCTGGCCTTGTGCGCGACCTGCGATCACGCTGGCCCGATTGTTCGCAGCGTGGCTGATGCGGCTATCGCCTATGAAATATTGGCCCAACGCCCCGCGCCGCTAGATACTTCATTCACCTTAAGCGGCTTGCGGCTGGGCCACCTGCGTGCTTATCTGGAAGGGTGCTTAGGCAAGCGCGAACGGGTGGCTTTTGAGCGCTTGCTGATGTGGTTGCGCGATCACGGTGCGCAAATTGTTGATGTAAACCCAACGGATATTGAGCTTGGTCCGCCCGCCTATACGCCATTGGCTCGCGCCGAAGCTGCCGATGTGCATCGGGTGGCACTCAAAGTCGAGCCGCAGAATTTCTCGGATATCGTACGACCAGCCCTGCAGAACGGTGCGACGGTGACTGCCGTAGACTACTTCGCGGCGTGTCGCCAGCGCGAGCAAGTGATCACCGGCATAAACGATTGTTTGCGCAGCGTGGATGCGCTGATTATGCCGACTACGCCAGTGATTGCGCCGTTACGTGGCAGCATTGAGGTGGAATTAGAAAGCGGCACAGCGCAGCATCGGCCGGCGTTTTTGCACTTAAGCATTCCGTATAGCTTCACTGGCATCCCGGCGATCAGCTTGCCGTATGCGATGGTGCAGGGGCTGCCGGTATCAGTGCAATTGGCCAGCACCCCTCATGCCGAAATACGTGTGCTGAATATCGGCCACGCGCTCGAAACAGCATTGGCCCATGAGCCGCTTTGAGTTCACGCTTGAGCTGTTTCTTTGGCTTCTGAGCAAGCCGGGTCAGTACTTGTTGGCGATTGCGCAGCAACTTGATTTGCGCCCAGAGCAACAGCTCAAAACATTGGCTTTGTTGCGCCAACAGGCCGTCAACATGTCGGCCACCCGTGAGCAATCTGTCGCTGTGTATGAGATGGCGGCCCTGCGCCAACATGCTCGCGGCAAATTTACGCGGGCTGGGCAGATGTATTTCACCCGTGAGGCTTTGGAGCAGGCCTCGGGTGAGCGTATTTCGACCTATCGTTTCGCTCGACTCGCGGCGAGTCAGACGGTCTACGATTTGGGGTGCAGTGTGGGTGGCGATTTGCTGACCCTGGCGACTATGCCCTCTCGCCAAGTGGTTGGGGTGGATCGTAACCCAGTGCGGTTGGCGATGGCTATCGCCAACGCCGAGGCTTTGGGGTTATCGAAGCAGGTCGATTTGGTTGAAGCCGATCTGGAGCAGTTTGATCCAGCGCCGTGCGATGGCATTTTCTTTGACCCAGCCCGGCGCGATCAGGGGCGACGGCTGGGGCCGGCAGCCTATCTGCCCTCTTTGCAAAATATTGTGCGCTGGCTGCCCCATACCCATAGCATGGCGGTCAAGGTCGCGCCGGGAATTCAACGCCCACAAGTGCCGCTGCCCGTCGAGTGCGAGAGCGAATTTATCTCGGTTGATGGCGAACTAAAAGAGGCAGTTTTGTGGTACGGTGAAGTTGCGCAGCCCGGCCAGCGGGCAACGCTGATTCAAGGCAATGTTGTGCATACGTTGCACCGCGCGAATGCGCTTGATAGACTGCCGATCAGCCCGCCGTGCGCGTTTTTGTACGAGCCCGATGGGGCGATCTTGCGAGCGTATTTGGTGGAGTTAATTGGCGCGCAACTCAATGCCGCTCAACTTGACCCGGATATTGCCTACCTCACGTCAGATGAGCAAATAGTCACTCCCTTTGCCCGTTGCTGGCGGGTGGTGGAATGGATGCCGTTTCAGCTCAAAAACTTGCGTACGGCGCTGCGGGCGCGTGGTGTGGGTGCGGTCACGGTCAAGAAGCGTGGTTCGCCCATCGACACTGATCAACTGGCACGCGAGCTCTCCGGCGCTGGCGATTGGCCGTGCGTGGTGGTGTTGACGCAGCATCTGGGTCGGCCCATTGCGATTGTAGCGGAAGGGCCGATTTGAGATATGCTCGTAAATAGTTAATTAAAATACCATGAAAATCTTTCGAAAAAGTTTAGAATTTCATGGTAAATTTCCTAAATGATGCTTCGAACCGTCTTGGAAACGGAAATTCAGCGTGCGCTCACGGCCTTTCGAGTTGTCGCATTGATCGGTCCGCGCCAAAGTGGGAAAACCACCTTGGCGCGCCGATTTGTATCGCCAGATTCGGCCAATTACTTTGACCTTGAAAATTACGCCGATCTCAGTCGTTTGAATGAGCCGATGAGCGCGCTGGCACCTCTCACCGGAATCGTCGTGATTGACGAGGTGCAACGTCGTCCGGATTTATACCCAACCTTGCGCGTGTTGGCCGATCGTGATCCGCTGCCAGCACGCTTTCTGGTGCTGGGCAGTGCGGCTGAAGCGTGGTTGAGGCAATCGTCTGAGTCGTTGTTGGGGCGGTTACGCACGATTCAAGTCAACCCGTTCAGCTTATCTGAGGTCGGGGCATCAGCGCATCAAACGCACTGGTTGCGCGGCGGATACCCTGAGTCATTTCTTGCGCCAGACGATCACAGCAGTGTGGAATGGCGCGAAGCGTTTATCCAGACGGTGATTGAACGCGATTTGCCACTTTTAGGTTTGGATGCGCAACCCTTCACCATGCGGCGCTTTTGGATGATGATGACACACTATCACGGTCAGCTCTGGAATGCCGCTGAGGTCGCGAGTGCCATTGGCATCAAAGAAACAGTGGCCCGGCGTTATCTGGATGCGCTGGAAGGCGTATTCATGGTGCGTCAACTTCAGCCGTGGTACGAAAACTTGGGTAAACGACAAGTCAAATCGCCAAAGATTTATTTTCGCGATTCAGGACTGTTGCATCAACTGATGACGGTGCGCACAGCCCGTGATTTGCTAACCCATCCACACATGGGCGCATCGTGGGAAGGCTACGTCATTGAAGAGCTCATTCGTTTGCTCAAGCCGGAATTGGCTCATTTTTGGCGGACGCACAACGGTGCTGAGCTGGATCTGTTTATGATCAAAGACGGCAAACGGCTTGGCGTGGAGTGCAAACATGTGGATGCCCCCAAGATTACGCTATCCATGCGAACTGCCTTGACCGATCTCAAATTGGATTGGCTGTGGGTGATATATCCAGGTGAAAAGCGCTTCAAGCTGGAAGAGCGGGTGGAAGTCATGCCGGTATCTGCGCTGGCTGATGTGGCACCGTGGATGGAAGGATACAACCATCCCATTTAGAATCTCCTCCATGAATCGTCTGGTTATCTCAACCGAAGTCCGCGAGGCGTTGGCGCACAACCAACCCGTCGTGGCACTGGAATCGACACTCATCACGCATGGCTTGGCTTATCCGCGCAACTTGGAGACGGCTGTGGCTTTGGAGCGCAGCGTGCGCGAGGGTGGGGCGATCCCCGCCACTATTGCGGTGTTGCAAGGGCAACTGCATGTTGGGCTGAGCCGCGAGCAAATCGAAGGTCTGGCCACCTCAACCGGTGTGCGCAAATGCAGTGTGCGCGATTTGGGGATTGTGTGCGGGCTGGGGCTGGATGGCTCTACGACCGTGGCATCCACAATGTGGATTGCTCAACGCGCCGGGATTACTGTGTTTGGCACCGGTGGTATCGGTGGGGTGCATCGCGGGCATCCTTATGATGTCAGCGCCGACCTGACCGAGTTGGGTCGCACTGCGGTCACGGTGGTGTGTGCCGGCCCTAAGGCGCTGCTGGATGTGCCGCTGACCTTTGAGCACCTAGAAACATTGGGCGTGCCGGTGCTGGGGTATCAGTCGGACGAGATCGCCGGGTTTTATTCGCGCAGCAGCGGGCTAAAGGCTGACACGTGCGTAGCAGATGCGCAAGCGGTGGCGCGCATCGTGCGGGCGCGTCGGGAAATGGGTCTGCCGGGTGGCGAATTGGTGTGTGTGCCGGTGCCGATTGAAGATGAATTGCCGCGTGAGGTGGCCGAGAAAGCCATCGTCGAAGCCCAGCGCTTGGCAGACGCTGCTGGGGTGCATGGCGCTGCTTCTACGCCTTGGATGCTCGACCAAATCGCGAAACTAACCAATGGGGCCAGCGTGCGAGCCAATATGGCGTTGTTGGTCAACAATGCCCGCGTCGCTGCACAGATTGCGGTAGCGATGGGGAAGTAAGCAGAGGGCAGAGAGTAGAAGGCAGAATGAGGCTTGCCGTCGGCATATTTCGCAATAAGCTATCGACAAATTTCAGCCTTGGTTGTAAAACTGCACGTAATCTAAACAGGAGTGGGTGAGAGATGTACGAACTAAAGACCAAAGAAACGGATGCCAGTGTAGAAGTGTTTTTGGATAGCATCGAGGATAAGCAGCGCCGCGAGGATTGCAAGGCAGTCGCCCAACTCATGCAACAAGTGACTAAAGAAAAACCAAAAATGTGGGGCAGCAGCATTGTTGGTTTTGGCCAATATCATTACAAATATGCCAGTGGGCATGAGGGCAATGCCGCACTAACTGGATTTTCGCCACGCAAACAAGCACTGACGCTTTATATCATGGGCGGTTTTGATACTTATAACGACCTGATGAGCAAACTTGGTACGTACAAGATCGGCAAGGCTTGTCTCTATGTCAAGCGGCTTGCCGATATCGACCAAAAAGTATTAAAAGAGTTGATCAAGCAATCGGTGGATCACATGATCAAGACCAACTCGTGAAAGTATGAAGTATGAGGTATGAAGTGAGAGAGATGAGAGATGAAAGATAAATTCATACCTCATACCTCTCACTTCATACTTTTCAGGGCAGGTTCTCGCCACGCCCGGCCACGAATAACTGATACCACTCTTCGCGGCTGAGCTGTACGCTGGCGGCCTGACAGCTGGCGGCGATACGGTCGGGTTTGGTGCTACCGATCAACGGCTGAATGCGGGCGGGATGGCGCAGAATCCAGGCAATCAAAATCGCCTCGGCGCTAACATTCTTGGCTTGAGCCATTTCAGCGACCAATTGAGCTGCTTTGGCTTCGGCCTCGGTCAGGGTGATGCCGGGTCGCCCAGTCAGACGGCCCCACGCCAGCGGTCCCCACGCCTGCAGCGTGATATTGTGCTCGCGACAGTATTCAATCGTCCCCTCATCGCGGGTAATCACGCCGGGTTTAGTCTGATTGAAAATAATGCCTTCGTCGAGCATGTGCGTATGCAAAACATTAAAGGCCACTTGATTAGTGATGATCGGCTGGGTCACCTGTTTTTGTAATAACGCCAGTTGTGCAGCAGTGTGATTGCTCACGCCGAAGTGGCGGACTTTGCCGCTTTCCTTTAATTTGTCGAAGGCGCGTGCCACTTCCTCCGGCTCGACCAATGGATCCGGCCGATGCAGCAGCAGAACATCCAGATAATCCGTTTGCAAGCGTTTTAGGCAGCCTTCGACCGAATTAACGATATGTTCGTAGCTGAAGTCGAAACGATGTGGTGCGCCAGCAACGGGATCGTCGGCAAAGCGGATACCGCACTTGGATTGGATATAGATCTTGCTGCGTAGATCTGGCTTCTCCTGCCAAATATCGGCAAAGGCCTGTTCGGACTTGCCGCGGCAATAAATATCAGCGTGATCGTAAAAGTCAATGCCTTGATCGAGCGCGGCGCGGACGGTGATCATGGCTTGTTTGCGGGTGGCTTCTGGCAACGGCGTCTGATCCCAAGCGCCGCCGAGCGGCATGCAGCCCAATCCAATGCTTGAGACGACGAGATCGGAGTTGCCCAATTTGATTGTATTCATGGTTGGGCATGATACGACTTATTTCTGCGCGCGCAGCCACTTGCGGATATGTGTTTTGGCCCAGCGGTAATGACCATGGGTATTAAATGCAAACGATTGCCACCATTTGTCTACGTCTGCATCGGACAAAGACTCGACCAAGGCCATCACTTGCTTATACGATCGCTGAAATGCGTGCTTAGCATCGGCCAGTGACCGATCACGATTCTCAATAAACACATTGTGATTGAACTCGGGCGTCTTTTGGTCGGATCCGTGTTCCTTCTTTCCGGTGACCCGTTGAATGAGCCGTTGTTCCCAGACCACCAGATGCATGAGCACATCTTTGGCGGACCAATCGTTCACTATGCCGGGTTGCACCCATTGTGCATCGGTCAGGATTGCGAGATTCTCCTGCAACAGATTGTGCTCTGATTGAATTGTCTCCAATAGCGCGATTTTGTTTTTAACCTGTACCTTGGGCATACTTTTCTCTTGAAGTTTTTGTGCCGCATGGCGCGAATAAATTCTTAGTCAAGATGATTAGCATACCGCTTGTTGCAACACCTGTCGAATGTGCGCTACGCGTTCCCCCGCGTGTTAGGCTGAGGTGACACAAACCCGGAGACGAGATTACTGAAGTGGAGCGGGCGGGTCGGTGTGTTGGCAGGGGTGGCCGGGCCGTAGGAGAGAAACGTGAGCGAAAGACATGAGAAACCTGAGCAGGAGGAG
>JANMVQ010000034.1:0-10600 GCA_031392845.1 Chloroflexota bacterium
TTATTCCAAGATGTGGCGACCCACGCTCCCCCACGGACTTGTTCGAACCAGAGGGTTTTCGGCCTGCCACATCCCCTTCCCAAGCATACAAGGGCTGGGGTGGGGGCTCATTTGGCAAATCTATTCCTTGGAATGGCCTAAACGGCGTGGATCGAGCCATGCAAACAAGCTGGAGTCATGCTCTAATAGTTTGAGCATCGCGTTAACCAAACCAAACTCACAGCGGCCACGTCGGCGAGAGGCGATCCGTCTGAGCAACTGATCAGCAATTTTCGGATCGCGGAGCAAGATTGCAATCGCCAGAGATACAAGAATGAGTAGGGCGAATGCAAATAAGGCAAAAAAGCGTGCCCACGCTTTGATGTCAGCGATACGGGCATCTGCCATTTGGGTGGCGCTTTGCCAGCGATTGGAGATCAGATACCAGACGTCCCATTCATCATTCTCGTCTTTGACTCGGCTCAGACCGACCCATTGCGTGCGCGGATTAGACTGACAATATTGCACCTGTCCCAGCGTGCGCCGCCGCGAGTTAGTGATGAAACTTATGTCCTGCAATTGCTGCCACTCTCCGTTGATCAGTACTTTGGTGCTGGCTCTGGTGCGGATAATGTATTGTGCTCGGTAGGATTCCAACACATCGCATAGCCCTACATCAGCAAACCCCCGATCTGCGGTCACAATCAGCCGTCGTCGCCCGATTTTGCCGCGCACCCGCTCCAATACCCGCTTGATGATCGCCATCTCATACACTTTCATCCGCCCTTTCAGCACCCGCTCCGCATACCCTCGCCAAAAAATCGGTATCCCGCGGCCCTTGATCACGAGCGAAATCACCAGTAGATATTGATCATCTTCTATCGTCCAGTCCAGCGCCAGGCGGACCTTCCCTTGTTTGGCGATTTGCCGGATTGCCTGATCCAAGACCGCCCCCGCCAACTGCCGTGGATCTAGCCGTTCGTTATAGATCAGCCGCGACAAGCGCTTCACTGCCGCTTTCAGCTCCAATATTTACCTCTCAGTTAGCTCTGGAAATGTAACTATTCAGCCACAATTAAAATCCGCTAATCACGCTAATCTTCGCAAATAAAATTAGTGTAAATTCGCGTTATTCGCGGACAAAAACCAAATTTGGACTGAATAGTTACCTGGAAATACTTTAGTGCTCGAAACACATAAGAGAGATCATGCCCATAGCACAGACTTGCCTAGCATTCGTCTGCCCACATCACTACCGCAAATTGCTCCGCTAGTTATAGCAGGCAACAAGCTGATGATAAGGCTGTCACTCTTCTAAATCGTATAACGCCTCGGCCAGCTGCTCGCTCAACTCATCACGCAATGTATCGTCCTCCGCTCGTATCGCCGCATCAATATCGAGCAGCAGTCCACGCACGTGTATAGCTCCGGCATTAGCGCTATCTGCGACGGTCCGCGCCCGCGCAATCAGTGCTTGGGTGGCTGCTGGTACAGTTGGGTCAGGAATATCCTGAGCATCCAACATCAGTTCACGTACATGCGCGCTGGCCTCGTCACGTTGGCGCACATCCAAGCGTCGATGTTCGGCATATACAGTCAGGCTAGCGCGTTTGCCACTGCCTCGATCCTGAATATTCACATTCAAGATTCCATTCACATCCAGATCAAACTGCACTGTAATAGTAGGATTCTCTCCTTTTTCCTCTGGTTGCAAACCTTCAAATTGGTACTCACCCAGTAAAGTATTGCGCGAGGCAATTTCATCTTCGCCCTGGTAAATCTTGATATCGATCCGAGTCTGATCTGGGTGAAGGGCGCTGAAGCGCTCTGAATAGGTTGCTGGGATCGTGGTGTTGCGATGAATGATTGGGCCAAAACGATCCGTTACCAATTGACCGAATTCGATAGCTGCCACTGCAATCCCCAGCGAGTGTGGGGTCACATCAACCAAGATTGCGTCGATCGGCTCACCGCTGATGATGGCGGCCTGCACCCCTGCGCCCAACGCCACAGCCTCATCGGGATTAACTGCCACCATTGGTTGCCGACCGGTGTGTTGCGCCACCATCTCCCAAATCCGTGGGATACGCGTGCTACCGCCCACAAACAGGATGCGATCCAGTTGATCTGCGGTCATACTCGCATCAGCCAGCGCCTGATCAAAGGCAACCAGTGTCCTTTCCAGCAGTTCGGCGATCAATGCCTCAAATGCATCTCGTCCAATCTCGACATCCAAGTGGAGTGGCAATCCGTCACGCTCCAACAAATATTCCTCTTGCACACGCACGAACACTTCGCTGGAAAGTCTGATCTTGGCCTCCTCAGCGGCCCGCAACAAACGTGCTCGGGCCTTCAGATCGCTACGCGGATTAATGCCGTGTTCCCCTTGAAATTGATCGGCCAAATAATTCATCAAGCGCTCGTCAAAATCATCGCCGCCCAGATTAACATCACCATGGCTTGCGCGTACTTCCAATACACCGGCATTGATTTCGATGATTGAGACATCGAATGTGCCCCCGCCTAAGTCATACACGGCGATGATCTCACTGCTATCCAGCTTGTCCAATCCATATGCGAGCGCCGCTGCAGTGGGTTCATTGATAATACGCTCGACCACGAAGCCAGCGATCTCGCCAGCGTCTTTGGTCGCCTGGCGTGCGGCATCCGAGAAGTATGCCGGCACGGTGATGACCGCCCGCGAGATCGTTTCGCCAAGTGCAGCCTCGGCTATGCGTTTCATCTCCCGCAAGATGATGGCTGAAATTTCGGCCGGGGTATAAGCGCGCCCATTCAACATCACACTCTCGTTGGTGCCCATCTTGCGTTTGATTGACTTGACCGTATTCTCAGGATACAGCGCCAATTGGTTGCGCCCAGGCGTACCCACCAGCAACTTGCCAGCATCAGAAAACCCAACGACGGATGGAATGATCCGCTCGCGACCGTTGGGCAAAATGACAGCTTCTCCATCGTGCACAAAGCCAACTGCGGAAAAGGTGGTGCCAAGGTCGATACCGATGATTTTGTCACTCATATTAAAAGGCGATCACATTGCAGCTCTAACAATCTAACACCATTAATCCCGTGCGACGACTACTTCGGCATACCGTAGTGGCAATTGGCCTAGGCTATAGCCGCGCCGTACTTCACGCACGATAGTCCCGGCAGGGTGTTCGGTGGTGGCCGGTGCGTGCTGTAACGCCACATGCAGCGTTGGGTCGAATCGCCTAGCAGCGCTTTCAATCGGATAAACGCCTTCTTCTGCCAGCAAACGTAACAGGCGTTCACGTACTATCGTCAGCCCATTGCACCAAGCCACTATCGTCTCCGATGCAGCTCCAGTTTTGCCACGCAGGCGTTGCCACCAACTGGGTCGTTTAGCTTGTTTGGCCCGATCCAGTGTCGCAATGGCCTCGTCCAACCCATCTAATGCCGGCAACATACGCTCGATCATCTTCAAGCGATCCTGCGCTTGTTCGTTGACGCGCTTTGCCAACCAATCCACCCGCTCACGTTCGCGGCGTGCTTCATTGTCGCTCAGTTGCTGAAGCGCAGCTTGCACCTGCTTTTGCTGTGTCTCAACCAAAGTATTTAGCTTGAATTGTTCACGCCCGAATTTTGACAGTTGCTTTTGGACATCTTCGAATATAGTGGGTGTTGATACGAGTGTAGTGGCAGACACAGGGTCCGTATTACTTGTATCAACCTCTTCAGTATGGTTTGTCATGCTGGCACCCGTTACAGCCGAATATCTCGAAACTGCTTATGCAAATTGTGTGCGGCTAAATCGCTGCTCGCTTGCAACAGAAAAAGCAAATCATCATCATGTACGCTTAAATCCAGCCCAGTTGTCGGGGGCAATGGTGGCGCTTGAAAGTCTTGCCAACAGCGCATATCCGTCTCGAAGCGCTGTGTAGGGGTTTTCAAGTGATCATATGCAGCACGAATCTCCTTGAATCGGGCCGCATCGCGCTCAGGCGGATGCAACCGCACCAAGGCAAAATACGCAGATTTGATCTCTTCGGCGGTTGCCTGTGGTGTCAGCCCTAATGTGTCATATGGGCTGGACTGTGGCAGATACATCACAGGTTGGGAAGGTGGCTGGGATTGCTTGTCGCTCATATCTTAAAGTTCAAAATCATCAAGTTCCAAATCCAAACTATCGCTTTGTCCGGCCATAGCAAACATACCACGCACAGATTCGGCAAACTCAGGATCGTATACATTGCGTCGGAATTCGCGCGCCAACTGTTCGGTCCCGGTATCCTTGGCCGCCTTGGCCAATATTCGCGCACGGTCAAATGCCGCCTCCGCCGCTTTGTATTGTTTCTGAAGGGCTTGGGCACATCCCAAAATCAAAAGGCTCATAGCATCATCAGGCATATGCTCAGCCATCCATTGGCAGTACGGCAACGCTTCTTGCGGACAAATGTTCAGCAATGGCATAAACACTGACAACAACATTTCGGTCTTCGCCTCAGGGCGCTGCATGGCGCGATGTAGCAACGCGTGTCCAAAGTCCCGTAGACCGGGGTCTGTTGGTTCGCTTGGGCGTCTCATGAGTGGCGAATTCATCATCAAGTTCTTGGCACCATACCGCCGCATCATGGCTTCAAATAAGAAGCGCGGCGGTTCCGGATATACGGTATCCAAAATGTCCATACCTATCAAACCCAACAAGCGGGCATCTAGCACCCCAGCTTGCTCAGCCTGCTGTAGGACCAACTCAATCTCGGCTATACCCCTTTGCTCAGCCCAAAAACGCGCTGCGTTGTAATAAGTATTGGCTTTGCCTTTGCCCACGCTGAGCATGTGGTTAATCAGGGTGCGCCCTTTATCCAGTTGATCGCTTCTTGAGTAGGCTCGTGATGCACACACCATGAGTGCCAAATCGTCAGGGGCATAGTGCATCGCGCGCTCGAAATGAGTAATCGCCTTGTCAGGCTGATACGTCCGTTCATCAAAGTGGGCGCGTTGATGCAGCACCTCGGCCAACCCAGCCCGCACACGCCGATCTTCTGGCGCGATGCTCATCGCGTGATCCAAGTTTTTCTCCGCCTGTTGGAACTTTTCCGATTCCAATTGCATCTCACCCAACTGCAACAGCGTGTCAATGTGATTGGGATTCAACGTAAGCAACCGTTGTGCTTCGTTTTCAGCCGCTTGCTCTTGATCGTTGGCATATAGCGCACGCACCAAGTCGAGTCGAGTATCCATGTCGTCTGAGGCTTGCTTGACACTTTGGCGCAACACCTTGATCGCCTCGTCCAGTTGGTCGGCGCGTTTGTAACAATCAATGGCACGTCGCCGAATCCATGCGCGCTGATCATTCCCCGTGTTCTCGGCGGCAGTCCGTTTTCCACGCGGCAACGTCCGTAATAACTCGCGCCAGCTTATGGCAGCGGCTGGCCAATCCTCAGCCATTTCATATAGCAATGCCAAGTTGTGTAATAGAGATCTGCGCTCAGCGCCTTTGGCGTCGGTCAAGGACTGTGCTACTCGATCAAGCTGCCGAGCCGCATCTGCCCACCGACTTTCGCGCGCCGCCGATAACGCCATACCATAGTGCAAGCCACTCAACATCAATGTCAGCGTTGGGTCTACGGTGGACGCCTCAATGGTCAACTTTTGCGCGGTAACCGTGTCACCTCGTGCCATCGCCTCATGAATTTGAGCCAGTGCACCAGATGCCAAATTATGTCGTACCAACGCATGCGTGGGCCAAGTGCGCGCCGCAAGCCGCCAGTTTTCGATGGCCAGTGCGGTATGACCACGCCGTGCATGACCCACTCCCAAATAAGCATAGCGCTGTGCCCCAACATCGCGCGGGAGTGGTTTGGGCGACATTTCACTCAGCCGTGCTACAGCTTTCTTGGTCCCATCGTCGTCATTGCGAGCGAGTAACACAAGCGCATCGTAGATCATGCGCGGCGTTGTGTTGCGCGGATCACCTGCTTGCGCAGAGGGTTCTGGCCAAGCCCCAATTTGCCCTGCACTTCTTTGGGCAAGCCAAATATTCAATTGTGGGTTGCGTTGGGCGGCACCGGCCGCCTGAGCCAAACCCAGCGACCCAGCTCGCTGATATTCCGTGAGTGCCTCTTGAATACGCCCGGCTTTATGTAACGCCACGGCGTACCAGTAAGCATATATTGGATCGCTCGCTATCAACTGTGTTGCGCTCAGTAAGTGGGGTAAGCTGGATAAATCAAGGTGTAAGGCAGCCGCCTGACGGAAGTGCGCTTCAGCGAGGGCTTGCTTGAGCGATTCATCTGGTTCGACAACAGCACTCCAATGATCAACCGCTTCTGCATAGTGCCCGGTCCGAAAGGCGCGCTTGCCGCGTTCTTTTGGGGAAGGAGCAGACCCGAAGTTGGGTGAAATTGGTTTATTGGACATGAGCAGGTATCACAAATATAGCTTAATTCAATGGCGGTAGCGTAGGCGGACGTCCGGCAGGCATCCAAAGAATGCCGTCTTTAGGTGCGGCGGTGGTCGTCAGCCTCCCTACAGAAACATGACCGTGACCGGTGCTCCAAACGTTAATTGTCGGTAATTCACCCGTAATTCGAGAGACTGAAAAAAGCAGCTATATAAGTTCAGTTATGACAATCTTGGTAGAAATTTAGCGATTGTCAATTTTAATTTAGCAAAGAACAGCCAAAACGCACAACGAATCCGAAACCATGTCTTCCATGTGGAGATGTACTCGTCGCGCTGAGGCAGCGGCCAGTGAATGAGCAGCAGATCAACGTAGTCCATGTCAAGTTGACGCAGGCACTCGTCTAAACCCGCAATGGCACGCTCATTTCCCTGAAATTCGCCATCCAACTTGGTGGTGACGAATACCGCCCCACGATTAATACCGCTATCCCGGATGCCTTTACCCACGCCACGCTGGTTGCCATAGCGGTAGGCGGTGTCGATGTGACGAATAGCCAGCTTCAATTGCGGTAACAATCACCGGTGCGACCGTGTCGTCGTTGAGCGAAGCGGTGCCCAGTCCGATCTGGGGCATGGTGTGGCTGTCGTTGAGACTGAGGGTTGGTATTGTCATGGGTGTGAACCTGTTACTTGTGCTGTATTGGCTACTTGAATCTATGCAAGAGTTTATACCGGTTGGCAAAGGCTAATAGGAAACCCGTATCGGCAATCGCCTTCACGCCTCAAATCCTCGTTTGCGGCTGAGATTAGGCGCTCTTTCGACGCTGCCAGCCAGATCCAAAAATGCTTGCCGCACCTTGCGCGTGCGCAACAGTTCTAGCTGCTCGTGCACAATCTGACCTTTGGGTAAACCGGTCACCCGCGACTCCTCTTCCAGCCATTGGCCCAACTCCTCGGTCAATCGGACGGTGATTGTATTACTCATGAGCAGAATTGTAAGACACTAAATGCCTCCAGCCAATCCCGTTTGGGCTATGGCCCCAACGCTGCTTTTGCCATTTTATCCACCACCAAACGCCCATCCCGCCACTTACGATCCAACCCAAAGCAATCGTCATAGCCCCAAATCGTCCAGCCGATGCCATATTTCTCGGCCAAGGTGCGGGCATCGCGCAGCCAGCGGGCGCGGCTGTCGGCATCGGCATAGTCACAATAAACACCGAACTCGCCCATCCACACCTGCAACCCGACAGCGAGCATGTGACAGTGGCGGCTATTCCAATCGCTAAGATGAGTCTGAGTGATGTGACGAGCTTCATGATTTCTTCCGTGAGGTTTGGCGTAAAACGTTGCATTGAACAGTGTTTTTTCGCTTGATCATTGGAGGGAGATGATCAGAGCTGGTGAAGGTGTGAGTAAAGCAAATTGCCAAGTGGACGGCGGCCTAAATCAGCGACCATCGACTTTTGGAACAGCGACCAGTTCCTGCTAAAAGATCTGCATGGATCGAGTGCTGACCTGCGCTTGCAGATCGCTGAACTCAGCAAAACTCACAAAGGTTTGGACTTGACACCTTACTGGTCAGACCATGTAGGCCGATGCCTCGATCTTTGATGAGTTGGTGGATGGGTTAGCGTGGATTGTTGCCAAATAAAACCACCACAGCGAGAAATCATTGACAAATACAAGCGATATTGCAAGACGTTAAGCTGAAACTTCAATACACCCAGCTCTCCGCCCCCAACGGAAACTGATTCAGCTCTGCGCGCACGGCTTGCCACTGCGGCAGAAACCGATCCATATAAGCCATGAACCGTGCGTTGTGCTGCCGCTCCAACAGATGCACCATCTCGTGCACCACGATGTATTCCAGGCAAGCCAGCGGCTTCTTGGCCAGTTCCAAATTCAGACAGATGCGGCGTGCGGCGATGTTGCAACTGCCCCAGCGTGTCTTCATCTGCTTCACGCCCCAGCCATCAACTTGCACACCCAGAATAGGCGACCACCGCGTCACCAGCGGCGCGATCTGCGCTTTTAGCTGCTGGCGATACCACGCTTGCAACACGCGCTCGCGTTGTTCAGCGCTGCTGCCTGGGCGCACACATAGGTCTAGCCTTGTTTTGTTGCGCAACACCACACCAGGTGTGCCATCCTGATAGACCACGTTGAGCAAATAGCGCCGCCCCAGAAAATAGTGGCTTTCTCGGCTGACCATCTCGCGTTTAGATTGGCGCGGCTGGGCCTGAAACTTGGCCTGCTGACGCTTGATCCACCCCAACTTGCCGATCACCGCCAGCCGGACTGCATCGTCACTGACCGCCAACGGGGCGGCCACCCGCACCCGACCCTGCGGCGGATATACGCCGAGGTGCAAATTCTTGATGCGCTTGCGGACGATGGCAACGGGTAGACCGCTGACCATAATCTCGTGAATCTCGCGCCGATCAGCTTCTATTTCAGTAATCATGTTGCTTTTTTGCCAGTTCCAACACTTGCTCGGCCAATGCGTCTATGTTGGTGGTGCTGAACGGCGTTGGCGTTTCTCGGAGTTGAGCATTGGCTTGCACCAGCAGCTCGCTTTCATCCTCGCTCAGGTGAATGTTTAGCATGGCTTTAATCGCTATTTTCACTTTTTTTACCTTGATCGAATTGCTGCGCCACTCGTCTTGCAAGCTCTGGCGAATGGTCGCATCCAAATCTGTCGCCAGTTTTTCATTCTGGCCCAGGTTGTCGTAGAAGGTGCGCCGGGCGGCGGTGTTGATGGTTGTTGGATATTCAGAAGCGCTGGCCCCGTTCGTGGCTTGCCGGGTCAGATCAACAATCTGGGCCAGATAGGTTGCATAATCCAGCGCCTCTTGCTTGCGCTGCTGGATCAGGGCATCCAGCAACTCCGACATCTTCTCGTAATACTTGGGGTTGATCGGCTGCTCATCAATGATCAGCTTGCGCACATTGTTCTCAATGGTCTCGGCCATGGCCGTTTCGCTCTGGCGAATGCCGGCGGGCAGCGCATCCACCGCAGATGCACCACGTTCGACCACCAGTTGAATCAGGGATAGATCATCGAAGGATGATACTTTTTCGCTCTCCTCGGCGCGTATATACGTGTCAATCAGGTGGCGCATGGCTGGCTCATAGCGTTTCAAATCAATGGCATCACCACTGTGCAGCTTCACCTCGTTGCGCAGGTTTTCGTAAAACGCCACTTCTTTTCTGATCGCCTCGGTCTGAGCCAGGCTGTAACCAGCCTGCGGCATCTCGTTGGCTATGTTGGCATAGGCGCGTACCAGCGCCGCCACTAATTTGTAGAGCGACAGGCGCTGAGGTTCGTTGGCCTTCAGTTGCTCGGCGTTGCCCGATTCGTGGGACGAGAAGTAGTGAAAGTAAGCGGCTTGGTCTTTGGGTGCTTCCACCGGCTCGCACAGGGCGCGCACGCTTTCCAGCACCTCATTCAGCCGCTCGCGGGCTTTCTGCAATCGATCTTGCAACAGGCCCGCCACATCTTCTTTATCGTAGCCTTCCAATGGGCCGGTAGTGTAGTCCTTTACGGCTGCTTGCAGGCTCTTGAACAGGTCTTTGTAATCTACGATGTAGCCGTAATCCTTGTCATCGCCATCCAACCGGTTTACGCGGCATATAGCTTGGAACAAGCCATGATCGTGCATCTGCTTGTCAATATACAGATACGTGGCGGGCGGTGCGTCAAAGCCAGTCAATAGTTTGTCCACCACAATTAGCAGCTTCATCTGGCCTGGCTCATCAATGAACTTTTTCTTCGCCTCTTTCTCAAAGTCTTCGACGCGGTTGACCGCTTTCTCTGGCGCTTCGTTAAACCAATCAGCCAGCATCTTTTGGTAAATCTCATACTGCCGCAGTTTCTCGGTCAACCCCTCGCCGGTTTCTTCGCCTCTGATATTGCTGGTGGATGGCTTATAGGACGTGACGATGGCGCAGTGACCTTTTAGAGGCGTGTTCTGAAACAGCTCATAAAACTTGCAAGCCTGATAAATGCTGGCCGAGACGAGTAGAGCGTTGCCGCGACCACTCTTTAACCGGTCGCGGGTTTCCATGTCCATCAAAATATCGGCCACAATTTTGGCTAGCCTAGATTCCCACGGCGGGGTAATCGCCTAAGAAAGCAGACCCATGTCACTTTCCATGATGACAAGGGTTTGCAGGATGATCGATCAACCAAACTGAAAGCGTAGGCGCTTGCCAAGCCAAGGGATAGGGATGT
>JANMVQ010000275.1:0-4735 GCA_031392845.1 Chloroflexota bacterium
CGATAACTCTATCGCCCTAGAGTTAGAACTAAATTCTAGCAAAGCATTGGCAATTGTCAATAAAAATACGGAGCGGCTTGCGCCGTTCCCAATTCACCTGCCAGCTAAAGCAGGCAGTCCCCTTGAGAAAAAGATTATGGATGCGCACCTGTATCCGCTGATCCGTTGCCCATCCGTTGAGTTGTAATGACACCAAATCCCCCAACTAGCTAGGCGCATTTCAGACTAAAGATGGATGATTGTCTTCATTCAATTACATATACTAATCGACGAAGAGCAATAAAGATTCCTCCTCTTCTCCTCTAGTAGACGCCCTTGAGCAAGGCGTCTTTTTTTTATTTTCCAGAAACCAAATGCATTTATTAGTCAGCCAGATATGGTTTATATTCTTAATCAGAAGTTTTCACTAAACCAGATTCGAAATTAGGATATTTTTATACAGATGACTACACGAAAATTGCGCACTGCTGTTATTGGCGTCAGTGTTGGACGCTTTCACTTGGACGGCTACGTCAATGACCCCAACTGTGAGTTGGTTGCTATTTGCGATGCTAATCCGACCCTGCTGGCCGAAATGGGCGATAAATACAAAGTGCCCGCTACTGGTCGTTTAACTGACTATAAAGAGTTGCTCAAACGCGATGATGTTGAAGCAGTCAGCATTGCATTGCCTAATTTTTTGCACGAGCCGGTGGCAGTGGCTGCCTTTGAGGCGGGCAAGCACGTACTATGCGAGAAGCCCTTATCGCTGGATGTGCCATCTGGGCAACACATTTTAGATGCCTCCAAAGCGGCGGGTAAAACGCTCATGGTCTGCTATAACCATCGTTACCGCCCGGAAATCGTCTGGCTAAAAGGCCAAATCGCAAACGGCGATTTTGGGGATGTGTATGCGGCAAAAGCAGGTTGGATGCGCGAAGGCTGGATCCCGACGCACGGCGCATGGTTCACCGACAAAGCCCGCTCCGGCGGCGGTGCACTCATCGACTTGGGCGTACATGTGCTCGATCTGGCGCTCTGGCTGATGGGCTACCCCAAGCCCGTATCGGTCAGCGGTGTGGCATTCAACAAGTTTGTGTCCCGCGGTCAGAAGACCAACCCACGCCACCTGAAGCCCGCCAGTGACGCGGTTGAGGACTTGGGGATGGGCTTTGTGCGCTTCGAGAGTGGCGCTGCGCTGATGTTCGAGAGCGCCTGGGCCACCCATCGAGAACCCACCCAAGACGGTTACTTTGTGCGGCTGTTTGGCAGTGAGGCCGGGGCTAACTTCTTCACCGGTGCCGCCAATGGCGAGACCGTGAGCGCCTTCAAATATGTGAACAACGAGCCGAGCGCGGTCACACCTAAGTTTCAGGGTGTCACGAACGGGCATATGCGCGCGGTCAGCCACTTTATCGATTGTGTGCTGAACAACAAGATTCCTAACTCGCCCGGTGAACATGGCTTGATCGGATTGAAGATCATCGATGCCATCTATGAGTCCTCCCGCACCGGCCACGAGGTCTTTATCCCATGAACCCCAAAACCCCCATTACTTTTGTCCTGAACGAAGGCAGTCTGGTCGATATTGCCCGCATTCGGCATGTGCTTTACAGTGAGCCGCCTTTTGATGAGGCCATAGCGTTGTTATTTGATGGCCAGCTCGACGATGGTGGTTTCTCGCCGCCGTGGGCACCGGGCTATAGCTCGCTAGATGCCACTTGTTTTCGCTTGTATCAAGCTGAACAGATGGGGCTGGACCCGACATTGTTGCCGCAAATTGGGCGAGCTGTCGATTTCATTTTGTCACAGCAAGGGCGCGATGGCGGGTTTCAGGAAGATGCATCTGTGGCTGCGGTCGTGCCGAAATGGCTCATTCCTGGTGACAATGCTGCGACCATGTATCTCACAGCCAATTGTGGGTTTGCTTTATCCATGTTCAATGCTCCAGAAAACAAGGTGCAACTGGCAGGTGGGTATCTTCAATTGCGTCAAATTGCAGATGGTAGTCTGCCGAGCTTTTGGCAAACGCAGTGGTTGTCCGCAGCAGTATGGCATCGGTTGGGTGGGGCCAAATGGCGCGACCAAGTGCTGCGTTACCTAGCCTTGAATATGGACCAGCTACACTCTAGTAATCTCGCCTGGATGATCAATGCACTGCTATCCGCTGGGATGAAGCCATCAACTGTGCTGATTTACGAAGCGGCCAAACGCTTGGAGCGGGTGCAGAATCAATATGGTACGTGGGCAGGTGAAAGTGGTGATGACCGAGATATGCAAGCCACGATCGATGCTTTACGGGCACTCAAATTGACGGGTCGTTATCAGCCCCCGCCGATGAACCAACTTGACTCGCTAGGCGTCTGAACCTAGGCATGGCAAGTCTCTAAACTCTCCATTTGCGGGAGTGACGGTACACAGTACTGTCATTCCCGGCAAAATCAGGATTACTAGTTTCTATTGCATTTTTAGCAGCACGGGCGCCATCGCCCACAGTCCTTCTAGGTTGTAATAGGCGCGTTGGCTGGGGGCAAAGATGTGGACGATGACATCGCCGTAGTCCATCAGTACCCATCCACCACTATCAGTGCCTTCCACATGGTGCGGGGAAATTTGATACTCTTTGCTCATCACATCATCAATGCTGCCGGCGATAGCACGCAGCTGACGATCGGAGTTACCAGAGCAAATCACGAAGAAATCTGCGACCATTGAGAGGTCGCGTAAATCGAGGAGAAGAACGTTTTCGGCTTTTTTGTCGGCCGCGGCATCCACGACCAAGCGGGCAAGAGTCAGGTAATCGGGTATTGGCATCTACCTAAATTATAAATCCGATATACTAACCGTGTGTCTATGTGGGCCACTTTCGTGACCGCCGAGCTCCTCCCGCTTGGGATATGGCTGGTCATATACTCCTCAGTTCACAAAAAGCTTCAAGCACGCTTGCTGTTGTCAGGTGTAACCATGCTATTGGTCAGCACCGTTGCGTTTATTGGCGTCAATGCGCTTTTGGGTGTACCTGTTAACGTTGCATCGTTGGACCCTGTTCAATTGATTGATCTGGCCTTAGTGCATATGGTCGCGGTTGGAGTAGGCGCGATCTTATCGTGCTATGGGCCAGTATGGGTGCAATTGCCATCTGGATTCATGTTGAGTGCTGTTACCTGCTATTTTGCTGTGCAATGGGTGTGGCGAGGTGGTTGGTTGGCTAGGTTGGGCAGCGATTTAAATCTGGGGCACGGTGCTGTGGATTTGGGTGGTTTGTCGATGATTGGGACGTTGATTGGCAGCGTAGCGTTGTTGCTGTTAAGTCAAATTCAGCGCCGTGAGACGGGCCATCAAGTCCCCACTGGTAATCAACCTGTGCTTGCAGTAATAGGCACATTGGCATTGGCATTGGGGGCGAGTGGGCTCTTTTTACAGCAATCTGCGTCGGATCAGTGGGGTTATGCAGCCCAAGCGTATCAACTTAGATTTGGATTGACGGGGGTAGTCGCAACGTTATTTGTGCTGGCCTATTCTGTTTTTGTGACCGGTCGGGTGAACTGGGTTTGGCAGGCACGGGCGATATTGGCATCGATTTTAATATGCAGTGCCGGCGCAGTCACTCTGCCACTGGGGTTGGTTATTGGCCTTGGGGTGTGTTGTGGTTTGCTGGTGACCGTGGGAGATTACATAGTCAATGCGATGTGGCGCTTGTCCGATGAATCTGCGGCGGTGGCAGGTATTTTGGGGCCTTCATTATTGGGCTTGTTGGTGGTTGGGTTATTTGCCAATGGGAGCTATGGAGTGGGCCTAAACGGTGTTGGTGTGACTGAGTATTTACACATGCCTGGTTTGGGTGTGGTGGGATTGTGGGCTGTGCTGCCCGATCCGGGCCAGTTAAGTGCCCAGTTAATGGCAATTGCAGTATTGGTAGGCTGGACTGCATTGACAGTTGGACCAGCCATCTGGCTGGTGCGAGCCTATTTGGTTGCGCCGCAGTGGGTTGAATCATCTGCATCAAGTGTTGGGCAGTCTGTCCCTGCGTTGACTCAAATGGGGGCAAGCAAACCTAACCCTGAAATCGAGCACCTAGTCATGCCAGAAATCGCAACGGCGGATGTTTTGCCAGATGAGCTGATGCCACAGTGGTCGGTACAATCACCATCGCCTGGGGTTGCTTCACCAGAATTGGTAATCAATGCAGAAGATACAGTTATCGGACCTGCAGTGATAGGTCCATCAGACGGGCTAACTGAGTCTTCTCAAACTGCAACCAAAGAAGCTGATCGCATTGCCAATATCTTGCAACGATTGCGCCAGGCAAATCAACAACGGAACAGGCCGGAACACCCACCTAAGCGTGCGGCACGTGTGGCGTATCCAACGCGTGTTGCGGGCAAACGTTTAATTCGCCCTATTCTTGAAGAGGGCGATGCAACAGGCAAAGACAAAGCTGATAGCAGTGAATAGCTTATGGCGTGTTTGGGTGCCATTTGTGCCAGAGTCTGCGATACATATCGAAGTTGTAATAAGCCAGCAATATGCCCAGTTGCAGCCCATGCAGCCCATCGTGATAGCCTTTCAAACTTATAAAGCGGCGACAAAATTCACGTAACGGTTGAAGAATAAAATTTTGGGGCTTGGTGTGAACGCCTTGTTGAAACAGTGTATTTGCATCCAGCTGCGCGTATTTTTGTTGTTTGGTATGAAATTGGGCTATGCTCTCGTAGTTGTAATGAGTAAGGGGCTCACTCAAGAAGCCTAGATCACC
>JANMVQ010000363.1:0-4445 GCA_031392845.1 Chloroflexota bacterium
TGGTCGGTAGAAAATAGTTTGCACTGGACGCTCGATACCGCATTCAATGAAGATCGGCAGCGCCATCGACGCGGACATTCCGCCATTAATTTTGCGGTTTTACGCCATATCGCACTTTCGTTACTCAAGCAAGATCGCTCCACCAAGGACAGTATCAAGGTCAAACGCCGCAAAGCGGCTTGGTGTTTTCATTAAAGTAAAGGGGGCTCAGTTGAGATCGCGGAGAAGAAGGCCATGCAGAATGGCGCGTCAGTCTATCTGTATCACTTTGGTTACAAATCGGAGCTGAAGATTGCCGGCACAGATTATGCGTTGGGCACGCCGCATGCGATGGACATTACCTTTAAATTCAACAATGAAACACCAGCAAATGGCCCGGGCTTTCTTTCTGGCAACAACCCGAATCGATTCATTGCATCACGCAATATGGCAGAGCTTTGGACAAACTTTGCCAGAACCGGAATACCTTCTGCTGCTGGCGTACCACCATGGACGGCCTATACCCTTGACGAACGAGCCAGCATGCGAATCGATACACAATGCGAGATGATGCGGGGCCGATTTGATGAAGAACTAACGATGTGGCGAGCTATTGGATGTCTGTAATAGGCCTACATGAAAATATTACTGGATCATCATCCACTGGCACCGAGCAATGCCGCTCCTACCAATTTTGGTGCGATGGTTCGCACACATCCGGCGTGGATTTCGACGCGCCAACCACAACCCCTATCGGCACAGATCGATACTGGTGGAGATTCCCGCGCCTAGCCACCGGTAGATCGTACTGGATTTGGAGGCATATATGTGTGCATACCAACAAGTGCACCGTCGGCTGAGCCGAGGCACTCCACTTGGATGCATCCAGCAAAACAGAAGGGCAGGACGGACATCGATCGCTCTCTGCCGCGATGTCACGGTGGCGGATGGTGTTGCGCAGCGCCACTTTGAACCCTTGTGGTGGCGGGATCGGGCGGTTTGGCCTACTGGAAACGCGCTACCCGTTGGAAATGGAAAGCCAATTCCACAGCAGTGGCCCACGCCTAGAATCAATGACACTGGTGGTGCTGCATGGGTTACAGATGTACCTGCCTGACTTGACCCCATTACTATTTATAGTAGCGCATTTGCCCTGGGCGCTGGTGGAATCCCGTTATTTTGGCTATGATATTGACTATAAATCCGTGGAGCAACGCTATGGCTAAACCAAACATCGAGCAGTCCACTGCTCAAGTCGGCATGAGCGAGGCAGAAGCGCTGAAGCTCGTCGCCTACCTCACTGCCAGCGCCGACATCTCGCTCTTTGAACCTGAACTCTATGGCCCCTTTCGCTTGATCGATGCAGCTAGCCAAGTTGCTGAGGCCGTGCTCAAAAATAACCCTGATGGCGAACGGCATGCCTTTTGGGCAGCGCTCAAGCGCGAGATTGATGACAAAAAAGTCTGGCTGATGTGGGATCGACCTGGTTTTCGGTCGTTTTTACAAGCGATGCCGGGCAAAGTGGCCGCCGCATTGAATGACAGAGCAGGAAATACGCAAGAGGAGGAACGATGACTAAACAACTGCCGCTCTTTGATGCCATAAAGCAGCGACGGGTCTGTCGCTCGTTTGAAAATAAGTCTGTTGACCGTGCCGATCTCGACCTGCTTTTGCAAGCGGCGCGCTGGGCACCAAGCGCCGGCAATCGACGCATCCACAAATTTATCGTCATTGATGATCCACAGACCATTGACTTGATCCGCAACTTTTCGCCCGGTATGCTAGCTCACCCTGCTGCGCTTATTATCATCTGCACCGATCTCAGGTCAGCCAAAGTCGAAGGCGTGAGAATCGAGGGTGATTCAACCACCTGGATCGATGTCGGCGCCGCCGCCCAGAATATCATGTTGACCGCTATGGAGTTGGGGCTTGGCACCTGTCCAACCACATCATTTAGCCGCAGCGGTGTGGCGACCCTCCTCAATTCACCAGTCCACCTCGTCTTGGAATATATCGTTCAGATCGGCGTGCCACAGCCGGAAGAGCGCGTCCTGCGCCCCGGTGTCTCAACCAAACTGCGTGTCCAGGATATGAGCTACTGGGGCGTGTTTCCCAAATCGGCGTAAATCCAAATGTCACAGTCTGCCGCTGATATTTTGGTGATTGGTGCTGGCCCGGCCGGTCTCGCCGTTTCGGCTTGCCTGCGCAAAGAAGGCGTGGCGCACACGGTGCTCGAGCGCGAGCAACGCATCGCCCCCAGTTGGCATCGCCATTATGATCGACTTCATTTACACACGGTCAAGCAGTACTCAACATTGCCATATTCGCGGTGGCCCATTGGCACACCCAAATATCCATCGCGGCAGCAATTCGTTGACTACCTCGCAGCCTATGCCGCACAGCACGACATTCGTCCTCAATTTGGTGTAGAAGTGCGCAGTGTTGAGAAGCGCGACGAGGGGTTTGCCGTTTACACAAACACAGATGTGCTCACCCCGACCGCTGTTGTCATTGCCAGCGGCTATAACAACACCCCGTTTATTCCCGACTTGCCCGGTCTCGATCGTTTCGGAGGGACTGTCATTCATTCAAGTGCATATCGCAACCCTGCGCCATTTGTGGGCAAGCGCACCTTGGTGGTGGGATGTGGCAATTCGGGCGCAGAGATTGCGCTCGATCTGGCTGAGCATGATTGCGAGGTATCGATGGTTGTGCGCGGTCCGGTGCATGTCGTCCCGCGCGATCTCTTGGGCCGCCCCACCCAATCCACCAACATCGCGCTCTCGCACCTTCCACTTGCCCTGCGCGATGCCCTTGCGGGCTTGATGTTGCGCCTAGTGATGGGCGATCTATCGCGCTGGGGCATTGTGCGTCCAAAGCTTGGCCCAAATACGATGATCGAAAGATTCGGGCGCGTGCCGATTCTCGACATCGGCACCATTGCTATGATTAAGCGCGGCAAGATTAAGGTTATGCCCGGTGTGGCGCAGGTCATGCCACATGCCATCATGTTTGCCGATCAAAAGGAAACCGCGTTCGACGCGCTCATTTTTGCAACCGGGTTTCAGACTGGGTTGCAAAAACTTATCAAGGGCTTTGATGAGATATCGGATGAGACGGGCCGACCACATCGCTTTGGCGCGGAGACAAGCATCGCCGGGCTGTATCTGGTGGGTTTTCGCAACTCCCCGAGCGGAGCCTTGCGCGAGATCGGCATCGAAGCCCGCTGGGTGGCGACCACCATTCGCCTGCATAACGCGGTGATTTGAGGTGGAACGATGTGGCTGATATCGAGCTGCAAATCATCGTCTGTTGCGTATGGGCGCATCCGTCGGATGGTAGCAATGGCAGCGTCCCATACGCCTAACCCCCATGAAGACCACGAAGCAACGGCACAAAATCGGTATAGTTGACCAACATGTGCAGGCTGAACATGATCGTGGTAACGATGACAATAATGACGACGATCTTTGTAACACGCTTATGGGTGGAATTATTGGACTGTTTCATATGAATGCTTTGGGATAGTTCTAATAGTTCTAAAGGTAGGCTAACGTTTCGCGGATGGTAAGTTGGGCCGCTTGGCGAGCTGGGTAAGCGCTGGCGATGATCGCGCCAACAGTGACCAGGCCAAACCACAGCGCCAAGCCTGGCAAAGCGACGATCAATGGCAGCGGGGAACGAAAAGCCAGATTGCCGATCAACATGCCAATGCCCAGCGACAGTGGCAGCGAAAGCACAATGGCGATGAGCCAGCTCAACCATCCGATCAGAAGCCCTTCACCGATGACACTGCGCATAACCACGCCCGAACGTGCCCCAATCGTGCGCATAATGCCAAACTCGCGGGTGCGTTCCATCACACTGGTGCCCATGCTCGACGCAAGTCCCAACACGCCGACAACCGCCATCACCAGCGCGATTAAGAGCAACGCGACGATGAAGACATACACATGCCCACTGGTGGCATCGTCCAGCAACGCCTCGGACACCGCGACCTTGATGTTGAACCCAGCTGCCGCGCTCATCTTCTCGACCTCACGTGTGACGCTGGTAACCGATGCTTTGTCGTGGACGCGCATACGAACCCGGACGGCGTTGCTCATGTTGCTGGGCAACCCAGTGCCTTGGGCAAAAGTGCTGGGGCTGACATAGGCCGTCGCCGGGGTGAGTATCTGCTGAATGACCCCACGCAATCGCAACGTCATCCTGCGGCCATCAGCCATCAACGAGATTGGGTCGCCGGGCTGGGCTGTTGGAAAGAGCGCTGCCGCAGTCTGATTGAGCACTACTTCATTGGCGCTATCCGAATCTAACCAGCGCCCACTTAAGAGCGGCGTGTTGATGAAATCACTTTTTGGCGGCGCGGCCCGCAAGGTAAAACTACCATGCCCACCATCGGGATAGGTCTGCACAATGGTCAGGCCATCAGGTTGGGCGATGGCGGCAGGACTAATATTCCAGGC
>JANMVQ010000049.1:0-33657 GCA_031392845.1 Chloroflexota bacterium
ATGGATTTGTGGTCCAAGATCATCCCAGGCTGGGCTATCCAAGAGACGATGGAAGCAACTTTGACGATGCGTGCATTTGACATGGCCGTGGAATTGCGCCAGCCAGACCCTGGGCTGCTGCATCACTCAGACCGCGGGTCACAATACACCGCCGATGACTTTCGCACGCGCTTGAAGGATCACAAAATCATCGAGAGTAACAGTCGTAAGGGTAATTGTTGGGACAACGCGCCCATGGAATCATTCTTTTCGACATTCGAGTTTGAGTTGCTCCGTCAGAAGCGATTCAAAACAAAAGCCGAAGCTATTCAGGAGGTGTTCATTTATATTGAGATCTTTTACAATCGACAGCGTATTCATTCGGCGTTAAGTGGTCGCAGCCCTGCCGAATTTGAAGCCGATCATGCCAACGGTGGCGGAAACTAATCTCTGTGTCCGATAAATCGGGGCAGGCTCAAGCAAAGCCGTGGGTGTTGACCGTAAGGATCTGCTTGCGGGTTTACCGGTGTCGCCGGTTGCGGTGGGCTCAATGATTCCACGACTGCTTGTGCTCGGCAATAGGGACAAGAATCTGGGGTGGCGGCTTGGTGGGTTTTGCCGAAACCGGTGCGGCTGCTTCGGGCGGCGCAGGGGGCGGTGATATCGGTGGTGTCAGAGTGGTTTGCCTAGCGACCATTTGTGCAATTGCCTGGTCGACCGCATTTCGAACCCGCGCTTCCCACTTTAAACGTTCTTGGCGGCGATGGTCGTAAATCCAAATTCCAACCGCCACCGCCAATATTTAGACAAAGCCCAATGTTGGGATGATCACTATTTCTCCACCCATATGCCAAAGTTTGGCGGCATCCTAACGATTATGTCAAATCACTGATTTACCGACAATCAACGTTTGGGGCACCACCCATTCACCAAGGCATGGATCGCACTATTCGTCACACCCCAGTAGTAGCATTCTTCATTGTGGCAACATCGTCCTTCGGTGTCACTCTTCTTGGGCCGTCCTTGGGCTGATCGCACCTCCGACCATGGAATCAACTTCCGCCAAGTGCTATGGTCGTATTTTCGCAGCGCATGATGGTGACATTCGTGTGACGTTCCAAGCCCTTCTGCACAACACAATGGGCAATTCTTTGCGCTATGCGCTTTGGGCGTCTTTGGCTTCTTCGCTTTCGCCTGTTCTTCCTGCGAGGTCAGCTTTGCAACTGGCACAAGTGACCGCCATGGTGCTGTGCTGGACGCGACCGTTCCCATCTCAAAGAGGCCCATTGCCCATGTCGCATAGATCACGCCCGCTAACATGGCCAACATCAATATGTTCCACAGGATTTGCTGCGCATTCATGCCGAAAGGTTAACTCAGCTTTATTTCTTTCGTCAACCCGTCATCTTTCGTACTTATCCCTCGTTTCGATTCCAAGCACCGGTTGTGAATAGTTGCAACGCAGGCGCTAAAGCAGAATCTATTCAGGTCAAAGCCACACACGCAGAATAGTGCCAGCGCCGACTTGGCTATCAAACTGAAGCGTCGCTCCGATGCTAGCCACACGTTCTCGAATACCCAGTATCCCCATCCCGCCAGAAACACGGCCGAGGTCAAACCCATGACCGTTGTCTTTAAGAATCAACTCCACACCTCGATTGTGATTGTGATGCATCTGAATCTCTAGCTCAATGCGCGACGCGTGTGCATGTTTGATGGCGTTGTTCAAGGCTTCTTGGGCGATGCGGAACAAAGTCAGCTCAGTCTCTGGTTTCATGCGGGCGATGTCACCTATGCATACAAAACTTACATGATAGAGCGGATTCTGTTGTGCCCCACGCTCATGCGCTTCACACACCAGCCTTTCTAATGCTGCAACTAACCCAGCTTCCTCCAAATAAATAGGGCGCAAGGCCTGGCTAAAACGCCGCACATCCTCAATCATGCGTAGCACATCGCTACGAAGCTCATCCAGCTTGATCACATCCACGGCCTTGCCCTTTTGCGTAGCCATGCGTGCAGACTGGATGCGCTGGCTGAGCGCGATCAGACTTTGAATAGTGTCATCGTGCAAATCGTGCGCAAGGCGCTTGCGTTCTTGCTCTTGTACAGCTATGACCTGATTGGCATAATTGTGCAGCTGTTCCTGATCGGACTGAATCTGCTGCGACATGGCTTGAAGCGTGGTTTGCAACTCCTCAATCTCCTCGATGCCATCCACTGGCTGTGCCAACGCCACCAGGTTACCCGCGCTGGCGTTGCGCGCCTGTTGTTGCAACTGTTGTAGGGGTCGCACGATGCGTCTCATCCCCAGCATCAACCCAACCGCCACTAGTAGCATGACCGGTAGTAGCACCAACGGTGCCACCAGCGAGTAGGTCATAAGCGGATCTACAACCTCTTGCCACGGCTCTTCAATCACTAGGCCATAGCGCTCGGTATTCAACACAATAGGCGCATAAGACACGACGTGCTCAGCACTTTCACCCTTGTCCGTGAAATAGGTGACGCCATGTTCACCCCGCAAGGCTTCAGCCACACCACCGTGGCCACTGATGTTGCTACCTATTTGCGAGGCATCGGTATGCAACAGCAACTTACCCGTTGCATCGAAGAGAAATGCCGTCACTGGGCGATGGTCGGCCATCGGGTTGATGAGATGACTGAACTGCTCAGCCGTCAGATCCAATGAGCCATCAGACCGTTTCTGGATGGCGCGCTGCAACATCTCCGAGGTCGCCATCACCGCTCGCATGTCGCGCTCGCTAATGAGCGTTCGCATGGCTTGGTGGTGCATATAGACACCTCCAAAGGCCACTACCGACAATACGAGTGTGAGCGGCAGAATTGTGACGAGGATGAGTTGAGCCGGCAACCCTTTCAAAAAGCGGCTCATGTGTTGGCAATCCATCCTGCCCGCAAGGCAATCATGACTGCATCGGTGCGGCTCTCCGCGTTTAGTTTGCCAAAGATATTGGCGATGTGGCCTTGCACAGTGCGGTCGCTGATCTCCAACTGCGTGGCGATGGCTTTGTTGGTCAAACCCCGCGCAATCAGCTGCACGACCTCAACCTCGCGTGGAGTCAGAGCCTCACGCACCATTCGGCTGACCGAGTTGGATAGGGCCGCAGTGGGCAAAGTAGCAAATGAAATCGTCAAGCGCTGGTCGAGCACAAACTGGCCTTCATACACTTCATACACTGCTTGTATAAGCTCTTCCGGCTCGGCAGTTTTGAGGATGTAACCGTTAGCTCCCGCTTGCAGCGCGCTCTTCACATAGGGCGCATCATCATAGGCCGAAACGATGAGGATGCCACAATGTAGCTTTTGGGCACGCACAAGCCGTGCAACTTCAATGCCACTTTTGATGGGCATTTGAATATCAAGTACCAGCACATCAGGTTTGTGCTGCAGTGCAAGTGCAAATGCCTTCTCACCATCACCGGCTTCAGCAACGACGCGCAGGTTCTCGTCAGATTCCAGGAACTCGCACGTGCCTTTGCGCACAGACGGGTGATCATCGGCTAAGACAATCGTAAGCATGCTTCGCATCACTTGGATGTTATCGTAGCTATGCTGGCATCCAGTTGTTGGGCGATCTCCTCTCGGGTACGCAACCCAACGTAGCTCCAGACCTGCATGCCATCAGGCTTGAGAAGGACGTAGCTCGGATATGCCCCAGCAGCCGGTAATAGGCAAACGCAGCCTTACCAGCTTCATTCGCATTCAGCTTGATGAACGCAATCTTGTCCATGTAATCCTGGGTCAGCCCATTCACGATGGGCAGCATTTGCGCTCAGGGTGGTCAGTTGGGCGTAAAGAAATATAAGAACGTCGGTTTGTCGGGCACTAATGTGACAGGGCCATTGCTTACTTCGGAACTATTTGAAGAAGAGCAAGCGCTGGCCACACTCACGAGTGCCAACCATAGAAATTGTCGTCGCTTCATTTTATAGTTGTGCCACATCCATCTTGCAAAGGGAATAGGCAATTCTGCCTATAAAACCCAGGTCGCGGTTGTAGCAAATGTTCTGGTTCCCATGTCAGATACCGTGTTTGAACAGGTGATCCAGACGCGGTAGCGTGAAGAACGCAATCGCGTAACCGGCCAACCCACCTGTTACGAGGCGTATGAGCGAGTTGAACGAGCCCCATGCGTCGCCACGATAGAAGATATCCGGAAAGCTACTGCCGGTGAGAGCACGCAACCAATCATTCGTATCGCGAAAGCCATATCCCACCGGCTGAAGGTCTGCCAGAAAATGCGTGAAGCCATCCAGCCCCATCGGTAGCAGTAAGATGATGAGCGGCAGCAGCTTCAAAGCGCCCTGCCAACGACTGCGTACTAAGGCATAGGCAAGACTGGCTACAAAAAGACTACCCCATAGCGAGATCATGCGGTCTGACCAGGCCACCTTCCAGCCCATTTGCTCATTGCCGATAAATTTGCGCAACTCAAAAATCCATGTGTCATTGCTGCCACGCGCTATGTTGATCTCACTTAGCGAATACATGAGTTTGTCGCCAAACAGAAAGTAAGACCGCTGTGGCAGTTGGTGACATTGCGTGCTGTAAGCCAGATAGATAACTCTGGCTGCGATGGGCATACCCAACTTCATGAAGATGGGTGCAGTAAAAGGCAGCAGGACGTATAGACCCCATAGAATGTTGAACACCAGCAACCAATGTTGGCGAATCCAATTCATCCATCTATTTAGCTTTGTGACTGGTCTCATGGTTGGGCTAGCTGTGGTGGAGGTGCTAGATGGGATCACGATTGTTGCGCCTCCTGCGCTGATTCGATAGGTTTTGTGAGGGTCTTCAACACCTCGCCCCACAGCCATAGTGCGATGACGGCGATAAGCACACCGGCCAATTGCGTGATGCGCAGACCAAGCACCAGCGGAACCTCGGCACGAAAGCCATCTACCAGCACTCGCGCGAATGCGACTAGCCCGATACCCAACAAGATAAGCGCACCTGTGGGCAAATTGCGGCGATCCGCCCACACGAGCACCATCAGCACCACCCCCAACGCGATGAATTCGTACATCTGCACTGGATGGCGTAGCGCGCCCCATAGGTTGATGGCCCAGGGCAGGGTGGTGGGTGTGCCAAAATTGTTGCCACTCAGCAAGTCCGATAGCGCCAGACCCATTCCAAACACACATGCAGCAGGCGCAAGCACATCCAGCAATGCTGCAATCAGTAACTGCTTGCGGCTTAACGACCAGGCCGAGAAAGCGATGGCTACCAGCCAACCCGCCCACGGCAATAACGCGGTCGTGTTCAAAGCCAATGCCCCTAATGGGTTTTTGAGATATGACGGCAGACTGGTAAGTACATAACCAAGCCGTGCGCCGAGGATGAAGGCAAACAGGCTGTTTGCTAGGATGCCAGAGAGAATGTTGCCGTCGAGACCTCGTTGTGGCGCAATCCGTCGCGCCAATTCAATGGCCAATACGACACCCATCAACAGCGCCAGCAGTGGCGTTTGAAGGCTGAGTCCGAACACACGAGCTATTGGGAGCATTCACCCGCCTCCGCTTGCTTGGGCGGGCATTTCATGTGACCATACGAGCAGAACACACAACAATCACCAGGCTTGGGTTGCAGCAACACATCGCACTTTGGGCAACGATAGAATCGCAAGCAAGCATCGATTGGCATTGTTTCCTCGGTGCGATGACTGCAGATAGGACAGGTGATGACGGATTTCATGACTAAAACACCTTAATGGGCGAACCCTGATCCAGTTTTGCTGTACGAGTAAAACCGCGCACGGACTCTGGCACGACGGGCATGCTCCAGCGAAACACCCACTTGGCATCCTCGGGAAGCATATTCACGCAGCCGTGACTGCGCGGGGCACCCCAATCGTTGTGCCAATATGTGCCGTGAAAGGCAATACCACTGGCAGTGAAATACGACACCCAACTGATGCCGGGCAAATCGTAGTAGAACCGATCGCCGGCCGTGCCACCAGTCATCCGTTGGCCCGCAATCTTAAGAAAGATGCGATGATCGCCAGGTATAGTCCCAAAGTTGCGGTACGAACCATCGGCCATGCGAAATCTTGCACCTGTGGCGACGCGGGCCGTAAACACAGATTTATCGCCTTCATAGGCATTGACGGTCTGATTTTTTAGGTCCACTTCGATGTGCTTGTTCTCCAGCCCTATTTCAGGTGAAAGCGGCGTAAATTCCTCTGATGTAATGGGCCGAACATGTTCAGCGCGCACAAAAAAGCCGGCCCCACCATTCCCTTCACTGACGCGATACCAGATTACGCCTAGCGTATCCTTCACACTTTCATTGACCTTGAACGTGCAGCCGAAGTAGTAACGATGCAGCACGGATGCTTTGGGGTCGGGTTTGCTACGCGCTTCGCTGGTTGGCACAGTCAGCTCGCCCCAAAAACCATTGCCGTAAACATCAATGATGGGCGCATTCAGCGAGTTCTCGCTGGGCTGAATATTTGCCGAATGCACAAAGCCATCGATGGTCTTAAACCAAATGGGGTTGTAGACCGTTGGTCCGTCACCCTGAGTTTGTCCGCTGATGGCGATGACTTCGTTCCACTTCAACAAGCGCACCAATTGCGCTTTGACTGAGGGTCCTTCGCGCACAGCAAGATTGGCTTGAATAGCGCGCCCAAATGGACGACGGGCTGGGATGATGATGGGGTCGGGCTGATTCGCCATAACTGGCATGGGCAGCCGAACAAATGGCGTGGCAGCCACGCAGAGCGCGCCGCCGCTGAGTTTGAATAGTTTGCGTCGAGTCAATTGCATCAAATCTTTACCTCTATTTGTGTTGTGCTCTCACGGGTTCAACAGCATGAGCGCTTTACTTTCGATCAACGCCTGAGCCATCGGCCCGCCAAACACCACGTCTTGAATCACACCGTTGCGGTCAATAAAGTAGGTAGTAGGCAATGCGCTCACACGATAGGCCTCGCTGGTGCTAGCAACCGAGTCCAACGCGATTGGGAAGCTCAAGCCCTGCTCGCGCATAAAGCGTTGCACCGTCTGCGGGCTTTCCAACTGGTTTACGCCTAGCACAACCAGGCCGCGATCTGCCTGATCTTGTTGCACCTGGTTCAGCGCCGCCATCTCTGCGCGGCAGGGCGGGCACCAGGTAGCCCAAAAGTTCAGGATCACCGCTTTGCCACGTAAGTCTTTCAGGGCGATAGATTTACCATCTAGCCCTAGTAGCGCAAAGTCTGGGGCAAGTGCGCCGATGCGCGCCGAAGCGGAGCGCTGACTTGTCGTGTCTTGTGGACGCGAGATCCAGGTCCAAAACAAACCGACTATGGCGACAAAAATCATCGCCAGCCGCGCCATGAATTGGGAGTTAGCTGCATTCGATTGGGGCGCTACCATGTCTTCATCAGCTCCAAGCTCTCTCGAATGTCACGTTGGGTCATTTGGCCCATAATGAGCTGACGAATCACACCCCTTTTATCCACGAAGAAGGACGTGGGAAGCCCAGGCACACGATAGGCATTAAACGCCTGTCCATCATCAAGAAGGATATTGAAAGACAGTTGATATTTCTCCACATAGGCCTGCACGTCAGGCAACTTGTCATAGCTGAAGTCATCCACACCCAGGATAACTAGTCCACGCGGCCCAAATGTGCGTAGCGCTGCCTCGAGCTCTGGCGCTTCTTCACGGCAAGCAACACACCACGTCGCCCAGAAGTTGATGAGAACAGGATGGCCGCGCAGAGCGCTTAATGTCACAGTGGTCCCATCCAGCGCACGCAACGTGAAGTCTGGTGCAGGCGAACCGACTTTTGGCAACGCATCCAAAATCTCATTGGTTTGTGTCATTGTCATATTGGCCGGGTTGGAGGGGTCTTCTTTATCATCCCGTTCGGCAGAGTTTTGTGCCGGGTTCGGGGTTGCCATGGCAAGCCTTATCACACGGGGAGTGCTATTCACCGTCGGCGCAGCCATACTTCTTGTGGGAATGGGGTCCAGCGTTTGTTTCGGCGGGGTGTTTGTTTCACCACATGCCACCAATAACACTAAGTTGGTAGCCAAAAGTATTTTCAATACTTTCCACTTCAAAGTGTTGCATTTCAGCAGCAGTGCCTGCCAAAGAACTTTGGGTGCCCAACTGAGTCCCAACAGAAAGACAGTTTGCTTCATGTTTCTCTTTGTTTCTTGCAGAGCTACTGGGCTTGCAATGCCTGTTCAATTGCCTGCTGAAAAACCTCCCACGGCTGCGCGCCCACTAGCGCCTGTCCATTGATTAGAAAGTGCGGCGTGCCGCGCATACCAATGCGTTGCCCTTCAGCGGTATCTTGCTGCACCCGACTCAGCGTCTTGTCGCTGTTCAGACAGTCGCTAAATATCTTGGTGTCCAGCTTTAACTCAGTAGCGAATCCAATCAACTTATCCTTGTTAAACGCGCCCTGATTCTCGCCATTTTGTTTGGTAAACAACAAGTCGTGATACTCCCAGAATTTCTTCTGACCCGCCGCACACTCGGCTGCTTGGCCTGCCCATAATGACTCTTGGCCAAGAATAGCGGCATGCTTGTATACAAACTTCACTTTGCCCGTCTTGATGTAAGTTTCTAATAAGACCGGATACACGATCCGGTTAAATCTTCCACAGAACGGTCACTGGAAGTCACTGTATTCGATCAGGGTGACTTTAGCATTTGCATCACCCAGGATATTGTCGCCTAGCGGCACTTGCACGCCTACCTGTTGTGCTTGGGGCGCAGGCTCTGTCGGCATAATACCCGCTTGCTGCTGATCCTCACGAAGCGCTTCGTGTACCCCTTGTTTGGCCAAGCCCTTGAAATCAATCGCGCTAATTTCTTGTTGCACCACCGCGCGGATTGTGGCTTCATTATCTGATGGCGCAATCTTACCGCGGGCCATCATCACACCCAACGCAATGACTATGCCCAGGATTGCACCCAGTGCAAACCAACCCAGCCTGCCGCCACCTCGTTTTGATTCAGTTTTTTCGATCATGTAAGTTTTTTAGCTTCCTTTGGCTCAACCAAATGCTGTCCCTGATGCGCGTGTTTGTTCATGTTGCGCATTGTCAGCAACATTGAGAGCGGGCAAATCAAGATCGCCAGTATGGGCGCAAACCGCCACAGCGTTATGGGTGCAACCCAATACAAGCCCAGCCCAACCAGTGCCAGAACACCAACCACGATAGGGTTCACGCAGCACAATGCCAGATGTTTCAATTCGCGCCATAGTGATTTCTGCGGCTGCAATACAGCATTCTGTTCAGTCTCCTGCCGATTCATCATCCACACCATCACACCCATCAAAATCGGGCAGACTAATATGGGGAGAAATGAAATAAGTGCTTCCATCACACAAAAGCATAGCCAACTGAACAAAGCGCAGATATAGGCATTTTTGCCTGCATTACAAACACAACAAAAAAGCGAGAGAACCGTAATGCTTCTCTCGCTTTCATGACTTTTGAAGCAGCCCAGTTACTCTGCGCTCATCTACTTGCTGTTGGCTTGTTCAAACACATCGGCAATCTCTTGCAACACTTTCTCGCGCTGCTTGGCATCGTCACCGCGCACGGCCTCGGTCACGCAACGGTTCAAATGCTCCTCCAGAATCACCTGCGAGACCTTGCTCAATGCGCTCTGCACCGCGCTGATCTGGCGAATCACGTCAATGCAATACGTGTCATTCTCCACCATGCGTTGCACCGCCCGCACATGGCCTTCGATAATCTGTAAGCGCCGTATCGTTTTCTTTTGGGTTGTTTCGTCCATGTTAAATCTTTGCCCGGCGTAATCTCAGGCTATTGCTCACCACAAACAGCGAGCTAAACGCCATCGCACCTGCGGCCAGAATCGGCCCGAATTGTTGAAAGATACCCGCGATAGCTATCGGAATCAATATCACATTGTAGAAAAACGCCCAGAACAAATTCTGTTTGATGCTCCGCACTGTCAGCTTGCTTAGCGCGATGGCCTGCGCCACTTTGCGAATATCGCCACTGATCAGTGTCACATCGGCAGCTTCCATCGCCACATCCGTGCCGGTGCCAATCGCCATACCCACATCGGCCTGCGCCAGCGCCGGTGCATCATTGATGCCATCGCCCACCATCGCCACCACACCTGCTTTCCCGTTCGTCACGCTGGCTTGGAGCTCCTTCACCTTGGCAGCCTTCTGGTCGGGCAACACATCGGCGATCACATCGCTTACGCCCGCCTGCTGGGCGATGGCTTGCGCGCTGCGGGCGTTATCACCCGTCAGCATCACTGCGCGCACGTTGTTTTGCTTCAGCGTGCTAATGGCTTCCGCCGAGCCATCTTTAATCGTGTCGCTCATTGCAATCACACCCGCCAATGTGTTGTTGATGGTGACAAACATCGCCGTCTTGCCGACATTCTGCAAAGTTGCTAGTTGGCGCGAGGCAACCTCGTCAATGGCGACGCTCTGTTGCTGCATGAGCGCAAGATTGCCCACACTGACTTGCTGGCCGTCCACATAGGCCGTTAAGCCCTTGCCCGGAACTGCCGTGAACTTCTGCAAGGGCAACGTCTTCAACTGCTTGGCCTCTGCCGCCTGCACAATCGCTTGCGCCAGCGGGTGCTCACTGCCCTTCTCCGCAGAGGCTGCCAGTTGCAGTAGGCTGTTTTCGCTGATGGGTGATGCGCCAAGTGGCAGCACATCTGTTACTTGCGGCTTGCCCTGAGTGATCGTCCCGGTCTTGTCCAGCACGACTGTCGTAATCTCGGCGGCCTTCTCCAGCGCGGCGCTGCTCTTAAACAAGATGCCGTTCTCCGCACCTTTGCCCATGCCCACCATGATCGCCGTCGGTGTAGCCAGCCCCAGCGCACACGGGCAGGCGATGACCAACACCGAAATGGCGTTGATCAAAGCGGTCTCGAACGGTGCGCGCCCAATCCACAACCAGCCTACAAACGTGAGCGCCGCAATGACCAGCACGGCGGGCACGAAGATGGCCGAGACCTGGTCGGCCAGCGCCTGGATGGGCGCCTTACTGCCCTGAGCTTGCTCGACTAGGCGAATGATGTTCGCCAGCGCGGTGTCTTTGCCGACTTTGCTGGCCTCAAACTTAATGAGGCCCTCTTTGTTCACCGTCGCACCGATCACGTTGTCACCTGGCTTCTTGTCACGCGGCACGCTCTCGCCGGTAATCATGCTCTCATCCACCGCGCTGCGGCCCTCGATCACGATCCCATCCGTCGCGATGCGTTCACCCGGCTTGACGAGAATGACTTCACCCACGTTGATTTGCTCAATCGGTAAATCGATTTCTTGTAATTCACCCTGAGCGGAGCCATTTGGCGCAGTCGAAGGGCGAATTACGCGCGCTGTTTTTGGCGCGAGATTCATCAAACTCTTGATGGCGGCACTGGTGCGCCCTTTGGCTTTGGCTTCGATAAACTTGCCAATGCTGATCAGTGACACAATCATCGCCGCCGTCTCGAAATACACATGGCCTTTGAACACCCCGAACAGGGTCAGTAGCGAATACCCAAACGCCACCCCGCTACCCAGCGCAATTAGCACATCCATGTTGGCCGCGCCGTTACGCAAGGCTTTGTAGCCATGCACAAAATATGGCTTGGCCGTGTAAAGCATGACCGGCAGCGTAAGCGCGAACAAGATCCAGTTGATCACGATGAATTGCAACGGCAGGCCGTGTTCCATACCTGGCTGCATCGGCGCAAAATTCGGGCCGAATAGTTTTGCCAGCGCGCCAAAGTCGCGGCTCATGCTGAGGATGAACGCGGGGATGGCAAACGCCAACCCAACCACCATGCGACTCTTGCGATCGGCAATGTCGGCATCGCGCGCAGCCTGTTCGACGTCTGGCTGATCGCTCACGGCGGATTGCTGACCGCTGGTGGGCACATCGTAGCCCGCCTTACGAATCGCCGCCACCATGTCGGCAATGCCGATTGCGCCTGGCACGTAGTCCACACTGGCGCGTTCGCTGGCGTAGTTCACATTAGCTATCGAAACACCCGGAAGTTTCTTCAGCGTGCGCTCAATCGTGTTAGCGCAGTTGACGCAGGTCATGCCCAGCAAGGGCAACTCAGTATGCGCCACGGTCACGTCGTAGCCTGCCTTGCGCACGCGTTCAATCAACTCAGTCGGCTTCACCTGCGCTGGGTCAAATTCTACTTGGGCGCGTTCGCTGGCGAAGTTCACCGCCGCGCTGCTCACGCCGGGTGTCTTTTTCAAGGTGCGCTCAATTGTGTTGGCGCAATTGACGCAGGTCATGCCGGTTACCGGCAAATCAATCGTTGTCATTTAACATGTTCCAGACCTTACAGCTGAATCAGCTCGACGGGCGGATATTCAATCTCGGTCAGGGTGGACTTGATCTGCTCCCATGTCGCAGGCTTGTCCCACGCCACCGTTACTATCTTTGTCTTCTCATCAGCTTGCACTGCAGCCACACCTGCGATCTCCGACACCTCGTTCTTGATGCTGCGCACACAATGTTCGCAACTGATGTTCGGCACAGTAAACGTTTTGGTCTCGGTCGTTGAGTTATTAGTTTGATTGGACATAATTTGTTCTCCTTTCGATATTTCAGTTGGCGCTGCTATAGCAGCACCTTTCACATATGCGGACGGGTCTTTGTCGAACGAGCGTTTGCACGAGGGCGCGCAGAAGGAATATGTCTTGCCGTTGAACTCGGATTGCCACTGCGCGGTGGCCGGGTCCACCGTCATCATGCACACCGGGTCAATGCCGTCGAAATCTTCTTCGCTGGATGGGGTGTCGGCAGACACCGGCACCAGCTCGACGCTATCACCGGTGGGGGATGGCAGATAGCGCTCGTACACATGCGCGGCCAGTTCGCCACTAGGCGGCAGCACCTTGCCCGCCGCCAACATAGCATCCATATAGTCATAGATCATGGGAATGAATCGGTCACTGTTCAGGTCTTTGAACCAGATCGAGCGCCCATAGAGCTGCAGCATCACGTTATTTCCGATTGGGCACGGCCCCAAACAACCCACAAACGTGAGATGCACCTTGTTGCGCAGCTTGTGATTTTCCCATTCCTGCGAATACAAGTCTTTGTTGATGATGGCACGCCCCTTCTCGGTGTGGCCGCAACAGCAGCCACCGTTCTCTTCGGCACACACGAATAGGTTGCCCACGACTTGCGGTATCTTGAACGTCTCACTGCGCGCGTCAATCTTCATCATTGTCATTCGGGCTGCTCCTTTATTTATCCTATCCCCCTGGTAGGGATATGAATAGAGTATACACCTGCCTGGAGATGGGCGGATAGGCAAATATGCCTACTTGTCGCGCAACCATTGGCGTTCGGCCATCCTCACCACGTCTTGAGCAACTCTATGTTCTTTTGAACATCGCGTTGGGCCATCTGACCCATAATAAGTTGGCGTATCACGCCATTGGCATCTACAAAAAATGAGGTGGGCAAGCCGGGGATTCGATAGGTGTCAAAGACATTCCCTTTCTCGTCGAGCAGAATCGGGAATGTCAGCTTGTATTGTGAGACATAGGCTTGCACATCCGCGAGCTTATCGTTGCTGAAATCATCAATGCCCAGAATGATCAGGCCTTTTGACCCAAATTGCTTGAACGAAGCCTCAAGCTCCGGCGCTTCTGCACGACAGGCGATGCACCACGATGCCCAGAAATTGATCAGTACCGCATGTCCTCGCAAGGCGCTGAGCGTTACCGTTGTGCCATCCAGCGCCCGCAAGGAGAAATCTGGCGCAAGCGAGCCCACTCTAGGCAGCGCGTCAAAAATCTTCTGGGTATCCGTCACTGTCAAATTGGCTGGGTTGGTAGAGTCTTCTTTGTCGTTGCCTTCAGATGGGTTCTGCGCCGTGTTCGGCGTTACATCTGCCCGCACGAGCCGATGTGTGATGGGCGTGCGCGGCACGGCAGTGCTAGCAATGGCAACTGATGTTGGCACACCCTCATCGCGGCATGCTGCAAGCATGGCCACAGTCGCGCCCAGTACGGCCAACCGAAATCGGCCCTTCATTCGCTCAACACCTGCTGGATATCCTTGGCGATGATCTCGGTGAGTGTTTGAGCGGTATACACAATGCTCCAGCGCCCTTGCCGATTCAATAGATACAGATAACTGGTGTGCATGACCAGATACGACGGGTCGTGCGTCTGCTCATGTGTGTTATTCGACGGTGTCGCTGTTACCGTCACTTCTTGCTGGTTGAACTGTAAAAAATATTCTTTCGCGATTTGTCGCACACGCACTTCATCTCCGGTCAACCCGATGAACGAAGGATCAAACGATTGCACGTATTTCCTCATCACTTCCGGTGTGTCGCGTGCGCCATCTAAACTGACCATGACGAAAGCGACCCCATCGGCGGCATTGCCCAGCGCATCCTTTACAGATTTCATGCGCGCCAGCGTCAGCGGACAGACGTCTGGACAATGGGTGTAGCCAAAAAACATCAGTACTGCTTTACCGCGCAGACCGCTCAGTTTCATCGGCTGACCGTCGTGGTTGGTTAGAGTGAAGTCCGACACAATGCGCGGCGGGTCATACTTGCCGCGTGGGACAGAATCATCCTGCGAGGGTGCGAGATTGGACGTGGGCATGCAAGCCGCCAGGACAATGCTGAGCGCGCAAAGCAAGACACCAAGCTTTGATCGTTTCATCGTGATATATAGCTTAAAGGGTCGCCGACACCCCCTGTACAAGGTGCGCCCGGTTCAGGGTTTTGCAGGCCATTCGCATACTTGGCCATGAACTGCGCCAGCCTCGGATCACTCACGCTCTCCACTGGCAGTTGCAGGCCCCAGGCCGAAGCAACTACCGGAGAAGACAAGTCTTTGTAGGGTGATAACAGGGTGTACGGTTTGCCACTCACCAAGCCTCGTAATTGGGTCACGGCTTCAGCAGACAAATTGGGACGATAGGTGATCCACACCGCGCCATGCTCAAGCGAATGCACTCCGTTCTCGTTGGCGATTGGCTCGCCATAGGCCCCACAATTTTGCGGCACCGGGTTATGCGGTCCGCCGACAGGAGGCACTTGCGCATACGCAACCTTGCCCGGCACATGGGTTTGCTCCAGCTTGTCGAATGACTTGATGCCCTCGATATTGGCAGGCACACCGCGATTGGCAAACCAGATAATGGCTGCACAACCCACCAGCACTACGATCCCAACTGCGATCCACAACCAGCGTGGCTGCTGACGGCGCGTGCGGACCATCCGAATCTTTTGGCGTGGCTGACCTGGTTGAGATTGTGTTAGCGCTGTGGCAGTGACCGCCTCTGTTAATGCGCTGGATGAAGGCAGTTGTTGCTCAGCCCGTGATGATTGCCGGTGGCGGCGTGGTAGTGCTTTACTCATAGGTTCAACTACTTTCCTTCTAATGCCAGACCCGCCTGCTCCCACGCCAGCATTCCGCCGTCCAGATTCCACACATTTCTATAACCCAACTTGATCAGCGTCTTAGCGGCGATGACGCTCATCCGTCCGCTGCGGCAATACAATACGATCTTGGCGCTCTTGTTCGCTGGCAGTTGGCTCAGCAGCTACTTACTCTTTAGCGCCGCTTCAATCGCGCTCTGAAACGCTTCGAATGGTTGCGCGCCAACGAGCATCTTGCCGTTGATCAAAAACGCCGGCGTGCCCCGCACACCAAGCCGTTGGCCCTCGCTGGAGTCCACCGCCACCCGGTCTGCGGTCTTGTCGCCGTTCAGACACGTCGTGAAGGCAGCGGTATCGAGTTTCAATTCCTGGGCAAAGCCAATCAACTTGTCTTTAGCAAACGCGCCGCCGTTCTCACCATTCTGCCGGTCGAACAGCAAGTCGTGATAGTCCCAGAAGCGCTTCTGATCTGCGGCACATTCAGCCGCCTGCGCCGCCCAGTGCGACTCATCACCCAGAAAGGCAAAGTGCTTGTAGCTGAATTTGACCTTGCCCGTTTTCACGTATTGCTCGATCAGCTTTGGATACACCTGCTGGTTGAAGCGATTGCAAAACGGACACTGAAAATCGCTGTATTCGATGATCGCCACGGGTGCAGTGGCGTTTCCCAGCGTGCTGTTGGCGCGCGTGGCGATGTTCTGTGGGCCGATTACGGCCACAGACACAGCAGGCTCGGCCACAGAGGCTGCCGCGAGGGGTGTTGGCTCACTCGTGTCAATAGGGCTAAGCCGATCCTCTTGGATGGCTTCGGCAACACCCTGTTTCGCCGCCTCGCGCACGGCCTGCATATCCACAGATTGAGGCGCAGTAGGTCTCATTGCGCTGAGCATCGTCATCGCAATGTAGGTTCCAGCGACACCGACGAGTACACCGAGCGCGAACTTGCTGATCAACGTGCGATCCGGTTGCCGATCAGGTTGCATAGAAGGAATAGAAGGCATGTCTGGTGCTGTGGCTGTAGCGTTATTAGCCGGGTCATTTGTCATACGGCCTCACTTGAATTCGTCCACCGAGATAGCCAACATAGGCTGGCACCAACGGCAGCACGCACGGTGAAAGAAAAGAAACCAGCCCACCCAAGATGGCAATGACATAAGTGGGTGTGCCGCCATTGCCGACACGCAAATCTAAATACAACCCGCTGCGTTGCGCCCAGATGGAGATGTAGAACATCAGCTTGGTTAGCATGAGCAGGCCCATCACAATGAGCAGCACACCACTGGCGATCTGAACCTTGCGCATGTGACGCTGCAATTGGCGGACTACAAAGACAGAACGATCCATGAACAGGCTGATGGCAAGAAACGGCAAACCCAGCCCAAGCGCGTAACCACTGGCTAGGGTCATGCCCTGGCTTGCGGTTTGCTGGCTGATGGCTAAGGTCAGAATGGCACCGAGCACCGTGCCAATGCACGGTGTCCAGCCCGCGGCAAAGATCACGCCCATCAATCCTGATGCAAGATAAGTATTGCCGCGCCAGATCGTCCAGTTTGGCCGGGTGTCCATATCCAGCCAACGCAATCGAAAGATGCCGAGGGTGTGCATGCCAAACGTAATCACAACCAGGCCGCCGATCTGACCCAGCACAGGCCGAATGTCGTAGAACAGTTGCCCCAGCACCGTCGCCATCCCGCCCCAGCCGATGATAAACACGGCTGAAAAGCCCATCACAAACAGCACGGCGTGCGCAAACGTTGTCAGTCGTTGGGCAGGTTGGCGCGCAACCGTGGGATCACCGATCATGGGCCAGCCCGTTCTTGAGAGGTGTGGCGCGCCAGTCGCGCAGCCACACCATTAGACAAACGATCAGCGCGGCCTCGATCACTTTTGACGCCAGATCAATCCCAGTGACTTCCTCGACTTCACCCACATGTGGGCCAAAGACGGGAATGCCGCTTGTGCGCGTCACAATCCACAAGGCAATGATGGCGAGATTGCCGACAATGCCCACCATGCAGATGAGCCTGGTGAAGCGATCACTGCTGCTGCGAGTTTCATTGGACATCATCCGCACGCGCCACAATTGCACAATCAGCAGCAGGCCAAAGACGGCTTGTGCAATCGTCGCAACAAGAAAGAACGCACCATAGCCCCACCATTCCTCAAAATGCTCTGGCGTAACGATGGCATGAATGACTGCTGCACCGATAGAGAACAGCGCAGCGCACACTAGCAGAAGCGTTGAACGCGTGGCTCGCATGATTTGCCTAACCCTCCTGGTTCAATTTCGCAGCTGCTGCCTTTTCGTGTTTCGATACCGGTTGAAGTGACTGCTGCACGGGTGCGGCATCAATGGAGACGGTTGGGCGCATCTGCCGTGGTGTTGCGTCAATAATGACGGTCGAGCTTGCCTGCTCCGGTTGAGTCGCGTGCGGCTCGTTGGCACATGAGCTGTTCTTGTTCATGTTGCGCATCATCAGGAACATTGAGACCGGGCACAAGAGCGCGATGAGGACGGGCACTGCCGCCCCCAGCGACGTGGGCGCAAAGAGCCAGACACCCACGCCCACGACAGCAATCCCGGTCAGAACTTTCCAGTTCAGGCAGCAACTGACCAGCGAATAGGCTTTCTTGACGCCGTTCATCAACTGCAATCGCGTAGACAGCGCGACGGGCGGCAGATCGGGCGAGATCATGTTGCTGATCTGTCTGGGCTGGGCCGATGCCTGCGTGTTGTCTTTGCCCTGTCGCGACATCACCCACATCATCAAACCCATGATGAGGGGACAGGCGAGCGCGGGAAGAAATCTCAAAATCACATCCATACGTTAGTACCTCCGGGAAATCGCGGCCATACAGCCTATACTCATGACACCGCGAGTGTAGGGCGCGCAGATCAAGATTCAATGCGCGCCAAGATCAAGATTGGGTCAAGCTGTTGTGCCTGAGGTTCGCGCGCCACCCATCTGTCTTTATCCACCAAAAACGAGCGGCAGCGACCGCACTTGGGTCAAGGCAATATAAACGCCTGCAATGATGAGAAGAATGGCGCTGACACGATAAACGTACGGCAGAAATCGTTTGAACCATTGCGTGATCGCGCCCTGAAGCAGGCTGGCGCTGAGCGTGACGCCCATCACGACTAAGGCGATGCCCAGACCAAACGCAAGAAGCATCGTCAATCCAGACGCAATGCCATCGGAGCGTAGTGTTGTCGCAACGACAATTAGAAATGCAGGGAGTGTGCAACTTAACGAGGCCATGCCATAGCCAGCCCCAAACAAAAATGCGGCTTTCGGGTTGCGCGCTTTTTGCACATTTTGGAAAGCCGGCAACGAGAGATGAATGGATTTGCCCAACAACAACCAAACCCCTAAGCCCACCATGAAAACGCCTACAAGAATTGTGAACAAAGGCAGATAACGCGACAGATAGCGTAAGCCTGCTGAGAGAATCGTGCCTATGACGACAAACACGACCAAGAAGCCAAGTGTGACCAACACACCCAGCAACACCCCCTTGTATCACACGCGTTCTCAACGGCTTTTGCTCATAGCCAGTTTGATCTGCGCCCAAATAGAAAGAAAGGAACGACGGCAGCATCGCCCATCCGCAAGGGTTGAAGGTCGCCAGCAAGCCTGCCGAGAATGCCAGCGATACATCTATGCCGTTCACGGTTTTAGTTGGGCCAAGACTTGCTTGAAGGTATCCGCTGTTGTGGATTCTTCATCGTGAAAGACAATTTTGCCCTCACGGTCTAGCACAAAAGTCGTGTCCAGTGCAGCCACCCGATAAAGCTTGCTGATCTCGCCCTGGTCATTACGCAGCCATGTGAATGCAGGATTGCCTGCGGCAGGCTTGAACGCATCCAACGCACTCTTCGGCGCACCCGATACATCCACAGCCACTACTTGCAGCGCGTCGCCGTAGCTGCGTTTGACCGTGTTGAGCGCCTGTGCTTCCGCAATGCAACCCGAACAGCCCTGCGCTGACAAAAATACCAGCGTTGTGGTTTTCCCCTTTGTCGAGGACAGAGCAAAATCGCTTCCATCATCTGCATTCATCTTGAAGTTGGGCGCGAGGTTGCCCACTTGTGTGCCAACGGGGATGTCTGCTTTAGCAGCAGGAGCAGGCGGTTTCGCTGCGACACCACACCCCGAAAGGGCAAGTGCCACTGCGAACAATGCGACAAATTTGTTTAGTCTGTGATTCATATTTCTCCTTAAAGTTTCATCTTTTGTGTTGCTCGTGATAGTGTTCGGGTCAATACGTCAAGACGGTTTTTGCTTCGATTCGCTTGATAAGCGCACGAACGTTTCCGAGGCAACACTCACCTTGCGGATTGCGAATGTCGCACGCACATTGGTTGATCTTCGTGCCAAGCGTGATGTCATCCACAGTCACGCTTCTTTGCGCTGGATTCATACCCCGAAACTCTCCGACCGTGTGTATGAAGCAGTAGCAAACAAACACATCGTCATCATTGGGTGACTTCTGATATACGCGCTCGCGCAACTGCTCAACTGTGAAAGTTTGACCGTCGGGCGCAAAATACACAACAGGGCAATCTGGCGTCCTACAAAACACGTATTTCTCGCCGATGGCACGCAGGCTTACCGATAACAACGCCTTGACCGTTTGCGTATCAACGGGCTTACCAGACTGACCACAGACGGGGCAGGCATTTTCGTTGCGCATGACAGAAGCGCCATGTGCGCCGTTCATTTTTGGACTACAACAATCAGACATCAGACATTTCTCCTTTTTGAATAACGACCTCGCCCGTTTCGCCAAAGGCTTTGATGAGGTAGCACACGCAATGCTCACCGCGCACATCATCTTTCGGCAGAGTGCTGCCCACGCGGCGAATCTGAGCGATTGCATCGCGCAACCGCAGCAAATCGGAAATGCGTTGATCCACCTCAGCCAAGTGATGGCTTAGTGTTTCAAGCACCTCATCGCACGGGGCGATGTTCTTGTCTCGTGCGGCAAGCACTTCTTTGATTTCTGCCAGCGTGAATCCAAGACTGCGCGCACTTGCGATGAAGCGAAGACGCTCAACATGCGAAGGCGAATAGAAACGGTATTTGTTCGCGCTGCGCTGCGCAGGCGGAATGAGTTTTACGGACTCGTAATACCGAATCGTTTTTGCAGAAATCCTAGCGGTTTTGGCGAGTTCGCTAATTAGCATAAAGGCACTTCCTTCAATATAAAACATTCCAGCGCGGCAAGGTCAAGAGGGTATTTTGCACCGGTTCACTTTGCGCTCATCAAACTCAGAATATCGCCCACGTTGTCGCCATAGTGCAGATCCACGCGCTGGGCGCGAATCTTGCCGTCCGGCCCGATGATGACATAGCCCATCTCGGGGATGTCGCCCATGCCAAACATGGGCCAGCCCTGGCGCAACTGCATGTTGTATAGGCGGGTCACCTTCAGTTCCATGTCGGACAGCAGCGGAAAGCTCGCGTGCGAAACGGCTTGCGTCTGCTGCAAGGATTCAGGTGTGTCATAGCCCACCGCAATCACATCACCCAATGATGCAAGCGCGGCTTTTCTTTTCTCCAACTCACCGAGTTGGCTGACGCACAGTTGTCAGCGGAAACCCATATAGAACACGACGACTTTCGTGCGTCCATCGCCGGGCTTCACCGTATAGGGTTTGCCATCTGCGCCGGTCGCTGTGAATTCCGGCGCGGGTTTGCCGACCAGGGTAGGAATGCTGAAGGCCGTGTCGGTCTCTTGCGGCGCTGTGCGAAACACGCCCGTCAGAGTCAGCCCAGCTCCCGACACCAATGCTCCAATCAGTAGCACTGCGATGACCCACGCACCCGTGCGCGATCTTTGCTTTCCCTGACTGCCGCGGGTTGATCTTTTGTTGCTTTGACTCATTTAATCTCCGGTGTGGTTGTCGGCACAAAATCCTTGCGTGTTTCGTTAAACTGCCACTGGCGATGCTCGGCTGACCAGAAGGTTTTCAAATATTCAATCACGGCGCGAATCTCCGCGTCATTGAGTTTGTCCTTGAATGCTGGCATCCGCAGCGGCGAATCGGGCTTTAGTGGATCGTTCATGCCATCCCGCACGGTTGCATACAACACGCGATCCGAGTGATGCCAGGTATGCCCGCTGTCATCATGGGCCGGGGCCGGGTGCAGGCCATCCGGCCCCGACGTGGCCCATCCCGGCGCACCCTGCGCGTTGGCCCCATGACAAGACGCGCATGACCGAACATAGATGGCCTGGCCGTTCGCCACTTGCGCAGACAACAGCGTTGGATAGGTTGGCACTTGTGTTGTTGGTGTTGTCGTTGGCGATGAACCCGCGCATGCCGCCAACAGCACAAACAGCAACGGGATCGCGCTGACCGATAGACAGGCCAGTCGCCTCAATCGCCAGCCATCCTTTGCCACGTCGCCGCCCCGTCGTTAGAACGCCACGCACTGCCATCGGCCAGCGCCGTGAAAACAATTTGCGCTGCCGTTGGCTCTGCCGCCACTGCCAGCGGTTCACTCGTCAGCCCTTTGCCCGCTGCAGCCCAGGTTACGCCCGCATCATCCGAGCGAAACAGACCCGCTGGCCCGGCGGCATACACCCGCTTGGGGTTCTGTGCATCTACGGCAACCGAACGAACCGAATTTGAGGAGGTGGACAAACTGCCCATCGTGCGCCATCCTCAGAAACAATCCATACTCAAATAGATGCCCTTGGGCGTGGACGCATACACCCAGCCTGTCTTCATGCTGCCGGGCAAAGTGGAATGAACCAGGCTGCGCACGTTAGGGTCATCCGGGCCTTTGTCGGGCACGCGTATCCAACTCGCGCCGCGATCTTCGGTGCTATACACCCCGTCGTTTTTGACCCACACAAACAGCGTTTCGAGTTGAATCGAATGGATGGCGAGCGCGCCCGTATCCAGATTGGGCAGACCCTTGTTGGCCTCCTTCCAACTTGCGCCATTGTCGGTGGAACGCAGCACACCCAGGCCGGGGCCTGAGACATACATGGTTGTAGGCAGGTTGGGATTGACGACGACGGCCGACAAGCCCGCTTTGCTTTGCGAATCCACTGCGACCCAGTCCCCATCGTGCCAGCGCGACAACCCGCGCTTGTCCGCCAGCAACAGCGTCTTGTCCGATGGGTGATATGTCAGCCCAATAGAGTCGTCATTCAGCAGCGGTACGCTTGGCGGCGCTGTTGGGTTTGGTTGGCTCGCCGGTGTGGGTGTTGCCGCTGCGCATGCTGCCAGTGGCAACACCCCCCCAGATGCGAGTAGCAGCCGCACGAAGCGCCGCCGTTTGTAGTGTGTCTTCATCAACATAAATCCTCTCTTGTCAATCTTATTGGCCACCGATTCATTGCTGTCAGCTCAGCGTGACACGCGCTTGCTCATATTCAATCTGGTTGATCTCACCACGCGCAAAGCGCGTCTTCAAAATTTCCAACGCCTCTGTGGCGCTGCTGGTTCGTTGACGTGGAAAGATGCGGGTTGCGCCCCAGATCACGAGCGCAATCAGACCTCCCCAGAACAAGATGGCTGTGCCAATCGCCAGCGCCATCCCCGAACCGCATCCAAATCCAAACATCATCTCTGCTCCTCGGCCTCCGCGCCGCGCACCCAATCGGATATGTGACTCGGAGGCATCCTGATGCAGATAGCGTAGTGGGTGAACCTCAAGACCCCATGTGCGCCACGATCAAGATTTGGTCAAGAGTGGATGGGGTTTGACCCATTCGAGATAAGCGAGGCAGACAATGGAGAGAAAGCAGAGGTCGCAGGCGGCACCGTAAACGAAAATGTTGCGCCACGACTCAGCCCATCGCTCTCAGCCCAGATACGTCCACCCTGCGCTTCGATGAGGGTTTTGGCAATGGTGAGGCCAATGCCGCTGCCGCCGAGCGTGCGAGACCGTGCCTTGTCTACCCGAAAGAATCGCTCGAACACATGCGGCAGATGTTCAGGCGCGATGCCCACGCCGTTGTCTGTGACGCAGAAGACAACGCCACTCTCCTGACCATCGCCCCAGTCGTTGGCTAAATGCGCGGTGATGGAAACTGCGCCACCCTTTGGCGTGTAATGCAATGCATTGCCCAGTAAGTTGATGAGCACCTGCAGCGCGCGGTCCCGGTCGGCTTTTACAGCCGGTAAGGTAGATGCCACGTCCGTGGTCAGGCCAATATCTTTGTCGGCATATTGGGGCGCGATGCGCGCTTGAGCCTGTGCAATGAGCTCCATAGGAGCGATGGATGTGGGATGCAGCGAGAGTTGATGCGCCTCTGCCCGCGACAACTCTTGTAGGTCTTGCACCAATCGGCGCAACCGGCCTACCTCATCGTGCAGCACGGCCCAGGTCTCGGCGTTGGGTTTCACCATGTCATCCAGCAGGCCTTCGAGATAGCCTTCGATGGTCGATAAGGGCGTGCGCAATTCATGCGCCACATCGCCGATCAAGGCCACCCGCCGGCGCTCCGCCGCTTCCAATTCAGTCGCCATGATGTTGAACTGAACCGCCAACGCACCGAGTTCATCATCCTGATTGTCCGAGACGCGCTCGCTGTACCGGCCTGCGGCGATGCGGCGGCTGGCGGCAAGCAGGCTTTGCAATGGGATGACGATGCGCTTGGAAATAAACAGGCTGACCGCCACCGCCGTCACGGTCGCCATGCACGCACTGATGAGCAACGCCCGCGTGGCCGACACCCAGAAGGCTTGAATGATCGTCTGTGCCATGCGCGTCATCTGCGGATCCGCTAGATCAGCCATTCTCTCGGCTCCTGGCCCCATCATGCCCACCAGCACTTGATCGAACAGGCTTGGCCCAAGCGCAAGCGCCGCCACAAGCAATGTGAGTACGCCGACGGCGATGATGAGCAGGAAGGCGATGAACAACTTGAGGCGCAGGCTGCGGCGAATGCGTAGGGGTGTGCTCATGGCTGCGCCACCTCAAAGCGATATCCAACGCCACGAATGGTTTGTATGTAGTGTGGGTAATGGGGGCTGGCTGGATCATCTTTTAGTTTTTTGCGCAAATTAGCGACATGCACATCCACGACATGATCATCGCCGAAGTATTCCGCGCCCCACACGCGCTCTAACAACTGTGTGCGGGTAAACACCCGGCCCGGATGCGAGGCCAGCGTCGTCAGCAGGGTGAACTCCAGCGCCGTGAGCGCGATGACTTCACTGGCCTCGCTGACCTCGCGCCGGGCATAGTCAATCCGCAGGTCGCCGAAATTTTGGGTCGGTGGCACGTCGGGGTAAGCCGGGGTGCCAGCGTGGCGTGGGCGGCGTAGCATCGCCTTGATGCGCGCCGCCAATTCGCGTGGCGAAAACGGCTTCGTCAGGTAATCGTCTGCGCCCACTTCCAGGCCGACGATGCGATCCACTTCTTCGGTCTTGGCGGTGAGCATGAGGACGTAGGCATCTGAGAACGTGCGCAAGCGACGGCAGACCTCCAGCCCAGCGAGCTGGGGCAGCATGAGGTCAAGCACAATGACATCGGGTTTGTGCTGGCGGGCCAGATCAAGTGCCGTCAGCCCATCGGCGGCATGCAGCACCTCGAAGCCTTCGCGCGTAAGATAGTTTTGGATGAGATCACGCAGATGCTGCTCGTCATCTACCACTAGCACTTTGGTCGGTAAGCTAGTCATGTGGTTGTGTTCAGTTCGCTAATGCCCGCTCAATGACATCGGACAATTGCTGCGCGGTCATGCGTTGTAGTTCGATGTGGCGAATGATGCCATTCTTATCTACGACAAATGTCTCCGGCACACCGGTGATGCGATACAGCATGGCGATGCGCTGCTGCAGATCAATCCCGTTAGCATAGCTCACGTTGTATTCGCGCAGAAAGTCGTAAGCGAACTTTTCCGTATCCAGATAATCTACGCCGATGAAGGTAACACCACGGTCTTTGAATCTTTGATACATTGCTTCCAAATCCGGCGCTTCTTTCTTGCACTCCAGACACCACGAGGCCCAGAAGTTGATCAGGACAACGCGGCCACGCAAATCGGACAAACGCACTTTCTCGGGCAGATCGGCGCGATAGTTTGAATACAGCGCCAGTTCAAAGTCTGGCGCGGGTGAACCGATGGCAGGGCGATTCCCAATTTGTGCAGTCAATCGAAACGCTAAGAGGGTGAGCGCCATTAAGGCAAATATCCCTACGCCCGTGGCGATGATGATAAGTCGCTTGTTCATTCAAATTTACTCCTCATGCTTTCGGCATGGCAACTCATCGTTGATGATGAGGGTAGCACTTGGCCGCTCAACCACCAGCAAGGACGGCGGTGTACCCCATATCCTTCACGCTGGCGATGATGTTTGCTTCAGTCACTTTGGACTCGTCAAACTCCACTTCGATCTGCTGTTTGTGATAGCTGGCATTGACGGTTTTCACGCCAGTGAGTTCGTCTTCAAGCCCTTCAAGCGTCATCGCGCAAGCCGAGCAATGCATATCGGCCACCCGAAAAGTTTTTTTAGTCATGTTTAATCTCCTTTGGTTCAATCCCGCTTGCGCAAGGCTCACAAGGGGAAATCTAGTCGTTCATGCCTCAGCGTCAGAAGTCCAATCAAGCCGGAAAGGAACAGCAGGCTGCCCCCCACGTAATAGACAACCTGCACACCCATGCGCAACGCCAGCCAACTCCCCGCACCCAGCGAGATGATCTTCATCACATTCCACACGACGTCTAACCACGTAAACACTCTGCCTCGCATAGCATCCGGCACGCGGCGTTGAATCCACGTCTGGTAGGTGACCATGCCCGACGACGTATTCAGCCCATAGATCACCAACAGCAGCCACGCTGCTGGCACGGCTGTCACTACGGCAATCAAAACATCCCCCACCCCGCGAATGAGATATGGCCCAAACAACCATCCCGGATGACGCACGTTGCCGCGCGAGAGCAACGCCAGCAGAAAAGGCCCCAGCAATGCGCCAACGCCAATGGCCAGAATAAATGAACCGAATCCGCCCGGCGGCAGGCGATAGTGTTGTTGCGCCAGCACCACGAGCAAAGCCGACGTTGCGCCAACGCTCAACGAAGCCAGCGCCTGCACTATCGCCAACCGAGACACGAAGCGATCCTGTTGGGTGAAACGAAAGCCCTCGCGCGCGTCGGCGATGAACCCGTGCCAGCCACGCGCGGGAATGCCGTTGCCCGACGATCTGAACGAGATCGGAACCGCGAGAATGAGCACGGCTGAAAACAAAAACGAAGCAGCATTGAACGCGAATGCGCCCTCTGCGCCCACAAATGCAATCACCCCTGCCGCAAGCGCCGATCCAATAATCTGGACAAAGCGCCCCGTTGACCAGGAGATTGAATTTGCAGCCAGCAGGTCTTCAGCGTCCAGCAAGGTCGGCAGTGTTGCATTCACCGCTGGATTGAAGAACACACCGACGACCGACAGTAGCGCGATGACGACGTAGATTTGCCAGAGCTGCGTGGTGAACAGCAATGCCAGCGTCAGCCCGGCCCGCAGCACATCCGCGACAACCAGCACCAGCTTGCGCGGCAGCCGGTCAATGATGACGCCTGCTACAGGTGCGAACACGATGACCGGAACCACCTCAAAAAACACGGCACCTGCAACAGCGAAGCTATCACCCGTGCGCTGATACACCCACGTAACTAAAGCAATGTAATGCAGCGTATCGCCCAGATTCGAGACCAGCTGTCCGAGCCACAGTGGAAAGTAGCGCCGATTGCGGATCAGCCGGGCATATTTTTGCAAGAGGTCTTTCATTTACATTTATTCAAACACAATCTGCCCACGAAACATGCCCATGCCGCAGCTAAAGCGCAGCACACCCGCAGGCTGCGGTGGCAGATCAATCGTCTTGCTGCCGGTCTCTTCCAGAATTTCTTCAATCCCCAAACTGGGAATCACAAAGGAACGCACTCAGCCATACGTGCCGTCGGTTTGCAAAACGAGCTTGCTCCGCACATTCGCCTTCGCCCGCGTCACCGCGGGCTGATAGCCATAGTCGGTTACCTGGACGTTGATCCCTTGGATACCCGCCTGTGTAGTGGCTTGCGCAGGTGAGATGGGGCCAAGGAAATTGTTGGACACAACCAACCCGGCTTGCTTCTGCGGTATGCCAGGCGACAGGCACGAGGTGATGTTTGGATCACAGTCGGTTGTCTGCACCGAGGGTGCGGACGGATTGGCTGATGAAGTAGTCACCGGTGTTCCGGCAATGGGCTGCTGTTGTGTAGGCGTAGTGGCATTCGCAAATGCACTCGCCTCTTCAAAGTTAATGCTGCCGCTGTACATGCCCATACCGCAGGCAAAACGCAGCGCCCCAACGGGTTGCGCTGGCAGGTCAAGCGTGGTCTCACCTGTCTCCGATAGGATTTCCTGGATCCCCAAACTGGGAATCGTGAAGGCGCGCGTTCAGCCATAGCTGCGATTGGTCACCAATTTCAGCTTGGCCGGTGTGCCGGCGCGCGCCCGGATGCGGTTGGGCTGGTAGCCGTGCGGCTGCACTTGGATGGTGACGACATTGTTGACATCGGCTGTAGCACCGACTGCCGACGCTGTCAGAGAACGCAAGGATGGCGAGATCAACGCCTCGCCGATGCTGGAGAAGGACAGCGGCGAACCCATCAGGTTTAGCCCGCCATCAATTGAAACCAGCGCCAGAATGAGCACCGTAATAGCGGCGAACTTCATGAAGCGGGCTTCCATCTTCTGGCCCAACCTGCGCGCCAGATATGCCAGCGCGAAGAACAGCGGACTGGTGCCGAGGATGAACGCAAACAAGATGGCTGCGCCAGAGAGTGGATTAGCGCTCGTGATCGCCAGCGCCATCATTGTCTGCGTCACCCCGCACGGAATCAGCACGGTCAGCGCGCCCAGGAATGCCGGCGTAGCGACATCATCGGTGCTGTTCTTCGACACTTTGCGGATAAAGCGCGTCACGGCTTTCGGTGGCTCGATCGCAAAATAACGGAAGATGGGATGCACGCGCAGCATGTTCAGCGCGCTACCCAGCATGAACAGGCCGACAGTAAGCTGAATGATCGCGCGAGTGATGGGTGTGGGTTGAAGCACAGACCCTAATGCCCCCAGCAGAAAACCTAGCGCAGTGTAAGCGATTAGCTTGGCTGTGAGAAAGATCAGGATGGATAGCGCTGCCGACGTTTTGACGTGGGCTGGCTTTGCAGTCGTCACGGCGCGTAAGTGAGATAACTCAGCGCTCAATTTTGAGGCGGTAGTCTTCTGGGTGTGGCCATTCTGATGTTTGGCATGCCTTTTGGGGTGTGACTTGTGAACTGATGCTTGCGTTGGTACAGCGTTGGGTTGCCGGGCAGCTTGCCCAACCTCAAACTCGTGCTGAATATCCTTCTCGGTTTGTTGCGCAATGGAGCTCGCCAATAAGCCACCTTGGACAGCCAAACAACTCAAGCCGCCGGTGGTTAAACCAGTAATAAATGGAACGACTAAATCTGTCACGAGACAACCTCTTGATGTGCGTGTTGACACGGCATAACCTATGATGTGCGTAACGCAGCTTAGAAGCGGAACGGATGAACGAACAGAAGCGAGGTTGTCTAGAGACGGGGCGGTTGTTTTGGCACAGCAGGCCAGCGGGATGACCAAACGCTAGCCACCAAATTAACGGGGAATTGCACTTGCCGGGCCGCCCAATGTGTAGCGGATGTCAAAGTGCAGTGGGTCTGGGTCAGCGGGCACAACCCACCCATCATGCTCATGCAACGCGACGCATCATCGAAGCAAGTGTGGTGAGATTGAACTTCATCTACAACCGCGACATGATTTGGACTTGCGGCCATTTGCATCGGCATCATCGCCAGTACTTTGAAAGACGACGCAGGCCAAATGCGCACGAGGAACAAACAAGCCAAAGCCAGCAACAACACGAGTGCTTCGACTCGGCGTGTTTCGCTCGGTTCAAGGTGTGACATGCGACGCATCAGGCTGACCATGCAGCGAGGATTGTAGCCACAATTTGTAGAACCACCTGAGAACAAGCCGTAGGCAAAAGTGCTTATTTGCCAGCAATCCATTGACTTTTAGGTATACCTAAATTAGTATGGGGCAAATTTAGGTATGACTAAATCTACTGCGTTCCCCATCTCCCGCGCGACTCAGGACTATCTGAAAGCCATTTATGCCTTGCAGCAAACGCATGGTGATGCAGGCACAAACGAATTGTGTGCGCGTCTGAGCGACATTAAACCTGCCTCTGTCACAGGCATGTGCAAGCGCTTGGCTGAGTTAGGCTTGATCGAGCACAAGCCTTATCACGGCGTTCGACTAACCGCGCCGGGTGAGCATCTTGCGCACAAAGTCATCCGGGCGCATCGTCTCATCGAGCTGTATTTGGTGCGGGTGATGGGGTTCGAGCCGGACAAAGTTCACCGCGAGGCCGAGGCGATGGAGCACGCCATCAGCGACGAATTCATCGAGCGCATCGCCGCTATTTTGGACGAGCCAGAGATCGGCACGCACGGCGAACCCATTCCGCAATTGGAGAAATGAGTGATCTGAAAATCGCGATTCGATTTTTGTAAGGAGTTTTTATATGAGCAATTCTCAACTATCCCGCCGCAAAGTGTTGGGCGGTATTGGGCTGGCGGGTCTGGCAGGCGGTGGCTTGCTGGCGCGGCAAGCCCTGGCCGCAAGTAGCATCGAGGCGGAGCGCATCGAGCGCAGTAGATTGATGGCGGAACGTCATGCGCCAAGTCAACAGATGGGTGGCGGCGCACATGGCGGCCATGCCAATGCTGGCATGGTGGGCGAAGTGGATCACGTCGCCAATGGCTTCAACCCTGATGATATTTTGACCGACTTCGACTACGGCAAGACCAGCACCCTGCCCGATGGTCGCACCCAACGCGAATACACTATCTTTGCCATCAACAAAGAAATCGAAGTCGCGCCCGGCATCGTGTATCCCGCCTGGACGTACAACGGGCGCGTCCCCGGCCCGACCATTCGCTGCACCGAAGGCGATCACATTAAGATCAACTTCACCAACGGCAGCGACCATGCCCATTCGATGCACTTTCATGGCGTTCACACCGCCGAGATGGATGGCACCACACCGGTGAACCCGGGTGAGACATTTGTGTATGAGTTCGATGCCGAGCCATTTGGTCTACATCTGTATCACTGCCATGTGCTGCCGCTGGCTGCCCACATCGCCAAGGGTTTATACGGCACGTTCATCATCGACCCCAAAGACGGTTACAAGAACAAGGCCGACCAAGAAATGGTGATGGTGATGGCGGGCTTCGACATTGACTTCGATGGCGGGAACGATATTTACCACGTCAACGCCATCCCGTTTCACTATGACAAGCACCCGATCAAGATTAAAAAAGGCGAATTAGTGCGTATCTTTCTGGTGAACATTCTCGAATACGACATGATCAACTCGTTTCACCTGCACGCCAATTTTTTTGATTACTACCCGACCGGCACACGCCGCGAGCCAAACGAATTTACGGATACGGTGGTGTTGGGCCAGGGCCAGCGCGGCATTTTGGAGTTTCGCTACAAGTATCCCGGCAAGTATTTATTTCACGCTCACAAGACCGAGTTCGCCGAACTGGGTTGGGTGGGTCAATTTGAAGTGGAGGAAGCATAACCGTGGATCAGACTAGTCCTCAACCCACTCCTTCGACACCTTCGGCAGGACAGGCTACACCTCCATCAACGAAAAAAGTCAGTCTGGGTAAAACAGCTTTGCAGTTGCTGCTGCCGATTGCACTACTGGTAGGCGTGATTCTGCTATTCATTCGCACGAATGGAGCTGGCCTAAAAGTCGAGCCGGCCGCACCTATCGAAGCGTTGCAATTTGACCGCACCGTGCTAACACCGGACCAGATCGAACTGCAAGTGACCAACACCAGCCCGCAAGAGATGACCCTCTCACAAATTATTATCAATGATTCGTTTTGGATGTTTCAAGTCAAACCCAGTGCCACGATTCCTCGCTTGGGCAAAGCAACGATTACGCTGACCTATCCCTGGGTGAGAGGTGAGATGTATAACCTGCGTTTGTTTACGACAAGCGCCATCCCATTTGACCATGTGATTGATGTGGCGAGCGAGACCAAAGCCGCCGACAGCGGCACGTTGCTCAGCTTTACCCTGATCGGCCTATATGTCGGCTTGATTCCGGTACTGCTGGGCATGCTGTGGCTGCCGCTATTGCGCAACATGAGCCGCCAATGGTCGACCTTCTTCACTGCCCTCACCATCGGCTTACTGATTTTCTTAGGCATTGATGCAATCAACGAGGCATTGGAACAGGCACGCGAGTTGGGCGGGGCGTTTCAGGGGGTGGGTATCATCGGCATCGGCGTCGTCGGCACATTCATGTTGCTGCACGCGCTATCACGGCGGCAAGAGCGACTCAGCGGCAGCGGTTCGGCCCAACGGCTGTCGCTAGCGCTCATGGTGGCACTCAGCATCGGTCTGCACAACTTTGGCGAAGGGTTGGCCATCGGCGCATCGTTTGCGGTGGGTGCGGCAGCGCTGGGCACATTCCTTGTCGTGGGCTTCATCATCCAGAACATCACCGAAGGCCTGGCTATCGTCGCGCCCATCATCAATGATAGGCCATCGCTGTTACGTTTGGCGCTGATGGGTGTATTGGGTGGCGGGCCAGCTATCGCCGGTGCGTGGATTGGCGGCCTGAGCTATTCATTACCTGCCTCGGTGCTGTTTCTGTCAATTGGCGCGGGGGCGGTCTTCGTCGTTGTGTATGAGCTGCTACGCATGATGCAAAAAGACCCTGAACAGAACGCGATGCCCTTCACATTGTTTTCTGGTGTCACTGCTGGCATGCTGGTGCTGTGGGTCACTGGGTTGCTCATCAAGTAGATTTTGTCGCCGCGGCTTACATAAACCTATTGCAGGCTACTGACCTAAGCCAATTCCAAAATTAACATATGACCAAAGATATTCAACTTGCATTGCGCATTGTGTTGCCTAGCATTGATGAAGATGACCAATGCGTGCAGTTGTTGACTGAGCGATTACACAGCGTGCGTGGCATTACGGACGCGCACATTGTCCAGAAGGGTGGCGCAAACAACGCTGAGCTTTGCCTGCATTACGATCCCAACTTAGTTTCGTTGGATCAGCTCAAGCAAATGGCGCTGCAAACCGGCGCGGAAATTGCCAATCGCTACCGCCACGAGCAAATTCCCTTTAGCCACATGCGCGTGGCCGATGCCGCGCCGGGGTTGGCCGATGTGCTGACCAAACTAAGCGGCATGTTGCACGCCGATGTGAATTATGCAGCGGGTCTGGCCTTTGTGGCTTACGATAGCGAGGCCTTGAAGCGTGAGGCGATTGAGCAAGCTATACGAGGCATGGGCGTGAAAGTGTTGCCGACACAGCCCGTTATCCCCAACGCAGATAAAGAGGGTGACCACGACGATCATGACCATACTGGACACGATCACGATCATGCCGACTATCAAGCCGAACACCCCGGCGAAGACCACAACGAACACGAAGGCTACTCGCATGGCAGCGACCCGCACGCAGGCCACAACCACGCTACCGCGCCCGCCTTTCTGCCGCACCGGATGCAGGAGCGCTGGCCGCTCATTCTGATTGGTGCGGCGGGTGTATTCTTTTTGATCGGCTGGCTGGGTGAGACATTTCTCGGCTTGCGGCCTGGCATCGCCATCGCCTTTTACATTCTGGCCTACTTAGCGGGCGGCTACGATGTCGTACTTGAATCCATCCCGCCATTGTTGAAGCTGAAGTTCAGCACAGATGTGTTGATGATCTTTGCCGCCATCGGCGCGGCCTTGCTGGGCGAGTGGCGCGAGGGCGCATTCCTGCTCTTTCTGTTTGGCGTGGGTCATGCCGGTGAACACTATGCATTAGATCGCGCGCGCAATGCCGTGAACGCGCTGGGCGAGCTGATGCCACAAACTGCGCAAGTGAAGCGCAGCGACAAGATTGTAGAGACGAAAGTAGGTGAGCTGGTGGTGGGTGATGTGGTGGTGGTGCGCCCTGGCGACCGCATGCCGGTGGATGGAGCAGTCGTCGCGGGTGAGAGCAGCGTAGATCAAGCGCCCATCACCGGTGAGAGCATGCCTGTCAAAAAGGATAAGGGCGATGAGGTATTCGCAGGCACCATCAACCAAGATGCTGCGTTAGATGTGCGCGTGACCAAACTGGCGCGCGACAACACGCTAAGCCGGGTGATGAAACTCGTCGCCGAGGCGCAAAGCCAGCAAAGCCCGACCCAACAATTTGTGGACAAGTTTGCGGCTTGGTTTG
>JANMVQ010000396.1:0-21493 GCA_031392845.1 Chloroflexota bacterium
GGTTGCTACAAGCAACCGGGATGATTTTGGCTAATCCACTCGGTCTTCGCGTCAATTCACGCAAAAAAGACTCTCCACCAGCAGCCTCTATTCCCTGTGGCTCAGATCGCGTGCCAGCGCCACGATAGTCCGATCGCCAGCATGGCCAGCAGCGCACCCAGCGCAGCAAACGCAAAACTGATTTCGGTGGTCTCGTAACGCATGATCGAATAGGTGGGTAGGCTATTGAACACTTCCACCAACTCGCCTGAGCTTTCGGCCGAGTAATACTCGCCGTCTGTCAATACCGCAACTTTTTTGAGCGTTTCTTCGTCGATGCCGCGCCGAAAACCGCCTCCGCCACCCCCGAAGAAGCCGCTACCCTGTGGCTCGCGCCCAACAAGCTGTGCGCCACACGGGGCCATCTCCGCGCCTTTGGCTGTGCCGAAGCCAATCGTATACACCCGCAGGCCACGGTCTGCCGCTTGCTGCGCAGCATCCACTGGCTGGGGGCCGGCGTTGGTCGCGCCATCGGTCAGCAACACAATGATGTCCGGTGCATACGCCCCATTTGGCACCGGGGTCGGGTTCAAATTAGGCCGATCATCGCGCGTGCTGGGGGCAACATAAGTATTGACCTCGGCAATTGCGTCAATCGACTTCAAAATGCCACTGCCGATGGCCGTCCGTCGTCCGGTAGACAAGCCGTTGATCGCATCGATCAGCACTGCTTGATCTCGCGTAGGCGCTTGCACCAGCTCTGCAAAACCCGAAAACGCCACAATCCCGATGCGTGTGCCCGTTTTCTGCCGCTCGACAAACGACACCGCCGCCGCCTGCGCCGCCGCCAATCGGTTGGGTTCAATGTCGGTTGAGCACATGCTGCGCGACACATCCATCGCCAGAATAATGACCGTTTGATCGGTTGGCACACCTGTGATGGATACTGGCCGCGCTGTTGCCCCAATCAAACTGGCGCTGCCCAACATGAAAAACGCAAATGGCACATGCCGCTTCCAGCGCGATTGATGCGCAGCCGCCTCACGCACCAGCGACAAACTGGAATAACGCACCGTGAACTTGCGCCGCCGTCGCAAAATAAGAACATATGCCACAATCACCAGCGGTAAGAGTAGCAATAACAGCAAAGACCCCGGCCAAAGCAAATCCATTCAACACCTCTACAACTAATCAATCACGTTGCATCCAATCGAACGCGGATTCGCCGGATGACAGGATTTTTAGGATGCTCTATCCGCGATATCCTGTTATCCTGAAAATCCGTGTTCCATTGATTCATGACTCGTGACTCATGACGTATATCCTCATCACGCCACCCGGCCCAACCATACTAGCGACAATAGGCCACCGACCAAGAACAGCGCCAATCCAGCCCCGGCAATAATCGCGGTGATTTCAGTCTCCTCGGCCTTAACAATCAATTGGGTATTCAAGCTCTCGTAAATCGCACGCAAGTCTTCCGCGCTTTGGGCATTGTAATAACGACCGTCAGTCATCTTCGAAATCTGTTGCAGGGTCGCTTCATCCAAATTGGTTTGGATCGAAAACCCGTCTACCTTTAGGGTTGCGCCGCTGGGACTGCCCACACCCACTGTGTGCACGCGCACCCCGCGATCCACCGCCATCTGGGCAGCTTCCAGTGGATCGGGTTGCACATTGTTTTCGCCATCGCTCAACAAAACGATGGCCGCTGCGCCATATGTTCCGCGTGGAACTGGAGTGGGCGTGGGCACAGGTGCCGTATTTTTGCTATAAAAGCCGCGCGCTTCATCAGCGTTCATGGCTTCTATCACACTCAGTGAAGAGAAAATGCCGTTGGCTAACGATGTGCCGCGCGCCGGGGTCAGGCGATTGATTGTCGCCAGCACCGCTTGCTTATCGCTAGTCGGCACTTGCACCGACAGCCCACTCTCGCTAAACGCGACCACCCCGATCAAGATGCTGCTCGGCTGGCGCGCCACAAACTCTCGTGCCGCGGCCTTAGCGGCTTCCATCCGGGTGGGTTTCATGTCGTCGGCTGCCATACTGCCCGATACATCAAATGTCAACAGCACCGTGCCCGCCAAGCGCGGCAAACTCAACACCGTTTTGGGTCGCGCCAACGCAAATGCAATGAGTGACAGCCCCAGCAAAAACAATATTGGCGGGACATGCCGTCGCGCCCCAAGCTTGCGCCCGCCTGTTTGCTGCGCCCAGCCCATGCTGCCCAAAGCCGCCAGCCTGCGTTTGCGCTGCCGCGACATGCGCAGATAGAACAGCATCGCTAGTGGCACCAGTAGCAACAGCAATAACATCACCGGCCAAACAAATGATATCGGCATGTTTAACTCCGCCGCTGCTTGCGCAGCCCAGCAAAACGCACCATCGCTCGCACCAGGTCTTCTTCCGTCGAGAGCGACAACGCATCCACTCCGCAACGCTTGAATGTGGCGTTCAACGCCGTCAGACGTTCCTGCGCTAACGCTTCAAAGCGTTGGCGGAATTTTTTGTCGCGCGTGTCCACATAGAGTTGTTCGCCTGTCTCAGCATCCTCGATCAAGATTGGCCCTAGATCCGGCAAGACCATCTCGCACGCATCCCACAGTCGCACCGCCAACACCTCGTGCCGTCGCGTCAGTAGGCTCAAGGGCTGCTCCCAACCTGGCGCACAGATAAAGTCCGAAATCACAAAGATCAACGAACGCCGCTTGATGCTGTGCAATGCCGCATGTAGCAAAGGTGTCATGTCCGTGAACGGTGCTTTGGGCAATGGGGCTTGCTTGAGCAAATCGTTCATGATGCGCAAAACATGCAGTTTGCCCTGTCCAGCTGGGATCGTACGCTCCACCTTGCCGCCATAGAAGATTGCCCCGACCCGATTGCCATGCCGCGTTAGTAAGCGCGCGAGTGTGCCCACCACGTCGATCAACACGTTGCGCTTCATCGCGTGGGCCGCACCAAAATCAACTGACGGGCTCAAATCGAGCAGAAACCAGGCGTTAATCTCGCGATCTTCCAGATATTGCCGCACATACGGCGTGTCCATCCGTGCCGTCACGTTCCAATCGATATAACGAATATCGTCCTCCGCCTGATACTCGCGCAGATCGGCAAAATCCACCCCATAGCCACGGAATAGGCTGCGGTAATCGCCCTGCAGCAAGCCGTCCAGCTTGCGGATCACCTGCCAGTCTAGGCGTTGTAACACGCGCTCAGGCGTCCGCTCAGGCGTTAATACGGGGTTTGAATAGGGCGTGCTCATGCATTGGCACCACAGGTTTGGGAATGCGATCCAGGATCTTGTTTAGCATATCGTCGCTGCTGACACCTTCTGATAAGGCTTCATACGACGCAATAACACGGTGGCGCAAGACATCCAAGGCTATGTCAGTCACATCTTCCGGCAGCGCATAGCCACGCCCGCGTACAAACGCCAGCGCTTTGGCCCCCAGAATCAAATTGATCGATGCACGTGGGCTGGCCCCATACATGATAAAACGTTTGAACTCTTTGAGGCCCACATCCTGCGGCTGGCGAGTGGCTGTCACCATGCGGATCGCATATTCGATGAGGGCCGGATCGACATACACTTTGTAGGATTGCTGTTGCAGTTCCACCAACTGGTCGGTCGTCAGGACCTTTTGCACCGCTTGCAGGAAGCCGGTCATGCGCTCCACAATCACAAATTCTTCGGTTGGGCTGGGATAACCAATCACTACTTTCAGCATGAAGCGATCCACCTGTGCTTCGGGCAACGCATACGTGCCTTCGGTTTCGATCGGGTTCTGGGTGGCCATTACTAAAAAGGGATTCGGCACCGGATATGTCTCTCGCCCAATCGTCACCTGGCGCTCCTGCATCACCTCCAGCAGCGCACTCTGCACTTTGGCAGGTGCGCGGTTGATCTCATCGGCCAACAATAGATTGGTAAACACTGGTCCAAGCGAGGTGTTGAACTCGCCGCTTTTCTGGTTGTAAATGCGCGTTCCGATTAAATCCGCAGGCACCAAATCCGGGGTGAACTGGATGCGCCTAAACTCACCACCGATTGCCTCGGCCACTGTCTTAATCGCCATGGTCTTGGCCAACCCAGGTACGCCTTCTACCAGAATATGCCCGCGCGCCAGCAGCGCCACAACCAACCGTTCCAGCAGATGGTCCTGCCCAACGATGACTTTCTTTACCTCATACAGCAGCCGCTCCATCGGCAATGCGCTGCTGGTATTTGTTTGATTCATGCTCATGTTCTCCCGTTTATGGCTCAATCACTCACACCCAATGACTCAATTTCCTAATCTCCCAATCTCTAATCTCAATAGTTCGGCATCCCTGCCGCCCCACCCGCTGCCGTGATGGGAACCGCAAAGCCAATGCCGATAAACACATCTTGCCCGGTGGGATTCACCAACGCCGTCACAATGCCAATCACTTCGCCGTTACGGTTGAGCAATGGGCCACCCGAATTGCCTGGGTTCACGGCTGCGTCAAACTGAATCAGCCCCGAAATCCGTTTCTCGTCCCCTCTGGGTTTAAACGAACGATTCAGACCTGAAACGACGCCAGCCGTCATCGAGCTATATAGCCCAAGCGGATTGCCGACTGCGTAGACCTCCGTTCCCACTTGCATCGCACCAGGGTTGCCCAGCAACGCTGGAATGATCTGTTTGGGCAGTTTCGTAGCGCGTAGCACCGCAATGTCAATGTCCGGCTGCTTGTTCACGATGCGGGCGCTGGACTCAGTCCCATCCGCAAACGTCACCTTAATGGCCTCAGCCTTTTCCACCACATGCAAGCTTGTCAAGATATCGCCCTTATCGTTGATCACCACACCGCTGCCTAGCGCATTCCACTGCATGTCTTGTGCTGTGTCGGCGTTATCAGCGTCAGGCGAGCTGCCCTTTTCGGTTTCGGTCACCGGCATATGCGTTTCAATAAAGACCAGCGCTGGCCGAATCATCTGATGCACGGCGATGGAATAGGCCGGCAGTGGCGTGGCCGAAGCCATGGCATGGTTGATCTGTTCGTTCACATCGCGCACGTTCAGCGGCTTGGGGGACGGAAAGAGGGTGTAATACAAAAATAGCGCCACAAATGCGCTCACCACGCCCCACACGAAAGGCATAGCCGCTCGCGCTCGGCGCGCCTTTTTGCGCAACCATTCAGACCGATCAGACCTAGATTGAATAGCTTCATCAGCCATGAGTAATCATTATCAGTTTATTCTGAAGTAAGCACCAATCGAGTATGAGACCGTGCCAAGTGCGAGGGGAGAAGAGGGGCAAGGAAGCATCGGGCGTGAGGCGTGCAATTCACCCCACGCCTCACGCCCTACGCTCCCCGTCTCACCCAGAACATATGGTAAAACCATATCATCATGCAAACCCGAAAACTCGGTTATACCGATCTTTACTTGACGACTGTAGGCGTTGGCGCGTGGGCTATCGGCGGCGGCGGCTGGAAATTTAGCTGGGGCAACCAGGATGACAATGACTCAGTAGCCACCTTGCTGCGTGCAGTCGATATGGGTGTGAACTGGATCGACACCGCACCCGTCTACGGCACCGGCCACAGCGAGGAAATCGTTGGTGTGGCGCTCAAACAGCTTGGCGCGCGTCCACGTCCAATCGTGGCCACCAAGTGCGGGCGTTCGTGGAATGAAAAACGCGAGCCTTTTGCAAGCTTAGATGCAGCTGTCATCCGCAAAGAGATTGACGATAGCCTCAGGCGACTCGATGTCGAGGTGATTGACTTATATCAAATGCACTGGCCCCAGCCCGAGGAGAAAATCGAAGAGGCGTGGGGAGCCATGGCTGAGGGTGTTAAAGCAGGTAAATTGCGTTACATCGGCGTATGCAACTACAACGTGGCCCAGCTTAAGCGCATCCAGCCCATTCACCCGGTGGCCTCGTTGCAGCCGCCCTATTCCATGCTGGTGCGGGGAGTGGAAGACGAATTACTGACCTATTGCGCCCAAAATAATATTGGCGTCGTCGCCTATAGCCCGATGCAGAAGGGCATCCTCACCGACAAGTTCACCCGCGAGTGGGTCACGGGTCTATCCAAAGACGACCACCGCGCCGTACATGATGCGCGTTTTCAAGAGCCAGAACTGAGCAAAAATTTGAAACTGGTCGAGGGCCTCAAGCCGATCGCTCAGCGCAATAGCCGCAGTGTGGCTCAGCTCTCGATCGCCTGGGTGCTACGCCGCCCGGAGGTTACCTCGGCCATCGTCGGTGCCCGCAAACCTGCCCAAATCGAGGAAACCGCCGGTGCCGGCGATTGGAGCCTGAGCCAGAGCGATATCAATTCGGTGAATGCGTTGTTATAGTTGACCATTGACCATTGACCATTGACCATTGACCATTGACCCCATGGTCAATGGTCAATATTCTCAAACACCATCTCTGGCATATCGCCCGCCCGCAGGGTTAGCCAATAGCAGCCAGCCTCACCCGGTGAGGTGTTGTGCCAGCCAGGCGCAATCACTTCGCAGATACGATATTGGCCGGGCGCGACGGGCAAACTGGCCCAACCGTTCGTATCAGTGTCACGCTCCAGCACCAGCTTATCGGAATCAAATACCTGCACTCGCTGAACGTGCCAATCTTGCTCACCGCGTTGTGCAATATCAATCTGCGCTGCCTGCGGGCTGTTGTAGCCCGCATCGATACTGAGGCGCGCATCTGCCCCACTGTTTGTATCCACCTGCAAATACCACGGCGCAAGTTGAGCTGATTCAAAATCCGCATTGGATAGCAGGCATGTTGCTGCCGCGTGTGCCATAGATCCGTGTCCCATCCAAACGGGTAGCACGACCATGACAGGCAGCACCAAGAGCAAAGAGAGTAATCCCGAAAATAGTCGACGAAAATGAGTTTGTTGTCGCAACATCTTTCTAGCTAGTCCCCCACTGGCAATGCCAACCCAAATCCTGAGAGCCAAGATTTTAGGCGTTGGCGTATGTAGTTGTCGCAATATTATTGCGTCTAATGCTATTAATCTGTTATGCATAACGTATTAATCGTGTTATGACACAGCTTGCTCATCCTGTTGGCCAGTTGTTTATTCATTGAAACTGTCAGTCTCGCGAATCCACTATCGACATCGGCTCAGTCAATCTTATAATCGAGCCATTCAAACAAAGAAAAGTAAACAAATCGGTAAATAAACAGACCGATAAATTGCATGTCTGGCAAGGAGAAGTAATTTGACTACTGCGACTAATAATGGCACAACTGCTAAGCCCGCCTTTGTCAAAGGCTTAGATGGAGTCGTTGCCGTACAAACTGAGATCAGCTCAGTCGATGGCCCGAACAGCATTCTGACGTATCGAGGCATCAATATCAATGAGTTAAGCGAAAATTGCATCTACGAAGAAGTAGCTTATCTGTTGTTGTATGGCAAACTGCCCAGCCGCAGTGAACTGACCGATTTCAACTCCCGTTTGGTGGCCAACCGCTGGCTACCCGCGCCAATGATCGATTTGCTAAAAAGCCTGCCGCGTGACACCGTCCCTATGGAAGCCCTGCGCACAGCGGTATCGGCCTTATCGTTCTATGATCCCGAAATCGAAGATATTTCGGTTGAGGCCACCCAGCGTAAATCTGTCCGCTTGATCGCCCAGTTACCCACCCTGACCGCTGCCTACGATGCTCTTCGCAAGGGCGCGCAGGTCATCGCGCCCAGCCCTCAGTTGAGCCACGCTGCTAATTCGCTCTATATGTTAGGAGCAAACTACCAGGATAGCGAAATGGTGCGGGCAATGGATGCATACTATATTTTGTTGGCCGATCACGGTATGAACGCCAGCACCTTTACTGCCCGCGTGGTCAGCAGCACACAAGCCGATCTGCACTCAGCCATTTCATCGGCCTTTGCCGCGCTCAAAGGTCCCTTACATGGCGGAGCCAACGAAGCCACCATGAATACCCTGCAAGAAATTGGCGAGCCAGAGCGGGTCAATGCCTGGGTCGATAACGCCTTTGCGACCAAGCGCAAGATCATGGGGATCGGTCACCGCATCTACAAGAACGGCGATCCACGCGCTAAACACCTGAATAAGTGGGCTGAGCTCTTGGGCCACAAACTTAATCAGGTCAAGTGGTACGAAATGAGCCGCATGGTCGAAAACGCCGTGTTGCGTCACCGCGACCTGCATCCCAATGTCGATTTCTACAGCGCCAGCATGATGTATTACCTCGGCATCCCCATCGATCTATTTACGCCATTCTTTGCATGCAGCCGCGTGGCCGGCTGGTGTGCCCATGTGATTGAGCAATACCATGATAATGTGCTAATCCGCCCCCAAAGCGAATACGTCGGCCCCACAGACCAACACTTCGTTGCGCTAGAACAACGCTAAAGCAAAAATTAAAATTAAAAAGTCAAAATTAAAAAGGAGGTACGTTTGGCGTGACTCTTTTCTTTTCTTTTCTTTTTTAATTTTGCCTTTTTAATTTTAAATTTCTCGATTTCTTGATTCTCAATTCTCAATTTCCCCAAAAATGCTGCCCCTAGAACATCGTCTGCAATCTATGCTGGCTGCCAAAGTGGCCACCGTTATCCGCGCAGATAGTGCCGAGATAGCGCTATCCGCCGCCGACGCGCTTATCGCCGCTGGCTTTCGCCTGATCGAAATTACCATGACCGTGCCGGGGGCAGTTGAGGCCATTCAAGAGCTGTGCCGCAAGATCAATGCTGCCGACCAGAGCGACATCGTGGTCGGAGCGGGCACAGTCATGAGCGCTGCCGATGCGCGCCGCTGCATCGAGGCTGGCGCCGCCTTCGTGGTTTCGCCTACTTGCGAAACCGACATTATTCGCCCTTGTCGTGAATCTGGCGTGGTGGCCATCCCAGCTGGACTCACCCCCACTGAAATCGTGCAAGCCTGGCGATCTGGTGCACACTTTGTCAAAGTATTCCCCGCGGGCAGTTTGGGTGGCCCAGCTTACGTCAAGGCCTTGCGCGGCCCACTCCCTGATATTCCGCTGTGGGTCAGCGGCATGGTGACTGCCAAGGAGGCCAGCGCCTATTTTCAAGCCGGTGCCCAACTGATTGGCCTTGGTAGTGAGTTGCTGCCTGCCCACCTCGTTGCCGCCAAAGACTGGGCTGCAGTAACCGAACACGCACAACAACTGCGCGTAATGTGTCAGGCATAACTCAAGTGTGCTAACACCTTGGATTGAACTCTTGAAAATAGACCTGACATATTCCTGTGAATTAAAAGGCTAGCTGAGAAACCTTTCCAAGAATCCTCATAAAAACCTATTTGAAGAATCATAGAGCTCCCTATGGAGATTGGATAGACCCGCCCAAAGACTGAGTTTAGCTACAACAAAAGTCACCGTCTCTACAAACAAAGACCAACTCCACGAACACTTATTTGGACTGCAAAATGCTAGCCTGAACATGCTCGGGCTGAAACACGGGTTCTTGTTAGACTCTCAAATCAGAATCTACGCACAACCTAACCATGCTGAATATTTGCCAACAATCGTTGATCGTGCGGATCAACCATTGGCCTTCGACTGTCCATATAACAGCACATGTATGCTGTTGATGGCTACAGGAAGTTACGAATCAAGCCAACACCACAGGCTCATTACAGTTGATAAATATCAAGCCTTAATCATCAACAGCAACATCGCAGTTCACATCATGATCAACACCTTTCAAAACGATTTACACACCGACATTTACACAGGCGATGCAAGTTATATTTGGCTTACCGACGAGATTCAACGCACACATCGCTCATCCGAATCGCTCATCGTATTGTGCATCGGGATCAAACCCAGCTTATGTGTTGAAGGTGAACATAGCCCAGCCCATTGGGATGCCGCGCTTCAGCAAGCCATGTTGCGTATTCGCACGACTGTTCGCATGCGGGATCGCGTCTTCCATCGTTACGGCGATGAAATCATTGTGGTGTTACCACACACAAATATCGAGGGAGCCATCACGCTCACCAACCGCCTGATCCGCCGCCTGACCGAGCAATCTATAGCGAATGGGCCGTCGGTGTCGATCGCCGTGCATGTAGGGGGCAGCTTGTCCGGCTTACACAGCAGCGCCAAAAACATGATTCAGCTGGCCCAGGACCGCATGAGCATGGCCCACAAATTGCAACGCAAATATATTTTTGCTGATGAACCACAACCTGTATCGTCGCAAACCATAAATCTAAACAAACCCGCCAATCCCAACTGGGTCTTCGCCCAAGACATGGCCAATTGGCTTCAGGAACGTACGGTAGCCCTTCACCTAAACAACGACAACGCCACAACGCAAATCGCTATCCATGATTTAGACTTGCGCTGGAATGAAATTCGGCAGGCGTTGGATTGGTCCATTGCTCAAAACCTGACCGAGTTGAGTCTGCGCATGGTGGTTCCAGTGGCCCGCTATTGTCTGCTGCAAAATTTCATCACCGATGGGCTGCATTTTGCAGAAGGTGTGCTGAACATCTCTGGACTTACTAATACTGAAGCGTATATCCAAGTGATGATCATCTCCGGCGAGTTCTTCATGCAGGCCAATGATCTAGAGTCTGCCGCAGATCGCTTTCATACCGCATTTACGCTATCCAGCCTTCCCAACACGCAATATACATATCTAACAGCACAGGCGCTCGGTTGTATGGGAATCATGTACCTTAAGCAAAATCGGCAGGATTATGCGATTTGCTATGCACAAAAAGCACTAGAGTTGGCCGAGAACAGTGGAAAACTGCGCATCGTACAAAGGGTTCACCAGCAGTTGGCTCAAATTCAGGCTGCTCAGTCATAGAAACGCGAAATTTTGCGTCTCTACTTTTGCACTGCACTAAGCAAAGCAGCTGGCCCAGTCGGGCCGGGGCTACCACCAGCAGGCTCGATGCTGACGCCAAAGCGCACATACGAACTAAACTGACGCGGCGCAATCACGACGTAGCTGGCTTTGCCATTCATTTGTGTCATAAACACAGCGCCACTATCCCGCTTGCCCTGCGCATCAACCAACCATAGTTGATATGATTTTTGGGTTTGGGTTGGCAAATCACCTACATTCATTAGTCCTACTGTGCTGTCTTGGCGATAGCGCAAAGTCGCCCATGCATTGGGGGTGGATTTTTGACCTTCCAAACGCACGGCGCGCGCTTCGGCGTCGGCCAGCAATGCAACGGCTTGTTGGTGCTGGGAAAATAAACGAGCATAGCGCATGGTCTGCACTCCTAATAGCCCAGTTGTCACGATGCTTAACACACTCAACACGGCAAAAGCCCAACGTGGCATGCCTAGGCGCCCAGTTAGCCAGTCCCAAAACCGCTGCCATGTGGTCCGCTGAGGTGGCAGCGCATAATTGCGTTGTGGGATCTTTGCAATCTCTGCCAACAATCGCGTTTTAATCATTGAGACGGCAGGCGTCGAACCCTTATCAGGGACAGCAAATAATAAGCCTTGCGCCACAAGTTGGTGCTGCAATAGCTTTGCCATACAAGATGGACAAGCCTCCAGATGCTGTGCAAGAGACGCACGCTCTGCCGCATCTAATGCGTTTAACGCATATGCGCCTAAATTTCCCCTGACTTCGTCACAATTCATGTTCATCGATTCGTCGCTGGATTGATCCCATGCTATAAAAACAACGTTAGAACTTTCAGTTTTAGATGCATTACGCAGCACTCGCTTTGTAAAAAGCCTGACGGAGTTTTTCCATCGCCAGACGCATCCGAGTCTTCACCGTACCAAGTGGCACATTAATGTGCATCGAAATGTCACTTTGGCTAAGCCCACGATAGTAGGAAAGCTCGATGACTTCACGCTGCTCATGTGGCAATGTTCCAAACAAATAGAGTAAATCGCGCCAGCGGGCTTCTTCATCTGCCCTCAAATCATGTAGCTCTGGGAAATGCTCATCATCTAATGATGCTTCAAATTGTGCCATTTGCCGCCGATCGCGCCTTAGTCGATCGATAGCACTACGCCGCGCAATAGTCAACAACCATGCTGCAAACTTGCCCTCTTGGAAGTGATACTGCTCGGGATGTTGCCACACCTTCATGAAAGTGTCCTGTGTCACTTCCTGCGCAGCCATTCCTTCACCCAAAATGGTTACGGTCAGAGAGTACACTCGCCCCCCATAAAGATCATATAGTTCCGCCAACGCAATTGAATCGCGTTGTTGAATGCGGTGCATCAAGTGCTTTTCGGCATCCATGAATTCCGAATGAGTCTACCGCTAAACCCCATAACGCGGTAGGACATGAATTGCATGAAGCCACTCAAAATTTCAATTATTGGCTCATACATGCTCTATACCTGTTGAATCAGAGTCGGGCAACATCCAAATCTGGAACTCCGATTCTTGAGGTAGATTTACACCTGTGACCCAAACACCGACAGCATCGCCCACTTTCCAAGACTTATTTGTTCGATATGGCGCAGCATCATTTGACAAACAAATCTATCTGCAAGCCATGCTGGGCAAATCTGGCTGGGCATTTTCATTGGATGAGGGCACCCTGGCGTTTCGATTGCCCCATGAAACGCTGACCCTAGCCGTCCAATTGCTAGGCACCGAATCGGCGGACGACCACACCTGGCTGTGGGTGTGGGGCAACACCGATAGTCATATCCCAGCTCGCCTGATGGCTTCGGCCCAAGAACTGCGTCTGTTGGGCCAGACACAAGCTATCGACGAACTGAGCACGCCTCAATTTGCGCTCAGCCCGACCACTCATAGCTTGCATATCGCAGCCGTTGCCAGCGGAATTTGCCGCGCCGCTTGTTATTTCCGGGTGGCATATCCGGATGGCATTTTGTATATGCTCATCAAGGATGCGCGCTACAAACGCAGTGTGCGTCGACCGTTGCAACGCATCATGCACCTCTTTCCGCTGTTTATCCGGGAAAGTGCAATCACAAATCAACGCGACGCCTATTTGCATTATTTGTCGTTTTATCGGCTGTCAGTTACACAGCAAGACCAGCGCGTCACAGCGTGCCAAAGCAACCTCTCAGCTGGGCATTCGTTAGTCAGCACAGAGGGCAAAGATCCACTCAATATTGATGCACAACAAGAACGCTGCTTGCAAGCCGAATTTGATCTAACTGGAAGGCTCATTGTCGGGTCGCTACAATTGCTATAAAACCCGTTTGCATTCAAACGCTCCATGCCGCACAATAAGGCCTATGAACTTTGTAGTTTTTAGCGGGGGCGTTGGTGGGGCAAAATTTGCTGAGGGCATGGCCCGCAGTGTGGGTGCTGAGTCGCTTACGGTCATTGTGAATACAGCCGATGACCTGGAACTGTATGGCCTGCACATTTCACCCGATCTGGATACAGTGACGTATACGTTGGCAAATGTCGCCAATGTAGAGACCGGTTGGGGTGTCACGGGTGATACCTTTCGCAACTTCGAGATGCTAGGGCAGTATGGCGTGGAACCGTGGTTTCGCTTGGGGGATAAAGATCTGGCCACGCACATCATTCGAACCAATATGTTGCGTAGCGGTGCGACATTGACCGAGGTCACGCGTGCCTTATGTGCCAGGTTGGGCATACGCTCGCGCGTGCTGCCCATGAGCGATGATCGGGTGCGCACGGTTGTGGACACAGTTGAAGGGTTGCTGACCTTCCAAGAATACTTCGTGAAGAAACGCTGCGAGCCTGTCGTACGTGGGCTGATTTATGAAGGGATCGAAGAAGCCCAGGCTTCAGCGGATGTCTTGCGCGCTATCGAAACAGCCGACACGATCATCATCGCGCCGTCGAATCCATATCTCAGCATTGCACCAATTTTGTCATTGGGTGGGGTGCGCGACGCACTGTTGAACGCAGCTGCTCCAGTCATTGCCATCTCGCCCATCATCGAAGGCACGGCGCTCAAGGGCCCTGCTGCCAAGATCATGACCGAGTTGGGCAAAGTGCCCTCCGCAGTAACAGTAGCCGAATATTATTCGGACTTTATCAATGGCTTTGTGCTGGATGAGAAAGATGCCGAACTGCAACTCGATGTTATTACGATGGGGCTAGGTCCGCTGGTAACCAATACCATCATGTACACACCCGATGACCGGGCCCGTTTGGCGTGCGAGGTTGTTAACTACGCCGATCAGTTGCGTCCAGATCAATTGGGCGGCTGCAAGCTGGATGAGATGCCGAAGTTAAGCCCGTCGGCGTAAAGCCAGAGGGTTTTACATTGGAAACGAGTTACATAGACCGAGGCGGTTTCTGAAACTGCCTCGGTCTCGTTACGCTAAGTTGAGTCGACCCATCACCCCGCCACCCACTACCGCATCCTCCAAATAACACACCAAACCCTGCCCTGGCGTGACATCTCGCTGGGGTTCATCAAACTCGAAGTGAGCACCACCCTTGGCATCTGGAATCAATAACCCGGCGGCTTCTTTGGCTTTGTAACGAATCTTGGCTGCGCAGCGCAGCGGCTCTGCTGGCAGCTCGCCACTCACGTAGTGCATGACCGGCACCCAGGCTTCTTTTTTGCCGAGCTGATCCACCGGCCCCACCACCAGCGCATTGTTCGCGGCGTCCAAACGCAGTACAAACAGCGCTTCAGCAGATGAGGACCTTGCGGCGATATTGATGCCTTTGCGTTGACCCACTGTGTAGAACGGCAAGCCTTCGTGCTGACCCAGCACCTCACCCCGCGTATTCACAATCGGCCCAGGCTGCGCCACATTCGGCGCATTGCGCACCAGGAAACTACGGTAATCGCCCTGGGTCAAAAAGCATAAATCCTGACTCTCGGCCCGCTCGGCTGTAGGTAAACCGAATTCACGCGCCATCTGCCGCACTTCGTCCTTCACAAATTCGCCGCAGGGAAACATTGCCCGCGCCAGATCCTTCTGCCCTAACACATGCAACACATAACTTTGATCTTTACGGGTGTCGCGACCTTTGAGGAGTTTGTAAAGTTCGGAAGGTTCGGAAGGTTTGGAAGGTTCCGAAGGTTCCGAACTTTCCGAACCTTCGAACCTTCGAACCTTCTGAACTCTTGCATAGTGTCCCGTCGCCAAATAATCTGCCCCTAGTGCAAGGGCACGCTGCATGAGGAAGCCAAAACGAATTGAGCGATTGCAGTTGAAACATGGATTTGGGGTGATGGCTTCGGCATACGCGTCAGTCCAGGTGTCCACCACGCGTTGCTTAAAGATCGCTTCGGCGTGTATATCGTAGAACGGAATATCCAACTGCTGCGCGATGGCGCGTGCATCCGCCACAGCCTCGGGTGCACAGCAACGATTGGCGTTGGGTTGCCCCAGCGCGTCATTGCCTTCCTCTGCCCATAAGCGCAGCATAATGCCAATGACGTCATATCCCTGCTTCACCAGCAAAGCCGCAGCCACTGAGGAATCCACGCCGCCGGACATAGCGACCACTACTCTTGTCTTCTTCATTTAATCGTTAGAACTCGAACACAGATTGTCTTACCCGCTCCACGCACATAGGCAGCACTTCCAAAACGCGATTGATGTCGCTTTCGGTGGTTTGATAGCCGAGCGTAATGCGCAATCCGCCCAGTGCCCATTCGCGCGACAGACCCATTGCCATTAAGACCGGCGATGGCTCTGGATTGCCACTGGTGCAGGCGCTGCCGGTGCTGCACGCGATGCCTTCCACATCAAGCGACATCAACAATGCTTCCCCATCCACGCCTTTGAACACAAAGCTGGTGTGATGGGGTAAGCGCTCGGTTGGGTGCCCGCTGATTTGCACATCTGGCACCCGCGCCAATACGCCGGTCAGCAGTTTGTCCCGCAGCATTTGCAAGCGTTGGGCCTGCACGGTGCGTTCACGCGAGACATACTTCAGTGCTGCGGCCGCACCGACTGCACCCGCTACATTCACCGTGCCAGGCCGTCGACCGCGCTCATGGCCGCCACCCGTCATCAGCGGCACATAGGGCGTGCCATCTCGCAAATACAGCACTCCCACGCCTTTGGGGCCATAAAACTTGTGCGCCGAGAGTGCCAGCAAATCGACATTCAAATTGTTGACGTCCACCGGCATATAGGCTGGAGCCTGCACTGCATCCGTATGCAACAGCACCCCGCGCTCATGGCAGATGTCGCCCATTTCTTTGATCTGTTGCAAGGTGCCGACTTCGTTGTTCGCCAGCATCATACTTACCAATACCGTATCGGGGCGAATGGCTGCGCGTACATCCTCTGGATCGACGCGGCCAAATTGATCCACGGGCAGCATAGTCACATCGAATCCAAATAGATCGTGCAATTGATGCACCGTGCCTTCCACTGCATGATGTTCAACCAGTGCACTGATAATGTGATTACCTTTGCCACGTTGGCGCGCTGCAAATGCCACCCCGCGGATGGCCAGATTATCAGATTCGGTTCCACAGCCAGTAAAGATGATTTCGCTGGCGCGCGCACCAATTGCACAGCCCACCACCAGATGGGCTTCATCCAATGCGGCCGCTGCAGCGCGCCCGTAGCTGTGGATTGATGAGGCATTGCCATAGTTTTCGCCCAAAAACGGCAGCATGGCGGTCAGCACTTCTGGCACAATTGGTGTTGTGGCCGAATGATCAAGATAAATTCCCCGCTCCATAACAGTGCATTTTAAGTGCCTATTCTGAGAACTTGTACCAAGTTATATCGAGTTCTAAAGATTTTCTTGGTTCTACCGGCTTTGACGGGAAACTTGTCATTCCGAACGCAGTGAGCCGAAGGTCCCAGTGGCGTTAATCGCAAGTGTTTCGCCACTGGGACCTTCGGTTCGCTTTGCTCAGCATGACAACGCTATTTCCCGCTAAAGCCGGGAGAGCCATTTTCTTTTAACGCAAAGACGCAAAGATGCAAAGATATTCGTTTTCTGTTCTTTGCGTCTTTGCGTCTTTGCGTTGAACTGAGTACCAGTCAGCGTCCACTATAGAATCAACCCCATCACTCATGATTAGCGCAATTGTTCTCGCCGCTGGGATGTCCTCTCGCTATGGTTCACAAAACAAGCTGTTATTGCCGTTTGGAGAAGGCTCGGTTGTGCGCTGCACGGTGCAAGCGGTGTTACAAACCAAGGTCGATCAGGTTTTGGTCATCACCGGCCACGACTGCGAAAAGATCGAGGCCGCCTTGATCGATCTCCCGGTTAGTTTTGTGTACAACCCACACTATCGCGAAGGCGAGATGCTCTCGTCAATTCAGACTGGACTGCGTCATTTAATGTCTAATCCAAAAACCGAGGCAGTCTCTGAGACCGCCTCGGTTTGTATGATTGTGTTAGGTGACCAACCTTTACTACAGGTGTCACTGGTGCAACGCTTGATCCGCGCGTTTGACCGGAACTGCGGCGAAATCATCGCCCCACGATTTCAAAATCTACGGGGGCACCCGGTGTTGATGGCGCGCAAGTGGTGGGCCAGTGCGCTGGCTATCCCACCTGGTCACAATCTGCGTGATTTGCTCAAAGCCCACCCCGAGGCTGTGTCGTTTCTTCAGGTCAATTCCGATATCATTTTGCGCGACGTGGACACGCCCGAAGCGTATGCCGAAGTATGCGCATTGGCGGGAGTGTGACCTGATGACCAACGCCCTACAACTTGACGCGGAAACATTGGAGTTTTTGCAGCATCCGTTACTCATGCGGCTGGGCACTATTGGGCCGGATGGCTTTCCACAAGTTACGCCGGTCTGGTACATCTATGACAACAATCGCTTTTTTACCAGCACCCAAAAAGCCCGGATCAAATACCGCAACATCATGCGCGACCCGAAAATCGGTGCCAGCATCGATTGGGAGACCCGTCCCTATCGTGGCCTAAGTATTCGCGGTATAGCGCAGTTCCGGGAAGACAATATCGCAGCATTGGTAAAGCGCATCTGTGCCCGCTATGTGCCCGCCGCCGAATTGGATGCAATGGTGGCATGGGTATTGCGCGGCCAGCGGGTCATCATCGAAATAGAACCGATCAGTATCGCCAAAGTCGGCGCAGGCTGGATGTAGGAAGGTATTTTTCGAGTTTGCCGCGAAACTTGATACAAATCACTAGATTTCAACGCAAAGACGCAAAGGCAATGAGCCGCAAAGCTCGACCTTTTTCTTTGTGTCTTTGCGTTGATGAATTCTTAGCGGGATTAGGCATCATCTAGGTCCAACCAAAACGGCGCGGCTTCATACAGATGCAGGTCACTTAACTCATCCACATCCAAGCTGATGGAGCTGGAGCGGTACCACAACGAGGTTGCACCGGCAGACTGCGCATGAGTTGTGTGCAACTGGGCGCTGTTTGGTCCAAAGGCAAAATCGATCACGCCCGGCGGGCGCAATAACAGCGCATTGGTGCCTTGCTCATGCCGGTCGGGTGCGATCAACACCAATGGGCCCTCGATCGATGCAGCCAGTTGCGCCATTGCTCGCACATCTTCTGCCTCCAACCAAGCCATATCCCCCGGCAGAATCAGCAACGCTTCAGCGCCGGTGCACAGCGATTGGCGCGCCTCGCGCAACGCGCCATTCAAACCCGCAGTCTGTTCAGTCTCCTGAATAACGTCCACTTTCCAGGCATGCGCCCATGTCATCACCTGTGCATCACGCGTGACCAGTACGATTCGTTGCACCACCCCAGAAACCTGCAAGGCATGCACTGTGTGGCGCAGCGTGTCATGTATCAATTGCGCCCGCTCGGTTACATCCAAGTGCGCTTGCAGGCGTGTCTTGGCCCGCGCTAGCATTTTGATCGGGATTAAAGCAATCAAGGGGTCTACGGTAGCTCAATGGCGCGTGCGCAATTCGAAGGCAGCGTCACTTCGGGGCTGTCGTTCAAGCCCGTAAGCTCAACCAAGGTGTTGAAATCGCCTTTGAAACTATTACCCGCTAAGTTATTCAATGTGCCATTGCCCACCACGTTCATCCGTACCACATACTCGCCTTCGGTAGCCAGCCACACATCGCCCTGCGTAATATTAATATCGCGCAAACCACGCTGCGCCGCAATCACTTTCAACGCCTCAATATCCAACGTGTAATGTTTCGTCGCAACGCCGTTCAATGTTTCAGGCCCCACCAGTTTGCCAGGGAAGGTGCCATCTGGCGCAAACAACGCTACGAAGGTATCCAGCGATAACCCGCTGGCGATATCTACAAAATTTAACTGCGCCGGTTTCAGCTTGACACACACGGTCAGCAGGGTGTTGATCAACGCATAAGTCTGCCCATCTAGCACATACAGAGTCAAACCACGCGCCGAGAACCCGCGCAACTGGCCGGCTAACAGTGGGTTGAGTAAGTTGCCGCCCACGGTCAATTGATTCTGCGCTTTGGCAGTATTCTGATTCAACGCCACGTCTAACGTGCCTTGCAGGGGTTTGTTGTCTTTGCCAACGCCGGTTAGATTTAACGTTAGGCGCATTTGCTGTGAGGCCAGATTGGGTTGCGATTCGCTCAGTGTGCGCACCCGAATGCCATTGGCGGTGCTGGCGACCACTTGGGGCGTCGGCGCAAGTATGGTTTTTTTTGCAACTACTGTAGCTGTTGCAGTGGGGACTGGCGTGGCCGTGGGCGCGGGAGTCGCAGTTGCAGTCGGTTCGGGGGTGGCCGTTGGTGGCACGGGTGCGGTTCGATTGCCGCAGGCGCTCAGTAGTAGCACGCACAAAGCACCCGCCACCCAGGGTCGATGCGCTAAAGAGGCTAAAATTTTTGATTGCAATTTCATAAATAAAACTCCTTTCAGTATTGTCGTTCGACTGTCTGAGAGTGAACTAAACACCGCTCCACGCTTATTGTGAGTATTTACCTACAAATAATGAGACCTCGAAAGGCTCTGAAACCTCCGAGGTCTGCAAGTCTGGTCTACAGGCTGAAAAGCCTATTTCTCCGGCAACACTGCCACACCGGGCAGGGTCTTGCCCTCTAACAGCTCCAGCGATGCGCCGCCACCGGTGCTAATGTGGGTGACTTTATCGGCCACACCGGCTTTTTCGATGGCCGCGACCGAATCGCCGCCCCCGATCACGGTAATGGCGCTGCTGGCCGCCACGGCCTTGGCCATTTCCATGGTGCCACGTGCAAATTGATCGAACTCGAACACGCCCATCGGCCCATTCCAGAGGATCATTTTGGCATCGCGTAAGGCATCTGTATATTGGATGATGGTACGTGGGCCAATGTCCAATACCATCCAATCTGGTTTGATCTGGCCGACTGAACATTCCAGGCTGTTGGCATCTGGCGCAAACTTGTCAGCGATTTTCACATCGATCGGGAGCATGAGCTTGCCACTACAACTGGCCAGCAAATCACGAGCTTGCGCCAGCGCTGATTCCTCAACCAGCGAGTGGCCCAAGTTGTAGCCCATCGCCTTTAGAAAGGTGTTGGCCATGCCGCCGCCAATAATCAGTTTGTCGGCCAACGGCAGTAAGTTATTAATCACTGGCAGCTTGTCGCTGATCTTGGCACCCCCCAAAATTGCCACCAGGGGGTGCTGCGGTGCTTCCAACACGCCACCCATGAAATTGATTTCTTTCTCCATGAGGAAGCCAGCTGCAGCGGGTAAAAAGTGCGCCACTGCCTCGACCGAGGCGTGAGCACGGTGGGCGCTGCCAAAGGCGTCATCTACATAGACATCACCCAGCGCGGCCAATTGTTTGGCGAAATCAGGGTCGTTTTTCTCTTCTTCTTTGTGGAAACGCAGATTCTCTAGCAACAGCACTTCGCCCGGTTTCAAGGCCTTGGCTTGGGCCTCCACCGCTGCGCCGACACAATCTTGGGCGAATTGCACCGGGCGTTTGATCAATTCGCTCAATCGCGTAGCCGTAGGCAGCAAACTCTGCGAGAGATCCACCCCTTTCGGCCGCCCCAGATGCGACATGAGTACGACAGAACCGCCATTCTGCAGAATAAATTCGATGGTCGGCAATGCCCCCCGAATGCGCGTGTCGTCAGTGATCGCACCGTCTTTGAGTGGCACATTGAAATCCACCCGCACCAAGACGCGCTTGCCTTGCAACGGCAACATATCTTTAATTGTTCGCTTGTTTAGCACACTTTGCTCCTGAAAAGCCTTTATAGCTTAAATAGTATTTTCAAACTAAGATTTTACAGTGCGAATGTGGATTACGGACGATAAATGGGTTCAAACTCCATGGGCGACCCTCAGAAGCTTAGGAAATTAGGGTTGTGCAAGGTGATTCGTGGATTTTCTCTGTTGGGGTCATTGCAACAAAAAAGAGACCGAAGGTTTCCCCCGATCTCTTTGTTATGAAAGAATCAAAACGGCTAGAGCGAGTTCCTGATTGGTGCCCTAAAGCCGCCCCCCGAAGGGACTTCGCTCATAACGCTTTGCGTGCGCTTCGCTCAGGCCTCAAGAGCCCCCTTTGGGGGGTGCTTTCGTTGTATATCAATTAGGAATTCGCTCTAAGGCAGCGCGCAACAATAACTTGACCATTACGATCGCCTTGGCCTGATTACATAGTTCCACTCTCCATGGAACTTGTCTGGAATTAGCCGAATTTTCTATCTGTCATTGCTACAGTTACCCACATGGCGCTGCTTT
>JANMVQ010000420.1:0-7242 GCA_031392845.1 Chloroflexota bacterium
CTTCGACTTCGCTCAGGATGCTTTGACTACTCTTTGAAGATAAGCTTTTTTGCAACACTTAGTATTGACCGGAGCGCTCGTAGCATTCCGGTCAATCATGGCATCTTTCTGAGCAGCGCAACGACGCAAAACACCTCGCCCGCTGTCTACGGTTAAGAACCTATCGCTAAACCAGCCAAGCCGCAGCCAGGCGAAGATGAAACCCAGCAGGTCTTACGAGGTTTAGAGATAAACTCTAGTGATGACTAACCCGTCTTGGCGACCAAGCCTTCAATCGACTTTTGCAGCGTATCTAGCTCTTTCTTGATGTCATCCTTTGACATCTTGCCCTTCCAGATCCGTCCATACATATCGTTCCAGGCTGCCCAGATGCGCGAGCCGTTCTTCGGCCAGCCTGGCAGTGGACCAGCATTGCCATCCATCAGGGTTTTCATCGTGATGCGCACGATATTCTTGGCAGTGTCGGTCTTGTAGCCGCCCAATTTATCGTACTTCTCCCACTGTTCCAACAATGACTTCTTGGCCGGAATCCAGATACCAGCATTGTTCGCCAACCATGCCTGGGCATCGTCGTTGGTGCCGGTCTCTTCGACCAGGGCAATCGCCAAATCGGGGTTCTTGCCACGCTTAAGTGGGGATTCAATATCGTTGCCTATTACGATCGTGGCCGGTTTGCCGCCCGGCGGTGTTGGAAATGGAATTGCTGTCCCATCAATCTTGCCTTCGCCAACGCTAGTGGCATCGTTATTCCAACCCGGCTTGAGCGCAATGACACCGTCATTGAACAGCTTGCCCGAACCACCCTCGCCTTCTGCCTGGCTGATCAGATTTTCAGTCGAGGTCCACATCAGATCATTGTGGAAAGCCCACGTCTCAACCGCTTTGTCGCTATTTGCGGATGGCACACCCTGATTGTCGCCCAATGGCGCACCATTTTGATTGAACCAGTGCAGGATGCGCATGGCTTGGCCATAGCTATCGCCGCCGGGGCCATACGTGTAATAAGCAGTGTTGCCCCACTTATCGCTCTTGTTTACTTTTGAGATGGCTTGAGCGGCTGCGACCAGCTCTTCCCAGGTAGCAGGCAGCTTCTTGCGATCCAAACCGGCTTTGTCCCACAGCTCAAGGTTGATGAACAACACATCGGCACCCGAGGACTTGGGCAATCCATAGGTTTTGCCACCCACTGTGGCCGCCGCGGTGGTGCCCGCGGGGAATTGGGCAGCCGCCGCTGCTGCCACTGGATTAAACACCCCCAGTTGCACAAACTCATTCACGTAGGCTTCACCGTAAGTAGTGTCCGGGATATTTCCAGCTGCCAGACTCATCAGTTGGTTCTGGCGCAATTCCGCGTCCCAACTATGCGTGCTGATTTTCAAATTGACACCGGGATGTTTCTCAAGGAATGGCATGAACTTGGCATAGGCCAGACCGCCCCAGTTCCAATTTTTCTTAAAGAATTCGTTTTCGGGATCTTGCTTCCAGCCTGAAAGCGCCTTGAGGTCGGGGATATCGGTGTTCCACCATACATCAAGGACGGCGGGTTCGGCGGGTTTGCTGGGCGCGGCAGCAGCGGGGGCGTTTGTTGCGGGTCGAATCGGGGCACAACCAGCAATGACGGTTGCGCTAACAGCCAATCCGGCCCCTTTAATAAAATCGCGCCGGGTGATATTTTTCTTTTGCATCGTTTCGCTTCTCCTCATGGAGACTTTCTTAGTACAGCTTTAGATCAATGAAGCAGCGCCACCCTTCGAACAGGTGCTGGCATGCTGCACGAGCGCAATACACTGTGGCCTATGGCATAGATAGGCGCAGAAACGGGCGAAACTGGTCATGTCCTTGTGACATGAGATTACAGTTTGGGTGAACTATTTATTGAAGTGGTCGAGCGATAGCACCTCCTTGAATCGAACCCGGCGACAAAATTATTATAGAGATCGTAGCAAAACACGCAAGTTAGCGGGTGCCATAAAATGTATTTGCTGAATTGATAAACCGTTCGGAGCGCTACTTGACACGCTAGAAACATTGTGCGCCATAAGCGAATAGGATTTACCCAAAGTTCTCATCAAACGCCCGCCCCCATCACCGCCCGACCCAAACGGTGTGAACCCAATCGCCTCGGCTATGGGCTACTTGAAGATAACCGTAACTTTTGTCGAGTGAAATGGGACTTATGATTGCGATGAATCTCACCCAAGACTTGTGAATTCGAGGAATCCTGGTGTACCGATATATTGATTTGCAGTAAGTAATTGCCAAAACTTGATGCTCGGGTTAGGCGAAGACAAATGGATATGCGACGGTTGACCCACCGCATATCCATCCACATACCGCGCTAACGCACAACCAAAGGCAAGTAGACCGCTTGCGGCGAGTAGGCTTGCAGGATTAGTTGCGTCTCATCACCGAGGTCATCAAACGGTGCAGATACAACGCCTAACACATAGGGATGATTGGGCGAGACGGCATAATTTGTCGTTACCCCATTGGCGCGTTCGGCAAAGTTTTGGGCTAAGCCGAGCGCACCGAATGTCACCTCAACCATTTGTACGCTGTTGGGTGCGAGCACCAGTGCATCCTCGCTTAGGTTGACCACCGGGGCCATCCCCGTCGCGGCATCGGGTGTCAGATCCTCTGACGACAAGGCGACCGATGCATCATACATAAACAGTGAAGTAACCGTCATGGTCACAGCCTGGTCGTTGAACAACGCAACCTTGAGCGTTTTGAGGGTGTTCCACTGCCAGTCGATGCCCAGCATGTGTGGATCAGGCTGTATCGCAGCACCGTCCAAAGTCCAGCTCGGCACGCTGCGCATCTTGGACACACGGTTGCAGAAGCTGATGCGGGCAGCTTCTCCCGGCGAGACTTTGCCATTGCTGTAAGCGATGGCGGTCTGCGCCGTCCCCGATGGGTTGGTGCTGCTGCTCAACGTGACCGAGATGAACGGATTGTCCGGGCCGAGATACACATCGCTGACTGCGCCAGAACCACCTGGGTCCTCAAAGCCGATATGCAAGTCGTTGGCATCCTCCGCCGTGTAGTTTCGGAAGATGTAGCTGTAGCAGAATCGGTCTTGCAGGGCCGCGGTAGTAGTTGCTGCAACACCCGACGCCGTCGTCGCCGATGCAGTAGCCGGCACGGCAACACTCTGGACCAGCATCAGCAAGCTGCAGAACGCAAAACGAACTGTTGCTATTTGCATGAGATTCTCCCTGGCCTTATTAAGGCTGATTAGGGCTGATTGGGCGGCGGCGTATCAAAGTGAGTCTGGTTGAGTTGGACCCGCTTGCCGACAATTCGCTCGACATCGATATCGACATTATTCGATTCAATGGGTTGAGGGGGCACACCCGGTTGCGATGTAGCAATGCGCACAGCAGCCGAGGTATAGACCGCGTCAATGTCCAACTCTAATGGACTATTGATGACGAGAAAGCCAATCAGCAGCGAATTGGCAGGTGGGAACGGTGCCGTTACTTTGGTGAGCTTCCACAACAGATCACAATCGTCCATGGTGGCATAGCCACTCTTCAGGCTCATGGTCATGGTCATGACATGGGTGGTGCTTTCCGGCTCTTTGACGGATTTGCCATTTTGCGAGAGCACGATAAAGCGCTTACGCAGCGGGACTTCCTTGAACTGCGGGTTGAAGATGTTGATCTCGGTGGCATAGTTGCCAGACTTGACCGGTGGCTCGCTGAACGAATTGGCAGCGGTTGACTGCAAGGGGGGCTGATAGCCACACACGAACTTGACTGCGTAGCTATACACAAACTGTGGAGCGGCGATTTGTGCTGAAGCAGTGCTGGGTTGTGTGACGAGGCTGGCGATGGCTATGACCATGCTCAAACCGGTCGAAAAACGGGATCGTAACGAGAAATTCATTTGATAAACCTCCAGGTTTTTCAAGAACACAAAACGAATGACGAATGGTCGGTTTGGGAACTATTATGTTGAGCATATTTACATAAGCATCACGCCTCCTTACTGGTTTGAATGAGATATGAACCGCATCACAATGAGCCAGCGCGTTGATCAATAAACGCGCAACGAGAAAGAATTACGGCGTCATTCAATAAAATCAAATCTCTCACAAAGGCCCAAAGACTTGAAAAAAGCTTAGTGGCTTTGTGAGAGAAAAGTCTTTGCGCAAAATACGTATATTTGATTACGGTGCGCTTACGCTCAGAGAATAGAGATTACTTAAATTGTGTGCCCCAGAGGCATCAAAGATACGCACGTAATACAGGCCTGCCGTCAGATTTGGCGAGATGATTTGGTAAGGCTTCTGGAAGTCATAGGTCAGCAGTGTGTTTGCCGAATCCCGCAGATGCAATTGCAGGCAGGGTTGCTGATTGCACTTGGCATCTTCCGCGTTATGCCCATTCAGCGTCACGATGACAGTGCCGCTCGTGGTCAAATTGAAATAGTAATAATCGCTCTGATCGTTGGCTTGACCGTTATAGACGGTATTGAGCCGAATCGGCCCGTTGGCCATAGCGGGAGTGTCGTTCGGCTCCTGCTCTAACGGCCCGTCGAAATACACCGGATACCTAGCATAGGCAAGTGGCAAATAAGTGATGCCGGGCACAGCCGTATTGTTGGCGACAACATCAACAGGTGTGGTTTTCCATGCACTCCCATCGCCCAACTGACCGAAATCGCCCGCTCCCCAGCATTTGATTGCGCCGGTTTGGGTACGGACACAGGTGTAGGCATAGCCCGCGCTAATAGCACTTACCCCAGTCTGCAAATCAGTCACATCCACCGGAACAGAACTGCTGATCGTGTTGCCATTGCCCAATTGGCCTCCGCCATTCCAGCCCCAACATTTGGCCGCACCCACGCTGGTGATCGCACAGGTGTGATAGTCACCCGCTGTGATCTGCGTCACGCCACTAGTGAGCCCGATCACATCCACTGGTACGGAGCTGCTGACGATGCTACTACTGCCAAGTTGACCTTCGGTATTTCGTCCCCAGCATTTAACCGCACCTGCACTGGTCAAAACACAGGTGTGATACGCGCCCACAGTGATGCCGGTCAGGCCAGCGCCTAACCCACTCACATTCACTGGCACCGTGCTACTGGTCATACCACCGTTGCCTAGTTCACCGTAGCCGTTGTAGCCCCAACACTTGGCCACACCGCCAGCAATTAGCGCACAGGTATGGTAGGCGCGAGTTGCAATTGCGCTTACGCCGCTGCCTAACCCGCTCACGTTCACAGGTATAGTGCTACTGGTCGTGCCACCGTTGCCCAGTTCGCCGTCGCCGTTATAGCCCCAGCATTTGGCCGAGCCGCCACTGGCCAGTGCACAAGTATGGTACGTCCCGGAAGCGATTGCACTCGCTGCGCTCCCCAAACCACTTACATCCAACGGCAGACTACTATTGGTCGTGCTGGTATTGCCCAATTGACCATAGTAGTTATATCCCCAACACTGGGCCACGCCGCTATTGCTCAGCCCACAGGAGTGATACCCACCTGCTGAGATTGCACTCGCCCCACTCCCCAGCCCACTCACATCCACCGGAACGGTGCTATTTTCAGTACTGTTGTTGCCCAATTCGCCTTCAACATTTCTTCCCCAGCAACGGACAACACCCGCATCGCTCAACGCGCATGCGTGAAACGCCCCAGTTGTAACTGCGCGCATGGCACTTCCCAATCCGCTCACATTGACTGGATCGAAGCTACTCGCCGCCGTGCCAATACCCAACTGTCCCTGAGCATTCCCCCCCCAGCACTTGGCAGTGCTGTTATTGGTCAGCGCACAGGACTGATAGAGCCCGGTCGTAATCGCACTGATTCCACTTCCACTGCCAAACCCATTCACATCTACCGATACACTGCTGTTGGTCGTGCTGTTATTGCCTAGTTGTCCATAGAGGTTGTAGCCCCAGCATTTGACTGCACCGGTGTTGATCAGTGCACAGACGTGATAGCCCCCATTTGCGACAGCAATCACCCCACTCCCCATTCCATTAACATCGGCTGGCACACTACTATTGGCCGTACTATTGTTACCCAATTGACCCGAACCGTTGTATCCCCAACATTTGAGCGCACCGGTGCTGGTTCGGGCGCAAGTGTGAAATGCCCCGACCGAAACTTCGCTCATGTTGCTGCTCAACCCAAAGACATCCACTGGCACACCGCTAGTAGTCGTGCTGTTGTCGCCCAATTGACCGTAGGTGTTGGACCCCCAACACTTAATTGCACCGATGTTTGTCAGCGCACAAGCATGAGCGTAACCCAAGGAGATGGCGCTTACGCCGCTGCCCAGCCCAACGACGTTCACCGGCACACTACTGCTCACCGTGTCGTTATTGCCCAGCTGACCGACGTTGTTATATCCCCAGCACTTGGCTGCACCGAAGTTGGTACGCGCACAAGTGAAAGAACCACCGGCGCTAATCGCGACTACGCCACTGCTCAACCCACTCACGTCTACCGGCACGTTGCTGCTCACGACGCTGCTATTTCCCAATTGGCCGCCGGAATTACTTCCCCAGCACTTGACAGCACCGGCGCTCGTGAGGGCACACGCGTGATAGTAGCCAGTGGCAACCGCAATAATCCCGCTTTGCAGGCCACTCACATCGACCGGAACACTGCTATCCAAGGTATCGTTGTTGCCCAGCTGGCCATCGCTGTTGCTGCCCCAGCACTTGACTGCACCCGGGTTCACAAGTGCGCAAGTCTGGAAACCATTGGTTGATATCTTCGAGATATTTTCTAGGGGTGGAAAGCCAGATGGTGCATCGATCCGACGAACTGACTTGGGCGCAAGCTGTTGGCGCGCATTCTCGCCGGGCTGCATTGTAGATAGCCTGGACGCATTGCTGAGATGAATCTCTGGTGGGACTGGGGCAGACTGCGCTGCCACTGGGGCTGAGTCTTGGGCCTGCGTCAGACGATCGGCAGTTCCAATCCCAGCCAGCGCGATGACCAAAATCAACACCCATCGCAAACAGATAAATACAAGGTGACGCCGGAATGCATACATGAATTAAAAGACCCTCCTCAGCTGCCCGAGCAAAGCTATTTTATAGCCCTTCAGTTGGCTCCACTTGCGAAGGGAGCATTCGCCAAAAGGGGGCTGGCGACTGAAGTCGCGCCTATGGGCACCTTCGGGCCGAATGTCCGCCTACGCGGACACAGATCATCCGTCCGCGCAGGCGGACGCTCAGCCGTAGGCCTTTAGGCGCGACCTTGGTCGCCAGCCGCGCC
>JANMVQ010000458.1:0-2886 GCA_031392845.1 Chloroflexota bacterium
GTTCTATGTCGGTGGCTATTTGATCCTACCCGGGTTGACTGCTCCAGATTTGGGCGCCCACTTCAAGAGGGCACAAGCCGATGGCGTGCAGACCGTGCTCGATGTGGTCGTGCCTGCGGACGATCAGCACTCATCCATGCATGCGCTCGAAGCAGTCCTCCCGCATGTGGATGTGTTTCTGCCCAACGATGAGGAAGCGGCCCGCCTGACTGGTGTGCACGATCCAGAACAACAGGCCAAGCGCTTGCTGCAACTGGGTTGCAAAACGGTCGTGATTACTCAAGGTGAACGCGGCGCGCTCTTGGCCACTACCCAGCAAGTGCAACACGTCCCGGCCTTTCCAGTTGAGGTGGTTGATCCGTCCGGTGCGGGCGATGCCTTCGCCGCAGGCTTTATTGTGGGTCTACTTGAATGCTGGGACATCAGCAAAACGCTGCGCTTTGCCAGCATCATTGGCGCGTCCGCTTGCACCAAACTCGGTTGCAACGCTGGCATCTACGCAAGAGGCGATGCCGTGTCTCGCCTTTAATCTCAAAATCTCTAATCCAAAATCTCCAAAATCTCCAAAATCCCAATTAGCTCATGTCCATAGTTTCCTTCACCTCCTTGCTTGACAACGCGCTGCGCCAGGGCTATGCCGTGGGCTACTTTGAAGCGTGGGACAGTTACTCGCTCGAAGCCGTATTAGAAGCGGCCGAAGCCGAACGCTCTCCGGTGATTCTGGGTTTTGGCGGCATGATGCTGGAGTCCACTTGGTTGGATCGCGGCGGCGTGAAACTGCTGGGCGCGCTGGCCCACAGCGTGGGTGACCGCGCAAAAGTCCCGGTGTCGCTATTGTTAAATGAAGTGCATACGCTAGATCAGGCGCGCGTCGGTGTGCAGGCTGGTTTTAATGCCGTAATGCTGGACACTTCAGACTGGCCGTGGCCCATGGCGGTTGAGGCAGTGACAAAGTTGGTGGATATTGCGCATGCACACGGCGTGGCGGTCGAAGCAGAATTGGGGCGTTTGCCCGATGCAATCGCAGAAGGCGTCGACCGTTCGCGGGCAGCGCTAACCGATCCGCAACAAGCGCGCCAATTTATCGAACAGACCGGTGCAGATTGTCTGGCAGTCTCCATCGGCAATGTTCATCTTTTGACCAACGGCTATGCCCCGGTGGATATGACGCACTTGGAGGCCATTCACCAACAGCTGAGTGTGCCGCTCGTGATTCATGGGGGGACCAGTTTCCCGCCCAGCGAAGTGCCGCGCGCCATTGCGGCAGGCGTGGCCAAGTTCAATGTGGGCACCCTCCTCAAACGGGCCTTTCTGCAAGGCATGCGCGAAACCATAGGCGCTTGGCCAGGCAACGTGAATGTGCACGACGTCATGGGTTCGCACAAAGCAACTGACTTAATGACCTTGGGCCAAGAACGAATGAAAACAAAAGTGCGTGAGCTGATGCGTCTGTATGGCAGCACCGGTCGCGCCTATGAATAACCAAATAGAGTTTGAACCACGAATCACACGAATTTTCACAAATAATTCGTGAAGATTCGTGGTTTATTCCCAATATCTAATGACTATCAATCCAAAATTTCAACCCGAAAAGCTACTCCATCTGTATCGACAACTGTTGTTACTCAGACGATTTGAAGAGCGCGTCCATACGGTCTTTCTGCAAGGCGAGATTCCGGGCACGGTGCATCAATATCATGGACAAGAAGCCGTCGCCGTCGGCATGTGCGACCATCTGAGCAAGACCGATTGGATCACGTCGACCCATCGCCCGCACGGACATGCCATCGCCAAAGGCGTATCGCCGCGCGGGGCCATGGCTGAGTTGTATGGCAAAGCCACCGGCTGTTGCAAGGGCAAGGGCGGCTCAATGCACCTAGGCGATCCGGATGTTGGCATGCTGCCAGCCATCGCGATTGTTGGCGGGGGCAACAGCGTGGTCATTGGGATGGGGCTGGCCTACAAGCTGATGCGCACCCAGCAAGTGGCGGTGTGTTTCTTTGGCGATGGGGCTACCAATGAAGGTGCGTTTCACGAGAGCCTGAACTTCGCCGCGGTGCAGCATTTGCCAATTGTCTTTGTGTGCGAGAACAATCTTTACGGCGCATCGACCGCGTATCACAAAGTATCGCTGGTGCCCGATGTGGCTACGCGCGCTAGTGCCTATGGTGTGCAAGGCCAGATTGTGGATGGGATGGATGTATTGGCCGTGCACCAGGCCGGCGGCGAAGCCATCGCCACCGTGCGCGCTGGTCGCGGGCCGATCCTGCTCGAATGCAAAACCTATCGCTACATCGGCCACAGCCGCAGTGATGCGCGTGGCTATCGGACCAAGGAAGAAGAGGCCGAATGGAAAGCCAAAGACCCGATCACTCGCCTGGGTGGCCAATTGCTGGCCGAAGGCGTCGCTAGCCAAGCCAAGCTCGATCAACTCGAATCCGAGGTGACGGCTGTACTGGACGATGCCGTTGAATTCGCCCGCAACTCGCCGGACACTACGCCTGAGATGGCTTTGGAGGACGCATATGCTTAACTCAACCAACGTCGAGCGCAAGCTCACGATTGCCGAAGCCTTGCGCGAAGGCATCGCCGAAGAGATGCGGCGCGATGACAAAGTCTTTCTGATTGGTGAAGATGTCGGTGTGCCCGGTGGCTTTGGTGGCGCGTTCGGGGTGTATCTGGGCCTGCCCGAAGAATTTGGTCATGAGCGCATCATCGACACGCCAATCAGCGAGAAAGCGATTGCCGGTGCCGCAGTCGGTGCCGCCCAGATGGGGATGCGCCCGCTCGCCGACATGCAATATGCCGACTTCCTGTTTGAGTGCATGGACGAGCTGGTGAATCAGGCCGCCAAGATGCGCTATATGTCGGGTGGCAAACTCAAAG
>JANMVQ010000500.1:0-5804 GCA_031392845.1 Chloroflexota bacterium
GACCCGCTGGCTCCAGCAATCATAGGTTCGCAACGCACACAGGCGTTTGTGGATGGGCCAGAATCGCGTTCTTATCTGGTGAGCGGGCCGGGCACGCTGTTTGTGCCGGATATTGCCACGCAGACCCAGGACAGTCTGAACACGCTGACGATTCCTACAGAAACGTTGCAGATTTACATCGCGCCGTCCGCCTTTATGACTGCGCTACAGCCTTTGTTGGATTTGCGGGCGACTCAGCAACGGTCGGTGGCGGTGGTGGATGTGCAGTCCATTTATGATGCGTGGAACGGTGGGCAGGTCGCGCCGGAAGCCATTCGGCATTACTTACAGGCCATGATTCAAATCGCCCCACAATTGCAATCGGTGGCGCTGGTCGGCGATGGCAACTATGACCCATTGAACTACCTGCAAACAGGGTTAAAAAACTATATTCCGCCATATCTGGCGCGAGTGGACCCGGATGTGGGTGAGACTGCCTGTGAGAACTGCTATGGGCAACTGGATGAAGCAGACGTGCTAACTATGCCGTTGGCGGATATTGCGGTGGGGCGGCTGCCGGTGAAATCAGTTGAAGAATTGGCCGAACTGGTGCGCAAGATTGTGGACTATGAAACCTCGCCCAGCGACAGTTGGCAGTGGCGTAGCGGGCATGTGGCTGACAACTATCAGGAGTCTAACGGTGTAGTGGACGATGCCGGTAATTTTCCGGCATATGCCGACGTGGGCGCGGGCTTACAGCCGGTGCAGGCTGACGTGCGACGGGTGTATTTTGACCCCTATTTGGCCGCCAATCGTACAGATCCGTGGCGCGAAGCCAACCCATTGCGCGCGCATGAACGAGTGTTAGCGTTGTTCAACGAAGGGGCTACGGTCATGAATTATCAGGGGCACGGGCACGAGACCCGCTGGGCATTTACGGCTAGCACAATGGGCAGCTCGGTGAATTATTTGTTAGATGCGCAGGATGTCAAAACGCTCAAGAATGGCCCACGTTTGCCAGTTGTGTTGGAAATGGCGTGCTTAACCGGCGCGTTTCACAAAGTGATCAATCAAGGGGCGACGATTGATGAGCTGCTATTGCTTGCCCCTGCGGGAGGTGCAATTGCGACCTGGGGCAGTGCTGGTTATGGTGTGGCCTACCAGCACGAGTTTTTGCAGGCTGGGTTCTACGCCGAATTGTGGAAATCGCCTGGGCAGGCCACGTTGGGTGAATTAACACAGGCTGGATTGCATCAGTTGTATACCGGAGCGGGCTGCTGTTTGGATGCCCTGCAAACTTATGCTTTGTTAGGCGACCCAATGACCCGGGTACGGGTGACCTTGCCGGATCGATACTTTGTGCCAATGCTGGAGCGATAGAGTCGGGCTGGACTGGGATGGCGTGGATTGGGGCCTAACATGCGCAATCTTATCCAATACGCTTTTCCTATGTAGCATGATAATCAGTCCATGAATATCAAAATCGAAAATATCAAGGACGACAGCAAGCCGGTTTTGCCGGGCAAACTGGGTTTTGGTCAAATCTTTAGCCGCCGCATGTTCACCCAGGAATGGAACAAAGAACAGAGCTGGCACAACGCCAAGATTGGCCCATTTCAAAATCTATCGCTATCGCCTGCCACTGCGGTTTTGCATTACGCGCAGGAAATCTTCGAAGGAACCAAGGCTTATCGCCGGGCCGATGGCAACATCAACCTATTTCGCCCATGGGAGAACGCTCGTCGGTTCAACCGCTCAGCGGCACGCATGGCCATGGAATTGGTCGACGAAGAGTCACACGTGGATGCGATAGCGCAGCTTGTCAAGTTGGAGCATCAATGGGTGCCCAGCGGCGAAGGTGAGTCGCTGTATATCCGCCCAACCATGATCGCGACCGAGCCCGCGCTGGGCGTACATGCCAGCAGCAGCTTTTTACATTACATTATTGTTGGGCCAGTTGGGGCCTACTTCGCCACTGGGCTTAACCCAGTGCCTGTGTTTATTACCGATCAATACGTGCGTGCGGTGCGTGGTGGCACCGGCGAGGCCAAATGCGGTGGCAACTATGCCGCCAGCCTCATCGTCGGAGAAGAAGTCCGCGCCAAAGGTTACCAACAGGTGCTCTGGCTCGATGGCGTAGAGCGCAAATATGTCGAGGAAGTCGGCGCAATGAACATCGCCTTCGCTTACGGCAAACATATCATCACCCCAGCACTGTCTGGCACGATTCTGCACGGTGTTACCCGTAACTCGGTGCTCAAACTTGCGCCTGATCTAGGCTACACTGTTTCGGAAGAGCGCATTGATGTCAATCAAATTTTGCGCGACTTGGAAACGGGCGCCATTACGGAGGCGTTTGGCATGGGCACTGCCGCGGTGATTGCCCCAGTTGGGAAATTCGGTTACCTGGAGAAAGATTACCTGGTCAACAACAACCAGACCGGCCCAATTGCCCAACATCTATACAAGACGCTTACCGATATCCAATACGGTCGAATCGCCGACCCGTATGGTTGGACACACACGATCGAAGTGAAGTAACAAGTGCAAAGTTGAAAGTTGAAAGCAAGAACCGAAAGAGTCTCTTTCCTGCTTTCAACTTTCAACTTTGCACTTTCAACTCTCCCCATGTCTTCCAAATACGTCTGGCTCGACGGGAAATTCATCCTGTTTGCAAAAGCTACTGTGCATGTGCAGACGCATGCCCTGCATTATGGCAGCAGTGTTTTTGAAGGATTGCGCGCTTATCCTGCGCCAGATGGCCCGCGATTGCTATTTCTTAATGCTCATATCAAACGGCTATATGCCTCAGCCCGCATGGTGCGTATGGACATTCCCTTCACCCAGGCTGAGATGCGCGACGCCATTAAGCAACTAGTGCGTAAGAACAAGCATGTGGCTTGCTATGTGCGCCCGATTTGCTTCCGGGGCGACGAAGCATTAGGGGTTAACCCGCGCCATTGCTCTGTGCGGTGTGCCATCATGACACTGGACTGGAGTACTTATCTTGGCAATGACGCCCTCGAACACGGCGTAGACGTGGGCGTGTCCTCTTGGCGGCGGCATGTGCCGGGGGTGGGCATGCCACTCGGCAAGATTGGCGGCCAGTACGTCAACAGCCAGATGATTGTGATGGAAGCCCAGGATCACGGCTATGTCGAAGGCATCGCCCTCGATGTGCATGGCTTCATCAGTGAGGCCAGCGCCGCTAATCTCTTTGTCGTACACGATGGCGTAATCTACACCGCGCCGCTGGCCGCCTCGATCTTAATGGGCATCACTCGCACGGGCATTATTCAAATTGCTCAGCATCTCGGCTACGAAGTGCGCGAGATGTCACTCCCACGCGAGTTCCTGTATCTGGCAGATGAGATCTTTCTCACCGGCACCGCTGCCGAAGTTACCCCCGTCCGTAGTGTGGACAAACTCAAGGTTGGCAACGGCAAACGCGGTTCCATCACCCAGCAAATTCAGAAAATGTTTTTTGATATCGTGTATGGCCGGGTTGAAGATCAATGGAAATGGTTGAGTAGGGTTGACCCATCTGTTGATTAATTGCCGATGCGTTGATACATCCCATAATTCAGCGCAATTGCCCGAATATAGCGTTGGGTTTCCTCAAAATTGACCGCCAGGTAAAACGCGTCCGGGTCGTCCCCAGCGCGCTCGCGCCACTTCAACGCGTTGCCGGCCCCACCGTTATACGCTGCCAGCGCCGCATATAGATCATCCCCAAAGCCCCGCTTTTGCTTGCTCAGATAATACGCACCAAAGCGCACGCTGACATATGGCCGCGTTAGGTCGTCGGTACTGTAATTCAACGGCCAGCGTAACTCGCCAGCGATCTCTTTGCCCGTCGGGGGTACCACCTGCATCAACCCCTGCGCGGCCGCAGACGACTCAGCTTGTGCTTCGAATAAACTTTCCTGTCGGATGATCGAATACAGCACACGCGGGTCATGCCCAAACTCGCTGGCGTATTGCTGCACCAGATCGGCATAGTAAGTTGGATAAATCAGTCGCAGCACAAACTTAGGCATGGCCGCTGGTATCGGTGTGGGTGAAAGGCGCATCAGCGCTTCGGCAGTGGCAATTGATAGACGATACAGGCGCAAATCGCGCAGGTGAATCGACAATGCAAATAACGCCGCCGGATCGCGCGTCCGATCCACCCACAAACCGCTAAATTCGCCGAGCGCTTCACGCTCATAGCCCAGTTGCTGCAATGCCGCCCCGCGCACAAAGCGCACATCCTGCTGTACGTTACTGACTGTGGGCGACACCCAACTGCGCAACCAGGTCTCGGCGTCAGCGCGACCGTCATCGTCAGCCGGGTTCATATTAGGCACGGGGTTGATGGCAGTCAGTGGTGGCAACCCCGCCGCCAACTCCGCTGCCCGCGCACCGGCAAAGTGATCGGGCCGGGTCTGAGCCAACGCTTGCCAAGTGCGCTGCGCGCCTGCCTTATCACCCAATGCCAACTGTGCCTTGCCCATCCACAATTGCGCCAACGGTGTCAGCGTGTGAGTCGGATAGCGCGTCTGCATGAGCTGCGTATTACTGATCGCCTGCGTAAGTTGGCCCAACCGCACCTGCAAGGCGCTCGCCCGCAACAACGCTTCAGGGGCAGCATCCGCGATCGGGTAATTGCTATAGGTCTGACGAAAAGCTTCCTCCGCCTGTGGCCATTGTTGAAACCGCTCATACATCCGGCCCAATCCGAAACTGGCCCTAAATGCCTGCGGGTCATTTGGGGCGCTTTGTAACAGTTGGCGATATGCTGCCGCCGAGCCTTCCACATCGGCTGCGTCCGACAAACTTTGCCCCTTTTTGAGCAACGTGTCGGCATAGCGCGGCGCGGCCGGTCCGGCGCTGATATTCTGATCGAAGTTGCGAAAGGCGTCCAGCAGGTTATTCAACGCGAGATAGTTTAAACCTGCCCAATAGCGAATCTCGTTCAGCGGGGCCTTGTCTTGTTGGATGGCGCGCCGAAAAGCCTGTTGTGCCGCCGCATAATTGCCCGCTTCATAATTAATAATGCCGCGTTGAAGATCATCGACCGGCACGCCCAAACTTAATAGCGTCTGCAACGCCACGGTAGCGGTGCCCGCATTCACCTGCGGCATAGTGGTGATGATCTCGCGCAACATATCAAGCGCCCGTGCCGTTTGCCCAGCATTGATCAAATCCCCAGCCAGCTCGGTTTGAATGCGCCCACGGTAGGCTGGCACTTGTGAGCGGCTCAAAATCGCGTCGTATTGCGCCACAGCCAGCGCATATTGTTGTGCAGTGCGGTAGGCCAGCGCCAGCTTCTCACGCCGTTCAAACTCCATCGACAAGCTGGGTGCGAGTTCAACGGCCATCTGTAATGGCACCGCTGCGCTCAGCGGCTGGTTAGCCGCTAAATAAATCTCACCGATCCAAAGATTCAGGTAAGGCGAGAGCACCTGTGTCGACGTGAGCAATGCACTAAATTGCGCGATGGCTCCTGCCCCATCGTTGCTGTCGCGCAACATCTGCCCCAGCAACACGGCCGCCTGGGTGCGCAATTCCGGTGAAACGGTGGCGCTGCTGCTGATCGTACGAAATAGATCTCCGGCCCGTGCCAGATCATTATTACTGAGCGCAATTTGCGCCAACTTAAACTGTATCGAACCACGCTCTGGGTCGTTTGCTGGCAGTAGCTTGCTGGCCTGATCAAACAACGCTTGTGCTTGAGAGTCATCGCGGTTGAAGTGCGCTTGTTCGGCCAATCGTGCGAATGCACGCGGGCTGGTGGTCGGTGTCGGCTGCGGTGTAAGGGTCGGCGTGGGTTGTGGCACCAG
>JANMVQ010000513.1:0-4773 GCA_031392845.1 Chloroflexota bacterium
GTTAGAGCGGCCCGTCCGCAATCTGAAAGGCAACACCCCTGATCAGTTACTCCAGCGTTGGCAAGCTGCTTATACAGAATTCGCCTCGCTGGCGCGTGCGCTGCAAGATCAAGGCCGTTTTGAGGATTGCTATTTAGATAAGCTTGATAACCCGGCGAAGCAAAAGACTTTTGGCGGCACCATTTTGCATATCATCACCCATAGCCATCAACACCGCGCCGAGGTTATTCACATTCTCAATCATCTGGGAATCGCCGATGTCATCGAAGGGGATGTGCTCAGTTGGGAGCAAAGCAACAAGCCATGACCCATTCTATTCAACTGACGCTTGCCCAAGCGCGCCAACTGGCGGTGCAGGCCCAAGGATTGCATACACCCCAACCCGCCACGCCCGAAGGAGTGCTGAACGCATTCCGCCAACTGGGCTGCGTGCAGCTTGACCCGATCAGTGCGGTGGCCAAGAGTCACCAATTGGTGCTGCGCAACCGCATGGAGCCGCAGACCATCGATACATTGAATCGCCACCTTGAGCAGCTCCTGTGGCATGATCGCAGCGTATTTGAGTATTGGGCGCATTGCGCCTCGATGGTGCTGACCGAGGATTACCCGATTCACAGCCACCGCATGCGCAGCTATCTGAAATCCAGCAAGGATGATTCAACCTGGGGCAAGCGCACCCGCCAATGGGTGGCCGACAACAAAGCGTTGGCTAATGAGGTGCTGCGCGAGATTAAAAAACACGGCATGTTGCCCTCCAGCCATTTCGAAAACGAAACCAATGAAGAATGGCTCAGCACCGGCTGGACGAGTGGCCGCAACGTTAGCCAGATGCTCGACTATTTTTGGCTAAGCGGCAAACTCATGGTCGCAGGCCGCCGAGGTAATGGGCGATTGTGGAACCTGACAGAGCGGGTATTGCCGGACTGGACGCCGCGCCAAAGCTTGGCTGTTGCAGACGTGACCTGTCGGGCTGCGCTCAAAGCGGTGCATGCGCTGGGTGTGGCCACCGCACTCCAAATCAAACAGCACTTTACCCGCGCCCGCTATCCAGAGCTGGACAAACGTTTGGGTGAGCTGGTCAAACAGGGCGAGTTGGCCCATGCCACTGTGGCCGATTTGCCTGGTCGTTGGTATATCCCTGCTGACACGCTGGACACGATAGACACCCTCGACACGCAGGTCACCCACCAGACCAAACTGCTCTCCCCTTTCGATAACCTGATCTGTGATCGCAAGCGCACCAAGCAGTTGTGGGATTTCGATTTTACGATTGAGATCTATGTACCGCAGGCCAAACGAAAATATGGCTATTACGTGCTGCCGATCTTGCATGCCAACACCCTAATCGGGCGGCTGGACTCGGCGATGGATCGCAAGACCCATACATTTACGATTAACGCGATTCACCTAGAACCCAACGCCCCACAGGGTGGCGCTACAGGCAAAGCGATTACGGGGGCCATCCAAGGGTTGGCCGATTTTCTCGGCGCGAAACGTATCGACAAACGTACATAAACCGCATCAGTTTGTTGAATAAACTTTAACCCCGTTCCCAAGCCGCAATCGCCAGCCCGGAGGCCACGCTGGTAAAAGCATCTACATCCTGAATCTTGAGCGGGCCAAATTTATTACGCAGCATCTTCTCGAACAAAGGAATACGCGAGGAGCCGCCGGTGCGCAGAACCACATCGATGTCCTCAGCAACGAGATTGGCTTTGTCCAATGCCCGATCAATGCACATCTCCACCGCGCGTGCGTCGGGGCCGATCAGCCGCTCAAAGTCTGAGCGCGATACGGGTGCATCAAAGTTGATTTTGCTCACATGCATGCCGATCGTAGTGGATGTATTTTCACTGAGTTTAACCTTGCCGCGCTCGACTGCCTCAAACAGTGGCAGACCGTAGTTCTCGCGCACCAAACAATACAACCCACGCAACTCGCGTTTTTTGTCGCCGTTCCTAGCCGCTTCCTCCAGCACTTTTAGATGTTCGGGGCGGCTGAGATCGAAGATGCTTTCCCATTGGCCGAGTTGTTCGAAGATATACGTCGGCACCGGCAGGCGATCCATTCCCATGACTGCGCCCTGGCCAAAATACTTGAGCAATTTGCCCATCATCAAGCGCTTGTCCATGATGTCGCCGCCGACTGGCACGCCATCAGTCGCCAGAAATGTGTTGTGGCCCGCGGCGTCGCTGCGCATAATGGTGACATCGAAGGTGCCCCCACCGAAGTCGAACACCAACCCCTGCTGGTCGCGGACATTGGCCGATTTGATGTAAGAAAATGCTGCGGCCGTCGGCTCTTCCAGAAAGCTCACTTCGGGTAAACCGGCCAGCCGACACGCCTCTTGCATACGCGAGAAGGCCAACCCATCGGCACTGGCATTGTCGGCGTAGTGCACCGGTCGGCCAATACACAGGCCATCGACCCGCTCACCACTGACTTCCTCCGCCCGCTCAACAATCTTGCGCAACAGTAGCGCCAACAAAGATTCCAGCGTGTAACGCGTGCCAAATACATTTGAGTCCACATAGGTGCCTTCACGCAGTTCGCTCTTGAGGGATTGGAACAAGCGGCCAGGTGAGTTCATGTCCACCTCGACGATCATTGGCATGAGCACCACGCCAATGTCGCCCAACTCCAGCTCAATGCGGCCAATGTAGTTGCGCTGATATTCGATCACGCGCCCGACGTTGCCAGCGGTAAAACGGTCAATCGCCTCACGCCCAATATACGCCACGCTGCGATCCTCGGTTTCCGGCGTGGGCCGCGTCATAAACAGGGTGGTGCGTAGAATATTCGGGTTATTGCTGAAAGGATCGAGCGGCAGCAGTCGCACGGACTTTCCGTCGAAGACCGCTGCACTTGTGTTTGTTGTGCCAAAATCAAGACCAATGCGCATATGAAATGGGCCTCCCAGAAAAGGAAGGGGAGTATAAACTGAGTTCGAAGGCTCCAAGGCTCCAAGGCTCGAAGGTTCGGAAGGTTTGCGAGTTTGGAGTTTGCGGTTTGAAAGGCTAATGGGGTGTGGGCTGGGGAGTGAAAGCTGAAAGCTGATGGCTGAGAGCTTCTATAACGATGAATACAATTTGTAAAACAAAGATATACGCTTTTGGCCTGACGACCATGCTGTTGTTCACGGCGTGTTCTTCTGCCGAACCAACGCCGGTGGCCAAACCCCAGGTGACGATTGTCGCGCAACCGACCGTCGCAGCGACTGCCACGATTGTTGCGCCCCCAGTCTCCAGTGCGCCCGTCTCGGCACCAACGGCGAGTAGTGTGCCGCCCACTTCTGGGCCTGCTTCTACGGTAGCGGCCAACTCTCCGCCGCAATTGACTGTGACCAACGACTTTGTCAATGTGCGTAGCGGCCCGGCGACAGGCTACAACTTGCTGGGCAAATTGGACAAAGGGCAACAGGCTGTGGTCACCGGGCGCAGCACTGATGGGCAATGGTGGCAGATCCAGTTCAATGGAAACCGAGGCTGGGTGATTGGTGAGTTTGTCTCGGACAACCCGGCTGCCAGCAATACGACAGTAGCGGAAGCACCCCTGCTTCCCACCCAACCCCCAATTCCCACTTCACCGCCTGCCCAAGTGATCGATCTACAACCTGTCCAACCCACAATTACGCCGGTGCCGTTTGCGCTAGCGCCTACCGCTCCACCTGCGCCGGTTGGCGATGGCTGCAATGAAAATGACCCCAATTGGCGTGGCAAAGGCCAAGCTAACTATCAGTTTTGCGTACGCCAGGATTTGGAATGGGCTAACGGCGACAACAAGAGTCAGCAGATCGAACTGTACTGGGATGTGTATGGCGTGCAGAGCGTCGAACTACGCATTGAAGGGGATGGCCGAGGGGGTCGGCGCGTGCCGGTATCCAACGCTGGGCGCTTTGGCATCAACAAGGCTGAATACTCGGGTTGCTTCAAGGCCGAGCTCTACATCACCCGCAAAGACGGCCAGATTGCGGGTTATAACGAGAAGACATTTTGTGCCTGAAATGACAAATTCTTTAAATATTTGGCAAGGCCAGAAAATCAGGCTGCGCGCAGTTGAACCTTCTGATTGGGAGGTCTTTCATGCGAATGATTCCGATACGGAGAGGCAACGCAGCGGCTATGAAATTCCGTTCCCACGTTCCCAAACTGGCTCACGAGAGTGGGCCGAGCGCGAGGCCAAAACGCAAGGTGAGAACAATCAGTATCGGTTCGTGCTCGAAACACTGATTGACCCTGAAGTCGTCGGCACGCTAAATACGCATGGTTGTAATCACCGCAATGGCACGTTTGAATATGGCATCGCACTGTTCAGACCCCACTGGGGCAAGGGCTACGCCAAAGAAGCGATTCGACTGGTGCTATCGTATTTCTTCAATGAGTTGCGCTATCAGAAATGCAATGCCACCGTCTACGAATTTAATGGCCCGTCCATGCGGCTGCATGAATCACTGGGCTTCCAATTAGAGGGCCGCATCCGCCGCAATATCTACACCAACGGCAAGTACTACGACGAGTTGATTTATGGCATCACGTGCGAGGAGTTTGGGAGGTTTGAAGAGGTTTGAAAGTTCTGAATGTTCGATGCCTATTGATGGAAGCCTTATTTCCTCCTGCAAACGTCAAACCCACAAACCTTATTAACCTTTCGAACTTTATCAACCTTCCAAACCTTCCAAACCTTATGAACTTTCCGAACCCTAAACCCACTTGGCTTGACTGGGCTCGCAAAATTCAGGCGATTTCGCAGATCGGTCTGACTTATGCCGAGATC
>JANMVQ010000523.1:0-8590 GCA_031392845.1 Chloroflexota bacterium
GATCCAGCAACAACATATCGAGCATCGACCACATCTAACCCGTCAGATGCGCAGACTTATCCCCGAGTCTCTGCCGATCACCGATGGACGCATCCATTTCATCCGCCTTGTTCAACCCGACGGCAGCATTCGGATATTGAACGAAATATGGCCGGTCAACAAAAGACTGGCTGGACGATATGTCTGGGCGACGGTCACCACCCATTCGCGTCGCCTCGACATTTGGTATCGACCAAATCCGCATTCGCCTTGGAGGTTGGTTAAGCATGTTCAGTATGACCTTGGTGAAACAGGTCACCACCGCGTTCAACCGTTTGCCAAATTGTTCACGATGTATTGAGACACTGTCGAGCTACTTTCGACACTCAAAAGTGTTCACGATGTATTGAGAGGGGACAGGTACGGTGTATTGGATATACAGCGACCATCCTTCTACTACGCTCAGGACATGCTTGGGCAGCGCGATGCTGTTTACCAGCAACATCGGAGCGACCCTGGGCCAGGTGCGTTACAAACCGTATGGCAAGATCAGCACCCAGACCGGGAGTGCACGGACAATACGGTCTGGGAATTGCTCAACGAGTGATGTAGAGGGACTATTGCGCACATGCTGCGCTGGGGTCGTTGATGTGCCGGGATCAATCCACGCCAGAACCCATCGGCGTCCCCTACCGGGTCGGGAGGATAGGTTAAGTTTCTACCCGCTTATCTCACAGCACACTCTGCTTTAATGCATCGCGGTTAAGAATGGTCATTCCCCCTCGATGGAGCTTTACCCAACCGCGGCGGGCAAACTCTCTGAGCGCGCGATTGACCCATTCACGGGTGGTGCCAACAAAGTTGGATAAGTCTTGCTGAGTGATCTTGATGTCGGTTTGGCCATTCTCACTGGCCAGTTGCAACAACACCGCAGCAATACGGCTGGGCACACTCATAAACGCGAGTTGCTGGGTGTAGTTAGTGGTGTAGCGCAGCCGCTCCACCAATAACCCCAGCACATGCTGCACCAAACCAAAGTGATCGCGCAATAGATTTAAGAAATCATCCCGAAACAGCATATAAGTGTGGGCAGCTTCCAAGGCGTCCGCACTGGCGGTGCGTAGGCCACCATCCAGCAGCGACAGTTCGCCAAACACCTCACCTGCCCCATACACCCGCAACGTAATCTCGCGCCCGTCCATACTGGGCAGATAGATGCGCACTTTGCCAGTTCGGATCAGATACATACAACCTCCGGGGTCACCATGCTGAAAGATAGTCTCACCTGTGCGAAAGCTACGGCTGTGAAACATCTCGCATACGCGGCTGATCTCGGCCTCATCTTGCAGCGGTTTGAACAAGGCGACTTGTTTCAACATGGCAGGTGACAAAGGTATTTGGAGCGCAGGTTTGTTGGGCATAGCGATTACTCGCCATGACTATACCGTAGGCTATTAGAGCGAATTCCTAACTCATAGGCCATTCAGGAATTCGCTCTAACGATTCAGCATCGGCATGAACATCTGGTTGGGTAGATTAGTTGGCGGAGATACCACTAGTCGATTCTTAACATCAAAGGGCAGTCCGTTGGAACCCGCTACACTGAGGGTTGGGCTATTTGACACTTGGATCTGGGCAGTGCCGGCGCTGGCCAAGTCTGCTGCACTGACGTTCAGGGTCACCTGGATGACACTAACAAACGTGGTCGGGCGCACCTGACCATTCCAGAAGGCCAATGTGTCAGTGATGAAGTTGCTGCCATTGATCGTTATCGCCATATCGCCATCCCCGACATAGGCCGACGCTGCATCGAGCGAGATGATCTGCGGCAGATCGCCTAGCAAGGTCTTGGCCCAAGTATCGGGCTTGTTCCACAGAGCATTGCGCGGCCAGAAATGATCGTCCGCAACTGCTGTTACCCAGTTGTGATCGGCCATCAGGCCCACCACTTTGTTCCAACCCCCGAATACACTGGCGTCAATCTGCAGTTCGGCATTCCACAAACCATCCCCACTGTCTTCGTTGCGGACCCGACCGTTGAGCGCAGTGGGACCTTGGGGCACCCAAGCTGCACCACTCCCCTTGTGAGTATGAATCAAACCACTCTCCTCAATCAGGATTTCGTTGTCATCGGCCTGAGTAGCGCTGTCACGGCTGAAGTTTGGATCGATGCGTAAGGTGGCAAATGAACCAACGCTACTGCCGCTGGCCTTCTTCAGACCGGTGAAACAGGCCCACAGTTGGGTCGCGCTGCGCACCAGTTGTAGATCGGCCTGGCTGCCATCGGCATAGGCGGCTAACGCGATGTGGGTGGCATTGGCGTAACCGGCATCGTTGCAGTCCCCGTTCAGGGTGAGTTCGGCCGGTGTCTGCGGTATGGCCAATGGCGCAATACTAATAGTCGCGGTAACGTTGCTGCTGTTGCCGACATCATCGGTAGCTGTCAATTGCGCAATGTGTTCGCCCGGAGCAAGACCATTCACAATCACGTCGCTACCATTACCTACAGCCACGCCATCGATTGTCCATACCAATGCGTTGCCCGCCAATCCCCCCTGCTCAGCATCCATGGCGTTGCCCTTGAGCAAGACCATCTGCCCGGCTGGGAACTGCGCATATGCATCCGGTGACACGATGTGGGGCTCCGGTGCACGGTTGGTCATTTTGAACGATTGTGAGGTTGCAGATGCGGTGTTGTAACCATCTGTGACCAATACTCGCATCAAGGCAGTGTCGCTGCCGGGCAACCCACTTAGCTTGTCCAGTTGCAGTGTCACTGTGTCCATCGGTTTGTTGGTCAGCGGGTTAATCAGATTGGGCAGGCTGGTGAACAAGGCCCGCCAGGTCTTGCCGTTGTCTGGGCTGTACTGGGCAGTGAAGTGGAGATTGTCATTGGTATCTGTGTCAGTGGCAGTCCAGCTCAGGGTCAGGCTGGTGTCAATGGTTTCGCCACCGGCGGGTGAGAGCAACGTCACAACCGGTGAGTTGGCACTCACCTCGCGCGACATCAACACCAAGTTGTCATCATTGACAACATCAAGTTTGGCTACTTTGCCGACCGGTACAGGCAGGCTATCAAGGAAGCTATAGCTCCCCCCACCACCATGGGTGCCGGTCGTGGCGATTACTGGCTTACTGCCCAAGACTACGCCATTGGCATCCAACAAGCGGACTGTGACATGTACGGTGTCATCATGGGTGTGATCAGTGTTTTGTGCACCTTGGGTGTGCATTTGATTATGTAGTTTTACGATGCGGGCATTGAGTGCATCCAGCTTGCGCAGCAAACTCTGCTGCATGACGGTGTTGGGCATGGCCCAGGCTGGGGCCAACTCACCCTTTTGCAAGGTGGGGCTAACCACCCCACTGACCACTACTACGCCATTGGCCACTTCGGCCTGGCGGGTGCTGCTTTGCACTTGTTTGCGCAATTCAGTCTGGGCCACAAGTGTATTGTTGAGCTCATCAATCATGCCCTTAAAGGTGTAGTCACTCACCCAAGTAGTACTGGCATAAGACATGTAGTCCCCGGCCATGTTGGGACGAATCACCTGTAACGTGAGCGGGTCAAAACCAAAGTGGGTGGCCGGATTGTCGACGGCTTTGTCATCCAGTGTGCAGGGGTTATACGGATACGAGCCATTCAAACCATCCGGGCTGCCACAGTTGACATGCTTCCAGCGGTCGCCTGTCACACCGTTATAGTTGTGGCTCATCTCCTGGGCCATGGTGCTGCCGGCATCGGGTTTAGACCATTGGTCAGCCAGGCCACGTGAATCATGCGGTGGCAGCTTGACAAACGAGGTGTCAATCCAGTAATTGGCATAGCCACTTAGCCCACCGGTGTTGGCATCTGGGTTCACCATACCGACCAAGTGAGTGGGGGCGTTTACATCATCACACTCATCTGGGTCGTCGCTGAAGATGTCGCGTTCGATCAGCGAGGCCATGACCTTGTCTTTGTCGGCGGGAAAGCTGTTGTCCCACAGTTCATACGGGCCAAAACCGGGATAGGGGAAGGGACCCCACCACTTCACCTCAAACTCGGCGATATCGCTATCCTGGTGATACACCCATACGTCGCTGACCGGCCAGAGCGTCTTGAAGCGCTCGATCATGTTCCAAAAGTTGGGGTCATTGGTGCTGCTAGGTGCAGCTTCGGTCCGGATAGGCACAAATATGGCACATACGGGCACTTTATTCTGAAAGTTAAAGGTGCGGTCCGGTAGGCTGTTGTTGGCCGTATTGGTTTCTCTGTAGGTATTACTTGTGTTGACGGCTGGGCGCAGCACAGTATTGCCGGCACTCACCCAATCGGGTGGCAATTGGAATAGCCAACCTGAGTTAATGTCACTGCGCTTGGGGAAGACATTTTCGTTGATCGGGCGGCGACCATTTACCGCTTGCAAAGGTGAGCCGGGCAGTGGCGTGCCATTGCGGCTGCCGTATAACACCGCATCAACCGCGTTGGCATTGGGCCCATCCAACTTGCGACCATATACGCGCACATAGGTTGGCTTTTTGGCAATGAGAGGCACATCGTTGTTTAGGCTCTGGATGCCTTGGGTCACCTCGTAGCTGTCGGCGGTCAAGTCCCAGCGGATGGGCGGAGCGTCGGCGCGAATGCGCGTAACACCCCGGTTGGTATAGAAGTAAATCCACTTATCTTCGTAGCGAACTTGCTCTTCATTAAGCTCCGCGCTGGGGCTACCCAAATATCCGCCAATAGAGAAGGTGGCTCCACCGCTATTCTGGGTGGCAATCGGCTCGGGGCTATCAAACGGTTGGGGGGGTTGGCCGATGATCAACAAGCCATGCCAAATGCGCCACTTCATTAGACGACCTTCGTTGGTCAGGCTGCAAATGAGGAAGCCGGTGGTAGTGCACTGTTGTACATTTTCGATCCAAAATAAGTAGGTGCCATCGGTGGTCATGTTGGTGATCTTGGTGGAATAGGTTTGGTCAGATGAAGGGTTGGCCGGGGGCAGGTTGGCGGTGTATTGATTCGTAACAGCGCAAGCGGGGTTGCCAGTAAACCGTCGGGCACAGCGATATCCGCGAATGCTGGCGTCGATTTGCCAATACGGCTCAGTAACGCTGGCTAACATATTGCCGCCGGTAATATTGGTCAAGCGCCGCCCCACCTCGGTGGTGACCATAGAGACGCACGTGCTTAGGCAGTCTTTGCCCATCTGCCAAAGCTGATTGTTAGCATACCAATAGAACGTGTTGCCGGTGCTGATCAAGCTATAGGCATCAATGCTGGGGCTGCCTGCATCACCGACATAGCTGCCACTTCCATCATCACCGGTGCGGTTTACCCTATAGATAGAACGGCCGGAAAGACCGTTGTTCATAATGAAGTACAGATATTGCCCGTTCAGCACCATACTGCCAACGGGCTCATCAAAGAGTGGCCCTTTGAGCTTCACAGGGTTAAGACCCTCGCTGATGCCATAGCGATAAATGAACTTGTCAGTTTTATCATAGTAGAACAAGCCCACATCGTCGGCCACCCAATGGTCAGTGGCGCAGAAGTCATCATTCTTGAGGGTAACCACACTGCTGCCGCCGCCCACCGACCAACGCCGCAAGTAGCCGCCGGCGCTGATAGCTTGGGTGGATCGATCCGTGGCCGCCAATTTTGGGCCAACACCTGGGCAACTGGACCAGTATAGAAAACCGCCCCCAGTGATCCAAGAGGCAGTCTTTGCAACACCCAACGCTTCGCCGATAAAGCTGGGCGTAGCGCCATTCCCTTCGGCAGCAGTGGGGGCCAAGAGCGTTGGCCCGGCCTGCGCATACGTTGCTTGCACGCTTGGTCCAAATAGCGACAGCACCAGTGCCATACAAATGGTCACCAGCGTAATGGTTCTTGACGATTGTGATTGTTTGTTCATTAGTTTCTTCCCCTAACTCATATGTGCTAAATCAATTACGACAGTTATGGCAATATCAGCATACGGAAATAGAGACCCAAGCGCGATGAAGGGGTTCACACAATTTATGTGAAGCACTTCACATATCGCCATTCACATATCGCTATTCACATCGAGGGCTACTACTTGGCAGGATCGGATACTTCACGTAGACTTTTTGACTAAGAGCCTATCCCAAAACTCACATGTAAGCATCCTGAGCGAAGTCGAAGCATCCTGAGCGAAGTCGAAGCATCCTGAGCGAAGTCGAAGGATGCCGCCGGATAGGGTTTTGGGATAAGTTCTAAAGGACAAGCTAACTTATGAAACGCTACGGACAAGTCATTGGCATCAAACCCGAACGACTCGAGGTCTATAAGCAGTTGCATGCCGCGGTGTGGCCCGCCGTGCTCAAGCAGATCGAAGAGAGCAACATCAAGAGCTATTCGATCTATGTGTATGAGAATGGCGAGAAGAGCCTATTGTTTGCCTCATTTGAATATCACGGCAGCGACTTTGATGGCGACATGGCCAAAATGGGCAAAGACAAAATGACCCAGGAATGGTGGGCAATCTGTACGCCAATGCAATCTCCAGTCGAAGGACGCAAGCCCGGCGAACACTGGCATACGATGGAAGAGGTCTTTCATCATGATTGACAGCTGAATGAACTTAGCCCTTCTTCCCCTCGATGAGCGCCCAGCCAACACCCGCTATCCGGAACAGATTGCCGCCATCGCAGGTGCACATCTGCACTTGCCACCGCAGTCGGTGTTGCCCAATCTGCGTCAAATAGCAGATCGACCCGCGTTGGCCAAATGGCTGACTGCGCTTGGGCCAGATATCGATGGCATCGCTGCATCTGTCGACCTGTTGGGCTATGGCGGACTGATCGCTTCGCGCATTAGTCACGACAGCGTGGGTGATGTTTTGGCGCATATCGAGCCATTGCTGCATGTGCGGCGTGATAATTGCCCGGTGTTTGGCTTCAATGTCATCCAGCGTATCTCGAATGCCAACGACGCAACGGAAGAACCGTCATATTGGGCCAACTACGGCACACGCTTGTATGCCCATTCGCACGAGCTGGACCGCAATCAGGCTGAGCAGGCGATCGGCAAATCAATCCCAAGTGCGGTACGTCAAGATTGGCTCACCCGCCGGACCCGTAACCACGCCATTAACATTGCGATGTTGTATGCAGCAGCACAGGGTCAATTCGATCTGCTGGTCATACCCTCCGACGACACCTCCCCCATCGGCCTGAGTGCCCATGAGCGCAAGCACCTCGAAAGCTTGTGCGCCATACTGCAACTGGCCAATGTGCTGATGTATCCCGGTGCGGACGATCTGGGCTCGGCCATGATCGCACGGCTGATCAACCACAAATTGCGTCACAGCCCAAAGGTTTTTGTGCATTTTGTGGATGCCTCCATGGCCGCCAACATCGCCCCGTATGAAGATCGGCCCATTGAGATGGCGCTACAGACGCAGATTATGGCGGTGGGAGCGCAACAGACGAGATGCATCGACGACGCCAATGTAGTTTTGTTTGTCAGTCCGCCGTTCGAACGAATTAATGGACACGATCCAGATTGGCGCACTGTAGATTGCCAGGCACGTCGGGCAGCACTCTTGCCAAGCGTCTATCAGCTTGCAACCTGGTTACGCGAAGGTCGGCAGGTCGCCGTGGCGGATGTGGCCTTCCCCAATGGGGCAGAGCCTGCGCTGGTCGAATTGTTATTCGAGCACGTTGATATCGCACAATTGGCCGCATTCGGTGGGTGGAACACTGCCGGCAATACTCTGGGGACGGTGCTGGGCGCGGCGTGTGTGCCGCAAGTCAACGATCATGCCCGCCACGTCGCACTAGCACACCGTTTGCTCGAAGACTGGGGTTACCAGTCGGATGTACGCGACCAACTGCGTACATCGCCACTATGTTGGGACGGTCTACTGACAGATGTCAGCGCCGCGGAGGAGGTTGTGGCTGAACGCTTGGTTCCGATCGCCACACGCATCCGCGCTGCTGGTCTGGCCTGTCAACCCCACAGTGTTCGCTTGCCCTGGAGACGCACATTTGAAGTGGACTTTGAACTTGCCCCTTTCATCTCATCTAAAATACCCACAACATGAAAACGCCCGCTGGCAAAGAATGCAAGTTCTATTACGCAGATTTCCATCGTGGAGCCAACCGACAAGAGTGTCGCCTGATCGACCGCAACCCGGAAGGTGGCAAATGGAAACCCAGCCACTGCAACACTTGCCCAGTCCCCAATATTTTGCTGCAAAATGGCTGTCCAAACCTGGTGCTAGAAGGCGCGGTCGAATCTACGCTGCTGGGCCTGCGTGAACGTATTAAGGTCTATGCGGTGTGCACCAAAACCAACCGCGAGGTCGATAACCCCATCATCGGCTGTGGCGAATGCCATAGCGAGCTGAGTGATATTTGGGAGCAAGCGCTTAAGTGAAGTGAGCGGTATGAGGTATGAATTATGAGGCAACTCACTTAATATCTCATACCTCATACCTAATACCTCATACCTCATATTTCATACTTTCAATGCAGACGGTCTACTCCTCCGCCCACCTGCTCCACGCCCCGGCCAAAGAGTTTCTGGATGGAGCGCTGGTTGATGTCTTCGAGAAGCCTAGCCGGGCTGAACTAATCTTGCAAGCGGTGAAACGTGCCA
>JANMVQ010000072.1:0-27666 GCA_031392845.1 Chloroflexota bacterium
CATCTACAGTTTCTCTTACCGCTGTTGCGTCGATTGGCACTGGTGCTATTGATTGTGGCATTGGCGCGCCCACAACTGGTCGATGCCAGGCAAACCCTCAAAGGTGAGGGGGTTGATATTGCACTGGCGCTAGACATTTCAGGCAGTATGGCCTCACTGGATTTTGAACCGCAGAATCGACTTGAAGCGGCCAAACAAGTGATTGAGCATTTTGTGGCTGAACGTAATTATGATCGAATTGGCCTGACTGTCTTTGCACGTGAAGCCTTTGCGCAAAGCCCGCTCACGATTGATCACACAGTCTTGAGCCGCCTGCTTAACCAAGTGAAATTGTCAACGGATTTGCAAATTGAAGACGGAACAGCTATTGGTCTTGGTCTGGCGAACGCTGCTTACATGCTCAAAGACTCGACTGCAAAAAGCAAAGTCATCATCTTGCTCACAGACGGGGTCAATAACTCTGGCCAGATCGACCCACTCACTGCTGCCGAGGCCGCCAAAGCATTAGACATCAAGGTATACACGATTGGGGCGGGTCGTCCAGGGCAAGTGCCAATGCCACGGCAAACAAGCTTGGACAAGCAAGTCGTCATGGTCGACAGCGAGATAGACGAAATCACCCTGCAAGCCATTGCTAAAAAGACGGGCGGGCTTTACTTTCGGGCGGAAGATGGCGCTGGTCTACAAAAAATCTATGCCCAAATTAACCAATTGGAAAAATCGCAAGTCGAAATTCACACCTATCAACGTTATAGCGAGTTGGCCGACTGGCTGGTCGTCCCGGCCCTGGCTTTGCTAGTGTTGGAATTGGGGCTGCGCTTAACTGTTCTACGAAAAATTCCATAGTAGCCCGAGGACAAATTCGCACCATGACATTTGGACAACCCTTCTTATTGTGGGCCTTTGTGCTGATACCGTTGACCCTGATCTTTTTACATTGGGCACAGCGTCGGCGGCTGACTGCATTGCTTCGCCTGGGAAATGTCGGCCTGATCCAACAGTTGAGCGCGACTGTCAATTGGCGTGGTCGCCGCTGGCAGAACTGGCTTTGGATGATGGCAGTGTCTCTCATTATTTTGGCGATGGCCCGCCCACAGTGGGGAAGCGAAGTGCAAGTGGTTGAGCAAGAAGGCGTGCAGGTGATGGTGGTCCTCGACATTTCCAAAAGCATGTTAACCGCTGATCTGAAACCGGACCGCTTGACCCGCGCCAAATTCGAGATTTCCGATCTAATGAATCGCCTCAAGGGGGATGAGATTGGTTTAACGCTCTTTTCCGGGGCGAGTTTTATCCAGTTTCCACTTACTTCTGACTACGATACGGCGCGCGCATTTCTGGAAAATGCCAAACCCGGCATGATTTCGCGCCCAGGCACGGCGATTGGTGAAGCGCTTCGCACAGCCATGTCCGGCTTTGACACGCAACGCAGTAATCAAAAAGTAATCGTGTTGATGACGGATGGTGAGGATCATGAAGCCGATCCTATTGCCATGGCCGAAGCAGTTGCCAAACAAGGCGTGATCCTTTACAGCATTGGTTTCGGTTCGCTACAGGGAGAACCCATCCCCGACTATGACGGCCAAGGCAAGCAGATTGGTTATCACACTGACCAAAACGGGAATCCGGTTCTTTCGAAGCTAGACGAGAGCACCCTGCAACAATTGGCGCTAGCAGCTCATGGACGCTATTTTCGCGCCAGTGCTGGAGGCGAGGAGTTGGACGCGTTGGTCAAAGAGCTTGACCAGCTGCAAAAAGCACAGTCGGAAAGTCGCTTTGCACGCCAACCGATTGAGCGCTATCAAATCTTCTTACTGGTAGGCATTTTGGCTTTAGTGTGGCACGAACTGATCCCAGATCGAGTCCAGCAATCTAGCATCGGCAAGCGCCGTCTGTGGCAGGCATTTCCCAAGCCAGTCAATCTGCTAGTGATCCTGCTCATCATAGGCTTGGGTGGGTGCACTGAGTCGGCTGGGAAAACCATAGCGCAAGGCAACGAGGCTTTTGGACTGGCAGAGTATGACCGTGCCAGCAGCTTCTATCAATCTGCCCATGCTCTAAATCCCAAGGCGGCCGAGCCGATCTACAACCTTGCTAACACAGCCTATAGACAAGAGGTCTACTCCACGACCCAAGAGTTTTTGTCCCAGACATTAACCCTGGCGACGGGAGATCTGTTGCAGTCAAGTTACTACAACTTGGGTAATACGCTGTATCAAACACAGCAATGGGGACCAGCCATTGACGCCTATAAAGAAGCGCTACGACTCAACCCCACGGATCAAGACGCCAAGCACAATTTAGAGCTGGCACTCCGCCAATTACAAGAAATAGCAAAGCAAGCTGAACCGAATCAAGACCCGCCTCAACCAGAGCCGCCCAAACAGGAACCGCCGAAGCAGGAACCGCCTAAACAGGAGCCCCCGACACCGACACCGGAACCACCAACGCCGGAGCCTGCAAAACATGATCTGCAGCAACCCGATAAAGCAAAGCCAGACGACCTGAAAGCGGATCAGCAGCAACCCAACGACGTGCAGCAAGAACAAGAAAAGCCGGAAGAAGCAAAACCAGATCCAGCGCAGCAAGACGCACTCGATGAACAGCAATCAGATCCACCGAAGCAAGACCCAGCAGAACAAGATCAATCGCAACAAGATCAATCAACACAGACAACACAGACCGACAAAACAGGACAGAAAGACGGACCGGCGCTCAGCGTAGAGCAGGCACGCCAGCTTCTGAACAGTGTTGGGCACAACGCCCGCACGCTGCAGGAACGCCTACAAGAGATATATCAAACGCCCGGTTCGCCACCAGCAAAGGATTGGTAACACGTGCAAAAACAAATACTTCATCGAACGTTACTGGCCCTGCTCATCGCATTGTGGCTTCTGCCAGTAAACGCGCATCGTCTATTGGCACAGGACGATATTATCGTCGCCCAAGTCGATCGAAGCACTTCTGGCATCAATGAAACGGTGACTCTCACCTTGACCATCAACCGCGCCGATGCTGAACAGCCGCAAGTGCCCAAGTTGGATGGCTTTCTGATCGCTAGTGTAAGCACAACGTCACAGCTGAGCTCAGTCAATGGCAAAGCCAGCGTCCAAGTAATATATCAGTATGTGCTCCAACCTACGCGCAAGGGTGAGCTTAAGATTCCGCCCATTCAGGTTATGGCAAATGGGAAGCTGTACACCACCAAACCGATAACCGTGAAGGTGGTTCAGAAAGCAACATCTGCCCAACCCAGCCCGACACCGTCTGATCTCCTATCCACGACACAAGTTGCGGCCGCTCAACTCGATAACCAGGACTTCTTTGTGAAGCAAACTGTGGATCAGTCGACGGCCTATTTGGGGCAACAACTCACCTACGTCTTTCGCCTATATCAATCAGTTGAGTTGATCGAACCACCCAATTATCAAGCGCCCGATTTCACCGGTTTCTGGCATGAGCAAAAGAACGATCAGTCACAATTGGTTGAAAATATTAGTGGGCGTGATTACCGGGTTACGGAGTTGCGCACGATTCTGTTTCCTACCCTTTCAGGTGAACAAACCATTGGGCGAGCCAGCGTCACCATCGCTGACTCGCCCTTTCAGAACGGTGGCGTTTTGCAGGCCGATCCGGTGACGGTGACGGTCAAGCCATTGCCGCCGACTCCTCCAACTGGATTTTCAGGTGCAGTTGGGCAGATTTCTATTAGCGCAACCGTGAGTGCCGCTACTGTTAAAGTCAACGAGCCTGTGAATTTGCGAATTGTGCTGCACGGTGCTGGCAACGTGGCTGCCTGGTCCGATCCTGTTGTGCCCGCGCTACAGGGTTGGCGCAAGTTTAATAGCACCGCCAAATCAGACAGTCGCACCCAAAACGGTCAACTCATTGGCCAACGCACCTATGAGCAATTGCTAGTGCCGACTGAGGCCGGTGAATTAGGTATTCCAGCAGTCAACTACAGCTATTTTGACCCACAAAAGGGCAGTTACCAAACGCTTACAACAAAGTCTTTTACTGTCACCGTAAAGGCTGCGGCGGCTGAATTAACTGTCCCTGCCGTGATAAATAGCACAGGTGAGCGTGGTGGCCCATCGCAAGTATCAATCCTGGCCAGCGATATTCGACACATCAAACCTGCTCCCAGCGCCATGGTTAGCGCCAGTGAACCGCTGACGAACAGTCCCCTCTATTGGTTCATGTGGGGTGTGCCGCCATTGATTGTTATTGTCGATTGGGTGCTGCAATTGCGCCGCCGGCGGTGGGCGAACAACCCTCTGCTGATGCGTCGCATGCAAGCACAAAAGAAAGCCCACCAAATATTAGTGCAGGCCCGCAAACAAGCCGTTGATCCATATCCCATTGTCGGGCAAGCACTCACGGAATATCTTAGCGCAAAGCTCAATCAGCCAATCGTTGGCCTGACTCAAACGGCCCTATCCGAACAGCTGACCAGACAAGGCCTTGACGCAGTGCTCGTGGAACAGGTCAACCAACTGTTGATGCGCAGTGAGATAGGCAGATTTGCACCTCAAACCAATGGCACAAAAACTGTAGGCGACAATTTGCTGGCCGATACCGAGCAGCTAATCGGCAGTCTGGAGAAAGTATTACCCGCATGATTCACTTCACAAAACATCGATCCCAAACCGCAGTGCAATGGCCCATCTCACGACATGTTGTTGTCTTGTCAGCGTGTCTCTTAACACTGTTCATCTATCTTAGTTTGTACCGCCAGGTCTCGGCGATGGGCGAGACGGATATCCTGACGAATGGCAATCAGCTATACGAAAATGGCGATTACCAGGCTGCGGCACAGCTCTATGAGCAGCTTGTCAGCCAAAATATTGCTGATAGCACGCTGTATTTCAATTTGGGGAATACCTATTACAAACAGGGTGAGCTGGGACGAGCAATTCTCAACTATATCCGGGCAGCCCATCTGGCACCCCGGGATGCAGATATTCGGGCCAATCTCACCCTTGCACGTAGCCAAGTCGTGGACAAGTATGAGACCGATAGCCAAATGCTGATCGGCGGAATGCTGACTCGGATTCGTGAAGCATTCAGTCTCGATGAACTCGCAATAACGGCGATTGGGCTTTGGTCATTAAGCGCCTTGCTTTGGGTAGTCTACCGCCATGGGCATTCGGATCGGGGGCGTGGCGCAATCAAGTATGCACTGATTGGGGTTGCGCCTTTGCTTTTCGCCAGTGTATTGGCGTTGGGCGGTATTCTCTACAATGAAAAAGCACGATCGCCAAGTATTGTTGTTGCTTCTGAAATCAAGGTGGTTAGCGGCCCGGGCGAACAATACAACACCGAATTCACTTTGCACCAAGGGGCACCGGTAAGCCTGCTGGAGATCCGTGGGAATTGGGCACGCATCGCCCTGCCCGGCGACCAGATACAGGGTTGGACCCCGACAATAACTGTCGAGCGAATTTCTCGGTACGTCAACTAACTCCAAGCTGCGGACGCAAATATGCGCGCATGTCATAGTCAATTTGCGCGTTTATTGATCTGACAGCAAAATGGCCTATCTTGATAGCTCAATCAGCATCTGACCAAGACGAAGTGATCATTGCCGCTTTACGTGAAGGTGATGAGCAGGCATTCTCGTATTTGGTGGATCGCTACCATGCCGCGATGGTGCGTGTTGCCACGTTGTTCTGTAGGGATCAAGACGTGGCCGAGGAAGTAGTGCAAGAAACTTGGATCGCGGTGCTAAAAGGATTGGATAAGTTTGAAGCGCGTTCCTCACTAAAAACGTGGATTTTTAGTATTGTGTCGAATAAGGCCAAGACGCGCGGCGTGCGCGAGAGTCGCTCAGTGACATTTTCGGATCTTGCCGGCGCAGACGAGGAAGCCACCAAAGTTGAAACGACTGTGGACCCAGCCCGGTTCAAAGAGGATGGCTGGTGGGTTGATGCGACTCACCCCAATTCATGGGCGACAACTCCAGACACCGCCTACCAGTCGACCGAGCTGCGTGCATACATTCAGCAAGCGATCGAATCACTCCCGCTTAATCAACGTTTGGTGATTACGTACCGGGATATAGAAGGCTGGAGTTCGCAAGAAGTTTGTAATGTTTTGGATGTAAGCGAGACTAATCAGCGGGTTTTGTTGCATCGTGCACGAGCCAAAGTCCGGAGTGCATTGGAACACTACTTTGATGAGCGATATTTACCATAACAATACTTACCGTACTTACTACACTTACTATACGTAGCATGATGAGCGAAGAGAAAACGTTTTACCAGAATGAATGGGTGGACGAGCTGACCTGCAAAGAATTTGTAGAGTGGGTGACCGACTATTTGGAGGATAAGTTATCTCCAGAAGACCGTCTGCGCTTTGATGCGCATCTGGCCCAGTGCTCCGCTTGCCCAAATTACCTGCAACAGATGCGCATGACGATTCAGACGGTGGGCAAACTTTCGACGACCTTAACTGAAGTGACCCCAAAGGCCAAGCGTGAGCTACTGAGTGTATTTGCAACGTGGAAGTCAGAGAAAAACGGATGACCCTCGATTCCCCACCCCTGAAACTCTGGCAGTCTGTTTTACTGCTTTGCTGCTCTATTCCATAGTAATTATTACTTTCCCGCGGGCGTGTCCTGCTTCAAGATAGCGGATCGCGTCAGCCGTCTTCGCTAACGGATAACGTCGATCGATAACCGGGACGACCTTGCCAGTTTCAAGCAGCCCTTGGATAAAAACCAGGTCCGTTTTGTTTGCATGTGCTGTTGCCATAAGGCCAATCTTCTTACTCCCGGTCTTTGACACCCATGCACCCAGCAAGATAACTTGGAACAATCGAGAGAGGGTTGTAAATCCGGCAACGGCACAAATCCCATTGGGACTCAAGGCCCGCTTAATATCCGAAACTGAACGGTTGCCGATAGCATCAAAAATCAGATCATATTGCTGCCCGTTCCGGGTGAAATCTGCTTGCGTGTAATCAATGACTTGATCTGCCCCGATCGAGCGCACCAGCTCTAAATTGCGTGTGCTGCACACGCCCGTTACCTGCGCCCCAAACGCTTTTGCTATTTGCACCGCGCAGGTACCCACTCCACCCGACGCGCCATTGATCAAAACCTTTTGCCCCGTCTGAATCTGACCTTTGTCGCGCAGACCCTGCAGCGCCGTGAACGCTGCGATAGGTACGGCTGCTGCACCCTCAAACGATAGATTGGCTGGCTTCAGTGCGAATGCACTTTCACGTGCACATACATATTCGGCAAAACTACCCGCCCCTATAGAGCCGAAGATCGCATCGCCGGGCTTAAGCTCCGTGACTGCGCTGCCAACCGCCTCAACTCGCCCAGCAAGATCAGCGCCAAGTCTGGGGTTTTGGGGTTTGAGATATCCCTCACTCAAGCGAGCCAAGAACGGCTCGCCTCTCATCCGATGCCAGTCCAGGGGATTTGCGGACGCCGTATAAACTTTTACCAGCACTTCATGCTCATTAGGTGTAGGTTTTTCCACGTCCTTGAGTTGAAGAATATCTGGTGATCCGTACTCGGTATAGACAATTGCTTTCATAAGTTTCATTCGATTTTATAGTGCCATGTTTGGGCGATTGCGCAAAAAGAGAATACCCGCCCATGCAAACCATACGATCATGCTCAAGCCAAAAATGACCTGTGTTATTTCGGCAAGCGCTGGGATGAGCGTGAGGATGCCCGCTACACCAATTGACACACCCAGAAAGTTCAGTGCTTTGTTAAGCGTGGCGGTCTGCAGGGCTGACCAACTTACCAATAGAACCCATACGCCACCAATGAGCTCATTCGCGCTAACGATCCCGTCTTCGACAATCTTAAGTGCCAACCAAACGGTCTCAGCTTGAGCAGGACTTTTAGCATAGAGATTGGCGACCTGGTCGAAGCCATGAATCATCAGGTTGCCGCTGCCAATAATCAGGCCAGCCCAGATCAGCCCTAGGGCGGTTGCTATCTGCATCACCGCTGGCGATCCAGCTTTCAAGCGCTCGTGCAAGGCAAGGGCCACGGCAACCAAACAGAAGCCGGCCACCACATAAGCGATCAGGATCCAGATATACATTATGGTCTGGTAATTTGCGAGCAGTGCGACATACTGAGTAGGAGTCGCATCAATGATGGGGCCAAGCACGGCCAGATACAGTCCAATACCGACTAGGTATGCTGCCGAGTGGATCAGCGCAGCAACGCCACCTATCTTCTGTAAGCTATTCATTTTTATCTCTATTTTTACTTCTGTTTTCTGAAAGGAGGCTCTCCCGGTTTTATCGGCAAGAAACACTGTCATGCTGAGATTGCATTTGTAATCGTTGCACGTTTACACCCTTAATCAAAAGCCACAAGGGAAATGTAATTTCAACCACCGAAAAGGCGCCGATCGAGGTAAACAGCCCTTTGTATTGGGGCAAAAGAATCATGCCAAAATTCTGGACAAAGTAGCACAGCGAGGCAATGGCCAGAAAGCCTCCCAGGATTTTCGGAATGTAGCCTGATCTGTAAACCAAATAACCAAGCAGCGCTAAATGAAGACCAAAAAATAGACCCCAAATTTGAACCACAGATTCATGCGCATTGAGAAATAGCAATACAAGCGCATGCAGCTGATCGGACGAGAAAACTGCCAAGTAGCCTGCGCCGCTTAAAAGCAGCAGGACAAAAAAGTGATTCAGTAGGTTGAGGCCCTGCACAATGGTCATTGCCAGCCTGGCAAACGCTGCAATTAGGGAAAGCGTTTTGCTTACCGGTTTGAGTAGTTCGTAAAGAAGGACTGTCAACACGATTTCGATCAAAAAGACAACTGAGTCGCCAACCATCCCAAGGCGGAATAACCCGTCAGAAGCCATAATTTGCTTGGCTGTTGTCGCGGCATCCCCCGCCACAATCAGCGTGGAGGGCAGGTACAACATGCTGAAGGGCGCGATAACAGCGAGAATCAGAGGCAGGAGCCCGGCCAGTCGTGCGGTCCTTTGAATTGAATTCATTTTTTTCTTCTTTTGAGAGATATTGAGATGCTTATATTTTTCTAAACCGCGGCTGGCATGGTATCAGTCAGTTTAACTAATACGGAGCTTACGTCCCAAAGTTTCTTGGCGACGGTGGGATCTGCGGCTTGTGCGGCGGCTTGTGCCACTTTCGAATCCACAAAATACTTCCCAGTAACGATGTGAACGTCCGGTGACGCGGCGAGATAAATCGACGTTTCTGCTCCCTTTTCGGGCGACCGCGCAATGAACGGGACAACAGCTCCGATGAGTTTCATCAGGAACCCGCTGTTGTTTTTGCCAAATCCAGTGTTTATAAGTCCGGGGTGTAAGGCATTCAGCATGTCTACGTTTTCATTTCCGGTTGCTGCGCGGATTTCCGCCACAACTCGAGCTGTCTTCTCAGCATTGCGCCCGACAATCACGACAGTTGTGCCCATCTGGGCGAGTTCTTGTGCTGTGACCTTCCCAATCCCATTTGTTCCGCCTGTAATCAGGCAGATTTTCCCTTTCATGTTTTTCATAATTTCTCCTCCACAGTAATGACTACCTTCCCTTTGGCATGTCCTGCTTCAACATAGCGGATAGCGTCCGCAACCGCACGCAATGGATAACATCGATCGATAACAGGTGTCACTTTGCCAGCTTCAATCAGCTCTTTCAAAATAATCAAATCCTTTTGATTGCGTTTCGCCATGATGTTGCCTAACTTCTGACCGCCCTTCTTTGAGCGCCCAGGTCCGAGGAGCATGGCTTGGAACATTTGCGCTGTAGAACCGCCGGTCATGACGTAGATACCCTGGGGACTTAGGGCACGCTGATAATCTGAAATCGAACGATCGCCGTTCACCGCAAGGATCAGGTCATACTGCTGACCGTTTTGAGTGAAGTCTTCTTGCGTGTAATCAATGATATGGTCGGCGCCAAGTGAGCGTATTAGTTCGACTTTGCTTGTGCTACATATGGCGGTGACTTCAGCCCCGAATGATTTGGCAATCTGCACCGCAAATGTGCCCACCCCGCCGGACGCACCATTGATCAGCACCTTCTTTCCGGACTGAATTTGCCCTTCGCGCAGGCCTAGTAATGCAGTGACTGCCGACACAGGTACAGCTGCGGCTTGCTCGAATGTCATATTGGTGGGTTTGACTGCCCATGCACTTTCGGGAGCAGTCACATACTCGGCAAAAGCGCCAAAGCCACTGAGGGATAAATCCCCAAATACCTCGTCACCAGGCTGAAACTGGGTGACATTGCGGCCCACCGCTTCAACCCGCCCTGCTACATCAGAGCCGAGGATTTTATATTTTGGTGTTAGCAGCCCATACATGAAACGAACCAAGAATGGGTTAGCACGAAGCAGATGCCAGTCTCCCGCAGCAGCGGACGCCGCAATCACTTTGACCAGGACTTCATCGTCCTGCGGGACTGGCTTTTGAACCTCTTCGAGTTTAAGAACATCGGGTGAACCGTAGTTGTGATAGACAATTGCTTTCATGGGTGTGACTTTCCTTTTATGAACGATATTTTTGGGTTTTACTTGTATCTGGCGTGTCTGCCGCGCTCGATTCGACATGGTTGATCGAGAGCAAAGGCATTCCTAAATCACGCACTTTTTTGAGCAAGCCATGCAGGGCCGATTGGTCAGCCAAGAGGCCGGTTAGGAGCGTATCGCCGTTCTCGTCCAGCGCGATGGACAGCCCCCCAAACCAGTCTGTCCATTGCTGCCCCAGCTGGCCCTTGAGCCGGATCTGATAGGTCATGGGTTGACTTGGATTAGTTTTTGGGTTGTATTCGTTTGACATTTAGACCTTCCTGCCCATGTCGCAAAGCAAGCTGCTTCGACGAGTGCATCGTGGCTGGCTTCGGTTAGACCATAGCTGGAGCTGGGCGAGTGGTTTGAATTCATTTTGTTTCTCCATAATCTTTTTCTCAAGGGGACTGCCTGCTTTAGCTGGCAGGTGAATTGGCCGAAGGCGGCGCAAGCCGCTCCGTATTTTTATTGACAATTGCCAATGCTTTGCTAGAATTTAGTTCTAACTCTAGGGCGATAGAGTTATCGTCTTCGGACGAAAGAAGCCGTTCAGCTTTAGCTAACGGAGTCGTCACTTATTGACTGATATTGATCAGCCATTAGGATATCGGCAACCCGGTATTGCGGTATAGACACTAAAGGATTGTTTGAGAGTACTGTTTTGGGGCTACTGTTCAGGGAGAAGTGTTAGGTCATTCAACGGAATAAAATGACCGCGTCCCCGAAGGGACTTTGCGCATCGCGCTTTGCGTGCGCTTCGCTCAGGCCTCAAAAGCCCCTTTTGGGGATGCTTGTCGGTTGATTATTTCGGCGGAATGACCGTATCGAACAGGGCTGCGCTGGGGGAGGCTACAACAGCCCGAAATCGCGGGCACGGGCTATCGCCTCAGTGCGTCTTTGGACTTGTAGTTTGGCAAAAATTTTCTGAGAATGCCCTTTAATCGTGTTTAAGGCAAGAAAAAGCCGCTCGCCAATCTCACGATTCGAAAGACCTTGAGCCATGAGTCGTAGCACTTCCAACTCGCGTTGGCTCAAGGGTTCGGCCAAGCTCTGGGCGGGTAAGGCAGAAGGCAGAATAGCGTTGTCTTCATCCTTCTGTTTGGGCGCTTCAAGCACAGCCAGCAACTTACCGACATAGTTGGGCATAACCTCTTGCTCAGCTGCGGCAGACAAGAGGCGCGTCATCGGTAAGCCTTCATCGACAAAGATGCGCACATAGCCTTCCGGCTCAGCCAGTCTTAGCGCGCGTTCCAGTGCGAGGAGCGCCGAGGTAAGGTCACCCTGCGCCTGGTAGGCAAGCGCTTGCAACACGCCGAGCTCAATTACACTGCCCATCCTTCCACCCGCTTCCGCGGCTTGTCGAAGACGGTCCAGCAGCTGTATGGCCTCGCGAATAGCACGGTCGGAGTGGTCGTGCAAATACTCGGCGATGAGCACTCGCGCCAGTGTGATGTGTTCAAACTCGCGCAAAAAGGTGAGCTCATCGTCGACAGACAAGCCCATCGCCTGCGCCCAGCGCCGGGCTTCGCCTAGCCGGCCTTGTGCCAACCACACCCGCGTCTTTGATGCAGCAATGGGGCGCACATCAGGTACGGGTGTCCGGCGATAATGGCGTTCTGCCTCATTGAGTCGGTCGAGCGCACCGTCCAAATCGCTCTGGGTCGCCTTGAAACGCGCCTGGGCACGGCAAAACCGGTAACGCCAATCCGGTAACGCAGCTGGCTCGCCCAGTTCTTCGCTGCGCAATAAATTCTGATTGGCGGTGTCCATATCCCCACGCTCACGGTATAACTCGCTCAACCCTAGATAGAGGTCGGCCATGCCGCGCAGCACGGGTTCGCCCTGGGCTAGTGCAAGCTGCAATGCCTGGGTATAGGTCTTGACGGCCTCACGCAGGTGGCCTTGCGTTATCCTGATATCCGCCAGGCCAAAGGTACCGCTGATGGCGAAATGTAGGTTGCCAACCTTCTGAAAATTAGCCATGGCATCGGCAAGCGCCCGATGCGCTGCCTCCAAGTCGCCACTCGCCCAATGGGCAAGCCCCAGAAGCGCAGCGGCCGGGCCGCGCCGGAGATAGTCTCCCATTGGTAAGAGGGCGAGCGCCTGCCGACCATACATCACAGAGCCAGGGAGATCACCACGTGCTTGGGCAATGTAGGCACGGGCAGTGGCGATTGAAGCAGGGAGGGTCCGAAACTGCGCTTCGTCCGCGATGATCATTTCGGGTGCCGGTCGCTCACCGCGCTCTGCCGAAGCCACCAGCCACCGCTCAGCATCCCACAGGCGAGGCTCGGCGGCTTCTAGTTCGCCGCCATTCAGCAACGCCCAAGCATACGCCACGCAGAGTACCGGTCTGGCGCGCACCCAATCATCTGGGATCGCCCTGGCCCAGCCCAGCCAGGTGGCAGCCTGGAAGCGCCCATCCATCGCCGGCCAAGCCAATTCGACCAGATCCGCCGCACGCGCGAAATCGTTGGCGGCAAGCGCATGGCGAATCGCATCAGCAGGTAAGCCATTGTGGGCATACCAGGCGCTGGCCCGCTGGTGCAGAATTGGAATTTGTGCTGGCTGCTCTTGCAGAGCATGGGCAGCCAGCACATCAGCAAAGAGATGGTGGTAGCGGAACCAGTGGCGTTTATCGTCCAACGGCACGACAAACAGGTTGCCGCGCTCCAGGGCATCCAACAGCGACACGCCATCATTCTGGTCAGTGACGGCATCGCACAATGGACCACTCAATCGGTCAAGGATAGAAGTTTGGAGTAAAAAGCGTCGCACATGTTCGGGCTGGCGCTGGAGAACTTCCTCGATAAGATAGTCCACAATATAGCGGTTGTTTCCAGCAAAAGCCTGCACAAAGTGGGCAACATCCTCGCGCCCGCGCATCGAGAGCGCGGCCAGTTGCAGACCTGCAATCCAGCCTTCAGTGCGCGTCTCCAGGACGGCAACTTCCTCCACTGAGAGATTCAGATCCATGACTTGGTTGAGAAATCCAGCAGCTTCGGAGGGGGTAAAACGCAAATCGGCTGCGCGGAGCTCAGACAGTTGGCCACGCGCACGTAACCGGGCCAGGGGAAGCTGTGGATCCTCACGGGTGGTGATGACCAGATGCATCTGGGGTGGCAAATGCTCAATTAGAAAGGCGAGGGCCATATCAACCGGTTGCGCATCAATGACATGATAGTCATCCAGGACAAAGATAAAGGCGTCTGGAAGGGCGGCGATTTCATTGAGTAAGTTCGTCAGAATCAATTCGATGGGCAATGATTGAGGCTGCGAAGCTTGCAGCATACTCAACGCTCCTGCTCCGATATTCGCCGCAGTCCCTTCGACCCCGCTCCGGGCAAGCGTTTGCAGCGCAGCAACCACATAGGTGAGGAAGCGCGTGAGATCGCTATCCCCTTCGTCCAGCGACAGCCACGCGACTGGTCGCTCACAACCAGCGACCCATTCGCTGACTAACGTGGTTTTACCAAAGCCAGCCGGTGCAGAGATGAGGGTCATGCCTGGCGTGCGCCGTAGATTCTCGTTCAACTGCATAATTAGGCGGGGGCGGAGAACGACTTTAGACCGAGGCGGAGGGATATATAGTTTCGTGGCTAAAATCGGCGCAGACATAGATCGATTATAGAATCTTTGATCCAACATGTCGTATGCCTGATTACCTTAGGTTTTTCCGCGAATCACGCTAATTCTCGCGAATTTATTAGTGCAGATTCGCGTGATTCGCGGATAACAGTAAAAAGCTAAGGCATTCAGGTCGTATGCCTAAGACTCAGAGTCTTTCAGTGTCAACATGCCGACGCTGGAGCAAATGATATTGAGTCAATAATGCTTGTCATTGTTCGTGAAAATAATGTCACCCTGGTTAAAAGACAGGGCACACTATCAAATAAATCCGGTCTGCGGTTAAATAGATTAGCAGTTCGATAAAATAGATTCGACCGGCTATAAAATAATTTGGGCCTGTGCTAAAACAAATTTGAGCCGCGCTAAAATAATCTAAGTCTGCTATTAAATAGATTTGACCAAAGATAAAATAAATGACACGCGCTACAAAATAGATTGGGTGTGCGGTTTAATAAATCACCAGCACTGACACATAGATTGCGCCTGCAATTAAATAGAAATGAGACATGCGAATTTAAGTTTCCTTGTCACTGGTTATGAATTTCGGCCAAAGCTTGAGCTGCTACTATGAAGCTATGAATATCCTGCCGATGCAGCCTGAACATGCCGACCAACTCCTGGCTATCTATCGCTCACAAGTTGCGTATGCGCCCCATTGCCAATTTATATCCGACCGTATGCGTTTTGCCAACGACCTATTGGCGCTCGAGGCACAACCCCAACGCCTCTATAAGGCCCCACAACAAGCAGCGACACTGGTTGCGGATGTCTCAGGCACTGCGCAAGGATTTGCCACCCTGGCTTCCTATCGCGACTCGGACAATCGCGACCATCAAGCAATTACCGGTTTATTCTTTGCTGACGAGTTGGCTGCACATACCTTGCTCCAAGCCTGTGAAGCGCAAGCGACTTATCATGAACTCGAGGCCTTCCCCGACACACACGGCAATGGATTGATACAAGCTTATAACGCCGGTTGGGATGGGCTCTCCGATCGTATTCCAAATGTGGCGCGGATACTCACCCAGCACAATTTCATCCCGGTTTATCGTGAGCTGCATTTGATCGCGCAAATCGAACAGATACAGGGCAGCTCTAGGTCGCTGTCACCCACCTTGACTATGACCGTACACGCACCAACAAGCGAACCGATTGGGTCTCAACTCGTGCAGGTATTGGACGGTTTGAAGGAAGTTGGGGTATGTGCCTACAGCACACTCGCACCGCTCACCGACAATCCAGAAGCTAGATACACCGGATACATCGAGTGGCTTCACGTCCATGACTCATATCGACGACGTGGCATCGCACGTATGCTCCTCAGCACAGCTATCGAACAATTGCGGCTACAAGGCTGCACCGAGTGTTGGTTGACTACGGCAGCCAATAACTGGGGCGCACAGTCACTCTATCTATCAATGGGCTTCAGCGTGGTGGATTCCTCAGCAAGCTATCAAAAGACGTTAACCCTATCGTCGCCCTAAAGCACAGATATCGATCTCACTATTGAGCACTGGAAAAAGAAAAAGACACCTTGCTCAAGGGTGTCTACTAGAGGAGAAGAGGAGGAATCTAAATTGCTCTTCATGAATCAGTATATGAAAGTCGGCATATATAGTCTTCATACTTTGGGCTGAATTGACGACAGTTGATGGACACCCGTTGGCTATGCCGACCGACGAAACAATGTTATGGACGACGATCTATCCGGCCCGGCCCCGATGGCAAATTTGGGAAAGGGTTGGATGACGCAGGCACAGGTGTGGCTGCAGCCACGGCCATAGCTGGCGATAGTGACAGTGAATGCAATCAGCCCGTTTAGGCGAGTATGAAACATTTCCGTAAGTTGTTAGACTTAGGATGAAGGTATAGGATGAAGATAGTAGAACAAAGATATTAGAGGCCTAAAAATGGAAACAACACCTAGTCAACAACCGCCGCCAGTCAGTATTGCCGCCACCGAACCGCGCTGGGAGACTGCTCTGCGCAAAACCGTTATCGTCATCGCCCGCATTGCGCTGGCGTACCTCTTCTTTACTCAACTGTGGTGGAAGTTGCCGCCCGATTTCGGCTGTCCAGCCGATTACGCGTTGAAAAAGGAAGATGGCAAAGGTGGCTACACTAAATCTAGTGGGTTATGCAGCTACCTGGGCTATGAGTCGATTTTTGCCAACAAAGGTCCCCGTAAGTTCCTCGTTGCGGAGCTGAAGTATTGGCCGGGTTCGCCCATCCCCGAAATCTCAATCGACCTGACTGCACTAACTCGCCTGAATGGCCAAGTGATCGACACATTTATCGGCCCGAATGTGCGCTGGTTTGGCTATGTGGTCTGGTTTTCTGAGTTTTTTATCTTTATCTCGCTATTTTTTGGGCTATTTACACGTTTAGGTGGGTTGGTTGCACTGGGGGTCTCCTTGCAATTGACCCTGGGGCTGGCAGGCGTGCCACTGCCCGGAGATTATGAATGGGAATGGGCCTATTGGCAGATCGTGGTGTTGGCGGTGCTCATGATTGGTCTGGCACCGGGACGCATCTTCGGGTTAGATGTGTTGGTTCGGCGTGCCCTTAAGCCAGCAGCAGACCGTGGCAATCGGCTGGCCAAGTTGATACTACTGCCGACTTAACGTAACCTGTGATTTTGATGCAGCAACCAACGCTGCGCGGTTAAATCAATCACACGCAGCGCGGCATGGCTGCCTTGATCTTGGCCCTTTTCAAAATCACCTTCGATCTGGGCCATTTGGTTGGTGATGTGGGCGAAACACACAATATCTCTCGCGTTGACCTGTGCGAAGGCATATAGCGCTGCTGCTTCCATTTCAACGCCTACGATACTTTGTTCGCGGGCAAATTGAATGGCGGCTTCGGTCTCGCGAAACGGTGCATCCGTTGTCCACGTACTGCCTTGTCGCATCTGGATGTCTGTGCCGTCAAATGTGTCTGCCAAGCTGGCGAGTAGTCTTGGAGACAAACGGCTGTAGTCAGCAGGTGGCAAATAGTGATAGCTCGTGCCCTCATCCCGCAGCGCGCGCTCAATCAATACGAAATAAGGGGGCGGGCAAATTGGCAATATTTGCCCGGCTGAGGTCATGCTGATCAACAGTTGACAACCGCAAGCGAATACCTCCTCGGCAACCAACACAGCAAAGGAGGCACCCACCACATGCGGGACGATGCCGTACTCAATCCCGTGGCGAGCGAATTGATACATTTTGGTGTGATAACACGCCCAGTGCGGGTGCAGACTGGCTTGGCCGGTTGCGACAAGCTGCTGGGCGATGTCGCCATCTGGGTCAAGAATGCAAATGTCCGGTATTTTGCCTTCAGAAATACCTTTCTGGCGACGGGCCTCACGCAGCATGTTCTCAGCGCTAAACACTGAAGGCGCAGCATAAACTTTGTTTGCAAGAATCGGGGATTTCATTCGGGTGATTGCTCCTCGCGGTTTCGGATCAGCACAGTGTGTAACAGGACCGGTATAAGAATGATCGCAACCGCCAGCGCGCTGATTTGCCAGACGCCCACACCAGGCAATTCAGCGCTACGCAGATAGTCGCTGATGATGGCGCTAACCAGCGCGGCAAAACCAAACGTCGTTGTGATCTGACTGGTCTTTCCGGGCACGCAACACAACAGCGCCAGCGGCCATAACACATACCAGGCTTGGAACCAGTAGCTGCCGATCAGCAGATACAGCAATACCAGTTTGCCGGCCCAGCGCGGTAGCGCCAATGGCGAATCGGGCCGATGTCGCAACCAACGCCACAGAAAGGGCAGACTGATTAGCACAAATAGCATAGGGGCTATCCGTGCCACAATCTGTTGTGATTCAAAACGCGCCCAACCTAACCCAAACCGTAATCCAAGATAAACCAACTCAGCCCATGAATTGGTCGAGGTCAGGCTACGCTCAAAGAAATTCTTGGGTAGACTGGCCCATCCCCCCAATGGCGCATATAGCAACCAAGACAGCGCGATGCCAATTACGCCAACGCCGGATAGTACGCTAAGTGTCCGCCGCCAGCCGCGTTGATGAAGCAGCCAGAGGGCAAATGCCGGCAAGACCAGCAGCGCGGTGATCTTGACATGCGCAGCCAGTACCAGCAGCAGTAAGCCGATCACAAACTGGGACCGCACGAAGGCAAAGACCGCCAGCAGCACAAATCCAATCAGTAAGGGCTCATTGTGTGCGCCGACTGCAGTGGCAATCAGAGTGAGCGGGTTCAGCAAAAACGCCAGTTGAGCCGACTGCGTCTCTTCCCGCCTCACCAGCCGCCCAATCAACAAACCGCACACACCTGTCAGGCCGATAGATAACAACCGATACACCGTAATGTACTTGGTCAGGTAGTGGCAGACTGCTAGTTGGTTCTCGCAAGTCTGATTGATAACCACGGCTAGGTCAGTTGGTGAAGCCAGTGCTCTTGTCACGCCAGCGACAGCGGCACTGACATATTCCCAAATCGGCCCATAGGCATCGACCCATTGGCTCCACGACACATAGCGGTGAAATGGAAAATCTCGTAGCTCATACGGCGTAGTCACAAGAGGGCTGTAACCATACTCAACCATCATGCGTCCACGAAAAGCATAGTCAAACACATCCGCGCTCTCACCAGGGAAGCTAAACAACAGAATAAACGAGCAGAATGCCCAGCCAAGCCAAATAATGATTCCTACGCCAGCAACATGTCCGCTAGCGATCATCCCTCGCAGCGTTTTTAGACTGACGAAGTGGATGGTAAACAGCCCGGCATAAATTGACAGGTGTGTCACCAAACTAATCGGATTGGCACCCGATTGCATTGCCCAACCTAGACGCGGCTTGAATAAACCTGCACTCAGCGGATATAGCCAGACCAGCGCTACACACAATGCAACTTGCGCTAGGATCAGCAACCGCATTCTCAATTGGTGGGTTGCCATTGTGAATACTAGAGTGCAGTGCGCAGAATCACCTGGCCGGCCTACAAACTACCTGTGAACGAACCAGACACCTTGCTCTTGCCAGCATAACGTGGCCGATAGTGCACATCCACCTCGACGATACGCGCCTTGCAGATGGCTGCTTTCACGATCATTTCGGTCGGCCAACCATAGGTGCGCTCTTGCATATCCAGCCGCTTTAGCAAGGGCGCGCGAATGGCGCGAAACGGCGCAAGATCGGTTGCAACAACGCCATATAAACGCCGCATAATTTGGGTGGTGAGCCAATTGCCCATCCGTTGCGGCCGTGTTAGCGATCCTTTCGCCGCCAGCCTGATACGTGACCCTAGGACAAAATCAGCTTCTTGCCGAAGCAACGGGGCCAACACCTGTGGCATTTCTGTCGGGTCTTCCTTGAAGCCGCCATCAAACATCACAATGATGTCCGAGTGATCGATGACGCGCTGCACACCGGCCCACATGGCATGGCCGTAGCCACGTCTGGGTTCGCTGACCACCTCAACCCCGAGTGTCAGTGCTACTTGCAGGGTGTCGTCGGTGCTGCCGTTATCGCTTACGACTATTCGATGCACCCACTCGCGTGGAATGGCAGCAATCACATTGGGCAATGATCCAGCCTCGTTGCAGGCTGGGATGACCACCGCGATTACAGGCTCCACTTCACTCCGCAGTGCTGGCAGGGCCACGGGGAAGGGGCTTTACTCAACACCGCGCTGCGTAGGGCTTGGTAGCGCTCACCATTCCAGACTTGGGCCAATGAATCTTGAAACACATTGCCCAGCATGATTTGCTCATAATCCGTTACGGCGAACGGCGCAATGCAGCAAGGCAAGGCATTGCCAGTCGCGGTGATATACATCAATGACCATGGGCGGTAGCAACCTTGCCACGGGTGTGCGCCTTTGGTTGCCAGGCTTTCGCCCGGCGTCGTCGCACCCGAAGCCGTAAACTTGAGGCCGCTTTGTTTGGCCAGCGCCTCGCATTCCAACATCATCTGCTCTTGATGCGCCTGCAGTGCCGCGTGCAATGACTGTTCATGAATCGCCGTAACATCGTCATCCAATTTGGCCCCATCCCCAAAATACACCAGCCGTTGCAGATGCACTTCTGGCACGCCCAGTTCAATCGCAAAACGCACAATATCGGGCAGTTCGTGCAGATTTTCGCGCATACCCACGAACCAGAAGGAGATAACAGGTTGGTGTGGCTCGACCGATTTTCGCGCGGCGCGGCGACTCATATAGGCTTTTAAGTTATCCAAGATGCGCGGCAATTTGTCAATGCCACGTAGCTCGTTATACAGCGCCGGGGTGATGGCATCGAGGCTAACCCGTAACTCGTCCAATCCGGCCTCGACCATCGCATCGCCACGGGTCGCATCCAGCAAAACAGCATTGGTGTTAAACAACACCTTTGCGCCGCGCGATTTCAGATGTGCCACGATGCGCGGAAGGTCTGGATTCAGCAACGGTTCGCCAATGCCGTGCAGCACCGCCCGCTCGATCACGGGCACTTGATCGACGATCTGGCGAAACTCTTCCCAACTCAGGTGATGCTTGGCCTCCCAGGGCAGATAATGATCGTAAGTCAATGGGCAGGATTTGCACAGCGAGTTGCAGCGATTGGTCACTTCGATATACAGCTGTTTGGGCAGCGTGGCTGCATGAGAGGTGCGGGCAGCCATATCAATAGGGATGCTACTGATAGGGATTATGGGAATTTCACTCATTGTTATCGGGATACTAAATGTCGTGTGTCTAACCAGCATACGGTCAAGATGTGGCCCCATCTTGCCACATCTTTAGCCACTGGCGTGTTTTGGGTGCAATATCATCAGGCCAACTTTGCGCGGTCGTTAACAACTGTCGCAGATCGTCCGGCGTATCGATGTCCGAGGTCGGTGCCAGCATCTCCACTTTTAGGTTGTGCTGGGACGCAGCCGACAGGATATCTCGGTTCACATCAGGTGTGCTCATTTGAATAGGCACCAGCAATTCGGGATGCGGTTCACGCAAGTGCATCACATAAAAACCACCATCATCACATGGGCCAAGCGACAAATCCGCACCTTCGGACAGGGCCACAAACCCCCGCGCTAGCACCGCTGGATCAACAAACGGAGTATCACTGCTCAATACCGCCACCTGATCGTAGCCTTGGTTGAAAGCTTGTTCCATCACATGATGCAGCCGGTCGCCCAGCGCTTCGCCTTGCTGTAGCATCAGGGCAAAGTCCGGGGCAATATATTCAAACACTGCTTCACTGCCAGCTGGCCAATAGCCAATCGCCAGCGCGACATTTGGGAGATGATCTGATACACGACGCGAAATTTCCAGCACGTCAGCCAGAAGACAACGGTAAAAGTCTGCCGCTGCATCCAGACCAATCAGCCCACCCAAACGGGTCTTAGTTTGTCCACGGGTAGGCGCTTTTGCCATGATAATGAGCATACGGCGCAAAGGAAAAGAGGGTTGTAGGGTCACAAGTTTGAATTGTAGTGAATTTGGCCATACCCGTGTGTGGTTTGTTATCGCTTAATTCATTTGTAAGATATTCGGATCAATACTATTCTTGAATAGAAGATAGAAGATATATAAATGGCTGATGTAACGCTGAATGCTGGTGAAACCGCCTGTGGCGATCTTATTTTGCTCATCTTTAGCGAAATGAAACGCTTGCAGCCTGGGCAAACACTGCGGGTACTGGCCCACGATGATGGTGCGGACATGGACATCCCGGCGTGGTGTCGCAGCACTCGGAATGTACTGCTCGATTCAAACACAGCGCGTGTGCCCAAATATTTTTTAATCCAAAAAGCATATTACCTTGCTTGATCATGAGTAATTCAAGGTCAAGATTATGCTAGAGATTGAGTTAAAAATTGAGATAAATTACTGCTACTGATCTTTGACCAATTTGCGTCCGCACATGGTATGTAGAAAAAAGCTTGTTTTACAGGCTTTCAGGTATGCCACTTGCGGACATGATTTAGTCAAAGATCAGTAGGAGAGAACTATGGCAAAGCTATTAATAAATCTGACAACCGGCAAAGACCACCCGGACAAGACAACTGTCGCTTTTGTGGTGGCCAACGCAGGTGTGGCTGCGGGTCAGGAAGTCGTTATTTTTCTCAATATCGAGGCGGTTCGGCTGGCCAACCCTGGCTATGGCGATGACATTGCTATCGCCGGGTTCAAGCCGCTCAAAGAGTTGATGGAGTCGTATACCAGCAATGGTGGGAAGCTTTGGATTTGCCCACCGTGTTTTAATGCACGGGGTTTGGACAAAGAGAATTTGGTCGCAGGCAGCAGCTTTGCTGGCGGTGCTGCCGTAGTGGAGTTTCTGGCTCAAGGCGCAGCCAGTCTCAGTTATTGAGTGTTGGCGAGTAATTCTTATGAAAACGAATTTGGCTGATCCAAAATCTCATTGGGAAGGCATCTATGGGTCAAAAGTGCCAACTGAAGTCAGCTGGTACCAAAGTAAACCCACCTATTCCTTGGCGATGATTACCCATGCGGCGCCACAGCGCGATGCGCATATCCTAGATGTAGGGAGCGGCGCTACGACGCTGTTGGCTGAATTGCTTGATTGTGGCTATACCCACATTACAGCAGTAGACATTTCTAGCGCTGCGTTAGAGCGGTCGCGACAACAGTTAGGCATACGTGCGAGTCAGATTCAGTGGCTGGAGGCGGACGCGCGCGATCTGCCATTGCCGCCCAGTTCTGTGGATGTCTGGCATGACCGGGCCGTGTATCACTTCCTCACCCGAACCTCCGATCGATGACGCTATCTGGCGACCGTGCGTGCCACGGTCAAACCAGCCGGCCATGTCGTTATTGCCACATTTGATACGGACGGGCCGACCCAATGCAGCAACCTCGATGTACGCCGTTACACCGCCGATGATCTATGCAGCGAATTTGGCGATGACTTCGAGTTGATTGACAACGCACACGAAAACCATCAAACTCCTTGGAACAGCGAACAGAAGTTTATCTACTGTCTGTTTAGAAGAAAATAAATGCCACTTCCCACACCTGACCTCATCCCAATGGATCCATGTGCACCAGCGATTTCCTGGAAACTATGGATCTACACCAATTACGATTGCAATTTGCGCTGTTCGTACTGTGTGGCCAAGAGCAGCCCGAATGCAGCACGCCGCGCCATCGGCCTGAACAATGTTAGGCAATTGGTTGACGAAGCGGTTGTGCTGGGATTTGATCATATCTTCTTCACGGGTGGCGAGCCGTTTCTGTTACCCGAAATCTATGACATGCTGACTTATTCGGCCCAGCGTGTCAAAACCAGTGTGCTAACCAATGCTATGCTCATTAGAGCTACACGCCTCGAAAAACTCAAAGCCATCCAGCACCCAAACCTAATCCTACAAGTCAGTCTGGATGGAGGCGAGGCAGAGCATCACGATGCCTATCGCGGTAAAGGCACCTGGGAGAAGACAGTGGAGGGTATTCGTCTACTGCAAGATGCTGGCTTTAGCGTACGCCTTAGCACCACCGAAACACCCGCGAACTGCGCCCACATCGACACCATGCATGCCTTTCGCGAATCGCTTGGCATCCCCGCGGACCATCACTTCATTCGTCCGCTGGCCAAACGCGGCTATAGCAAAGATGGGGTCGAGTTGAACATGGGCAATCTGGTGCCTGAGGTAACGGTTAACCTAGATGGCGTGTTCTGGCATCCGCTCAGCACCGATGCCGATATGCAAATCAGCAAGAAAATGTTCCCGCTCAAGACCAGCGTTGAGCGCATTCAAGCCCAACTTGATGAAATCGCCCGTAGCGGCAGCGCAAAACTGATGACATTTACCTGAGGATAGTCATAAGAGGCTTTCCGTGTGAAAGCCAGAAAACTAAAAATGATTCAAGCTTACGTATTAATCAAAGCCGAACCCACCCGTATCCAAGATTTGATCAAAGAGATGCCCGGCATGGAGCTGGATGGCTCGGTGATCAAGCAAATCCACGCAGTGACCGGTCGTTTCGACCTGATTGCATTTGTCGAAAGCCCCGACCTGCAATCACTCGGCAACTGAGTGACGGCAGGCATTGCGGGCGCCGTGGGCGTCCGCGAAGTTGAGACTTGCCTCGTGGTCTGGTAGAACACCTGGCAAAGTCCGGGACACGGACAACCACGGGATGCTAATTTAGTGCGCTAAAAGCATCCTGTGTTTGTCCGTGTCCTAATTTTTCCGCATTGCAGCAGCGTGCAGCACAGCGATAACAGTCATGCTGTCACGGATGTCGCTGTCCAGCACCCTCTGCAGTACATCCTTAAAAGGCAAAATGCCAACTTCGAGGAATTCCGTTTCGTCAGGGATGATTTCTGCCGGGTTCACAGGTGTGAGGTCGTAGCCAACATACAGGTGCGCCAGCTCTTGGCACACCGATTTTGAGGTCCAGTTGGTGTTGATGTGCTGCAAGCGACCCGCACGATAACCAATTTCTTCGATCAACTCACGTTGGGCTGCGTCTTCCAGTGTTTCACCCGCTTTCCACCCACCAGTTGGCATCTCCCAGCGCTGATTTTCACCAAAGACATAGCGATACTGGCGCACCATCACCACATGTTCGGCATCGACAAAGGGCAGCACGCCCACACATTGGCCAAATTCGCAAACACCATAAATTGTTGTTTTGCCATTTGGCATTTCCGCGATATCCTCACGTATACGCATCCACTTGTTTTTATATACTTCGCGGGTACTGACGGTTGACCAGGGTTTTGGAGCCATAGGTTGCTATGGTAATACTCTTGCACACTGCTTGGACTTGTTGGTTTTAGTTACTGGTGGGTAGTAAAAGTCCCGTTGCAAGTTAGCCCGTGGAAAGCCTTAGGGCTTCGCCTATCTGCAATGGTCGCACGGTTCCTATGCCGCCTAGTCTTTGGTAGGTATCCACCAACAACTGTGGATCAAGTGTCGCTTGTTCGCCACCATTGAAATCCTTCCACAAAATATGATGCATCGGCACGACGGTTTTGGCACCCAATTGCCAGGCCAGCAAAGCTGCTTCATGCGCGTTCATGTTGCCACCAGCACCGTTGATCACCAGCAGCGCCGCATCAATCGGAGCGCGTTTGTTATAGGCCAGCGCCCGTAGGCGCAAGTCGTATTCCGTATCGCCGCTGTGATAGATGCGCAGCCCATCAATCTCCAACAACAGACCGATGGCGTCCTCCGTCTCCCAACCGAGGATCCCGGCGATATGGCGGGCAGGCACGGCGGTGATCGTCACATCCCGAAACACGTGCGTCTGCCCTTGCGACAAACCTGTCACTCGCGCCCGGGGCACACCCCACCCTAACATACGTGCCACACACGATGGCGGTGCCAGAAACTGAGTCTGGCTGTGCTTGGCGATCAGGGGGATGCCTTCGGGGTCGAGATGATCCTCATGCCAGTGCGTGGCGATCAGTAAATCGGGTTGCGCATCTTCTGGTTTGATAGGCGTAGGAAACCCACGCTCTACCCCAAATATCTGCGACACACAGTTGGTGAGATACGGATCAATGTAGACCCGGGTTCCTGCCGCGGTCTTGCACACAAACCCGGTACCTCCTAGCCACCAGAGGGTGACTGTCCCGGGCGCGACCTGGGTTTGGGCGATCTGTTCAGTCAGGGATGATGTCATATCAGTTTGCTTCTCCAGCTTTGGCGAGACATGTGTCATTCTCCTTTTCACTCGAACACTATCAAATTTGTGCGCTGCTTGGCCACCCAGTCCCAATCGATCTCGACACCCAAACCGGGCTTCTGAGGGATGGGCACGTGGCCCTTGGAATCAATGGCATCCAAGTCATCGCGGTAGCCATCTTTATACAAATGGGGATCATGGCTGGCGGGGGCATTGGGATGAATCAACCCCATCTCGTAGTAATTTGTATTTCGGATGGAGGCCATACACTGGCGTTGGGCTGGGCCTGGGCCGTGCAGCTCAATATCGATGCCGAGTGCCTCGCAGGCATGGGCGACCTTCATCATGCCGGTAATGCCATCGTAGCCGACATCGCCTCGTACAAAATCGGTGGCGTCTGCCAGTACAAAATCAATATGCGGTTCGAGCGAACGCACATGCTCGGTCTGCAACAGCGGGGTGCGAATCAACTGGCGCAGCTTGCGATGGGCAAACTGCGAGGTGCCCCCGTCGCGATAGGGATCCTCATACCAGAAGAAGCGGGCGTCATCGCAGGCCCGCCCCACTTTGAACGCATCGCCAAAGGTGATGTATTCACAGGCCGGGTCAAGCATCAGGTCCATTTTGCCCCCCACCCGCTTGCCTGTCGCAATGACCGTAGCGGCCTCCTGCGCGATGGGCGCACGCCCCCAACCATGAATCTTGAAGGCGGGATAACCCATCGCCAGACACTGCTCGGCAAAATCGGCATACGCCTCCGGGCTGTTCAAGCCGCCCTTGGGCTCGTGGTCGCCATGATAAGTGCTGGCATAGCAGGGAACACTTTCCTTGTAGCCGCCGAGCAACTTGTAAATCGGCACATTGAAATACTTGCCCGCCAAGTCCCACAATGCAATATCGACCGGAGCGAGACCGATACGCGCCACTTGGCGCAGGGCACGGTTGACATCGCTATAGATGCGTTCGCGTTCAAGCGCACTGCGCCCCAGCAAATAATGTTTGAAGCGCGGTAGGGTGGCCAGATCAGCGTCGCCCACCCCGGCATATTCACCGATCACCCCGGCATCCGTGAATATGCGCATAATGCGCCCTTTCTGCTCGGCCTTCGCACCCGGGGAATAAACCAGATTGAAGCCGTTGTAGTCGGTCCCCAGGTTATCCAGGGTGTAGCGATATTCGTGAATCTCGATACGGGTAATTTTTGGATCAGCCATTGTTTACTTCCTTATTTAATAATGCCAAATCTGGTTCCAAGCCGTCAGCCAGTCCGGGCCACGGCTGATGATTTTGAGCGGTTCGACGACTTCCACGCCATACCGTCCTTGAAACTGCGCAGCTGTATCGACCGTGCCCAAATCGATCGAGATGGTGGTGGGTTTGGTTGGCACATATGGCGGCACTGCCTTTAAGTTTTGTAGGGCCTGATGTGCACCTGCTTCAATCATTTGGCGCGCCCGCACGGGTGGAATTTGGCGCGCCGAGTAACGAGTCAGGCCGCGCTTCACCGCAACGGTTGTTAAACCCTCGCCAAGCAGACCGCTGACTTCACGGCAGGTGGCTTCATCGCCAGTCACCAGCAATACTGGCACACCATAGTGACCGCACAATGCCGCGTTAATCCCGCTCTCGCCCACCAGATCATCGTTGAACCACAAATTACGCCAAGTCGTGGTCGAGATGGTGTGACACAGCACGCCATCGGGGGTGCCCGCCCGCGCGTGCATGCCCACCAACAGACAAGCATCGCAACCCTTCTCCAACAGCTCGGTATAACGCGACCAAGCATGATTGGCGACCCACTCGCAATCAGGGTCAAGCATCTCAGGCACCAACGAGTTAAAGGTCCATGCACCCCCGGCGCCATGACAATCCACAACCACAATCTCAGTAGCACCAGCGGCT
>JANMVQ010000554.1:0-15755 GCA_031392845.1 Chloroflexota bacterium
CCCTGTGGCTGAGAAGGTTGTGGGTTCGAGCCCCACTAGGCACCCTAAACAAAAACCGACCCAATTAGACCGGTCTAATTGGGTCGGTTTTTGTTTTTTCCATCTTATGGTCCAGCGACCGGCTGCTGTGTCGTGGGCGATTTAGTGGGGTTGAGCCGTGGGGTAACAGTTCCTACGGGTGCAGGCGCATAGATGTTAATACCCTTGCCGCGCACGATGACTTCAGTTGCTTTGGCCACATTGGGGGTGTAATAGCGATATATTTCGTAGGGTGCATGCGGTTCTGTCCAGCGCCAGACCCAAATTGCAATGGGTGCAGGCACATTTAGGCAGCCGTGGCTGCGTGGACGGCCAAAGTCGTTGTGCCAATATGCCCCATGAATAGCAACTGCGCTCGGCGTAATATAGGTTGGGAAGGGTACCCCCGGCAAGTCATAATAATCCGTGCCTTGGCCGCCAATCATGCGCGAGGTTGGATTCTTGTACAGTACGCGATGATTGCCTTGTGGCGTGAAGAAAGTGCCAAAGCCGCTGGCGACACGGGTGGTCAGCACGGGGGCATCATCTTCAAAGGCGGTCAGCGTTTGTTGTGACAGATCGACCTCGATATGCTTTTTGGAGATATCGGTACTGAGCGGGGTCATGTCTTCGGGCAAAATGGGGCGCACCTGTTCGGCAGGGACGTATGGGCCAGGGCCAAATGTGACGCCTTCGGCCAACTGATACCACCACTTCTGGTTGGCATCCTGCTTGGCTGCCACCACCCGATAGACGCTGCTGTAATACAGCCGCACACCTGCTTTGGCCGAGTCGTCCGGCACCCAGCGGGTGACACTAAATGGGAATGTAATTTGTCCCCAGAACGGCTCTTTCAATAGCTCTGGGCGCGGCTTGTTGCGGGTTTCGTAGACCGGCTGCACCCACGATGAATACATGTAGCCGTCGGTGGTCTTAAACCAAATGTCGTTGTGCGACATCATGGCTTCGCCGGGGATTTGTTCGATTAGCGGGATTACCTCATCGCGTTTGGCTGTGCGCACCAGTTTACCTGCGCGGGATGGGTCTTGTCGGATATCGACCCCATACGTGGCAACCCGTCCGTACGGCGCAGGTGGGGCGGCAGCATCTATGTGCGGCGAATCAGCAAACGCATAGCCAAAAGAATTGAGATGAACTGCCGCAGCGGTGCCTAGCACGCTTCCTGTTGTAAGTTGTAAAAAGCGACGACGAGTAAGAATGATCATAGATTTAAGTAAGTCTAGTGCCAATTAACAAATCGATCCGTTCAATTGGCTTTCCAGTAGCGCTCAATGAGCAAATTGCCCACATAGGCACGCAGTCGTTCTGCCATTTGGGTGTTATTGCCAAACATGACTTTCACTTGTGAATGATAACAAGAAATGGCTTCGATCCGGACAGCCAGTTCTGCTGGACTGAGTTGAATGTTAATCGAATGAGCATGTTTTAGCTGGCTGGTTTCTTGCAGGAGCGCCGCCGGTTGGTCGGCATACGGGTAATCCTCGTAATAGGTGATGCGCTCCGGCGGAAAGATCACCTCGGTTACTTGGCGCACGATGGTGTGATCCACGTGTCGGCCCACGGCCAACGGGCAATAGATGTGCGCCCCTTCAATCAAAATAGTTTGCGTGAGTTGGGCGGCCAGTGCGATGGCCTGCACTTTCCAATCATCAGGGTGGGGCGCTATACCCATAAAATCACGCACGTAGAGTAGTTGGCCCTGCGCGTTGAACCGATAGATGGCGTCGGGCAGATTCAAGTGCAAGGCAGTTGCGCCCAATACGTACGTGGCAGCGGCGTCTTCTAGCCGACGCGCGCGATATGGCCAATCGCCTAGTTGCCATTGGTCATGCTCTTTGTGGATAGCCGGTGTGAGTGCGCGGTCGGCCGGCCAGTCCGCTGTGCAGGCTGTCACGATTGTTACTCGTTCACCCTGCTCGACCAGCCGTTTCACGAGCCCGCCACAAGACAACGCAACATCGTCTAGATGTGGAGAAAGAAAGTAGTACAAATTAAAAATTAAGAATTAAAAAGGCAAAAATAAAGACTGCGTTTGTGGCAATAATTTTTTAATTTTGTCTTTTTTAAATTTACTTTATGGTTACTAGCGTCCCCATGTCCGCCCAGCGGTAGAGGGTGGCGGCGTCTTTGCCGCTGAGAATGATGCAGCCGAAAGAGGCGGGGCGACCCAGTACATTCGCCCAAAGGGTGCGCCCACTCTTTAAGATGGGTAGCGCGTGAAAGCCATTCTCTGAGGGGCCAGCATCATAGATGCCCATCCAATAGGGCATACGTAGTTGCCACTTGCGCGAGTACGCCTCTGGCATTTTGGTCTTCACCCGAAAGGTGCCACGTTTGGTGCCATATTGCGGCAAAGCCGTACTGACGATGAATTGATAAACCAGCTTTTCGCCCTCATATGCGTAGGCGCGTTGCCTGGCGATGCTCACCACAATCGATTTTGGTCCGCTGCCCAGGCGTACCGTGGTTGTGGCAGGATCAATTTTGGGTGCAGCAGGGTCGGATGAGATTTCGACAGCGTTGCCAACATGATGTTTTTGAGCAGCGCGTCCGGGTGAGGGCGCTTCGCAGGCAATCGCCAGCGCCTGTCCAGAGAAAAGGGCTCGGGCGTTGCTCAAGCCATTCACCTGCATCAACCCTTGCGCGCTGACATCCAATTTGGCTGAGATAGCCAACAACGAATCGCCGGGACGCACGATGTAGGTGCCACATGTTGCAGCGGCTGCGATCTGCCAATCGCCAAACAGCGCAATGATCAGCACTGAAAACAAGATGAGCAATCGGATCCAACGCGTCATATCATAAGTCTACATCGGGCAGGAGCTGTTGACAAGCTGTGGATAACTTCTGGATGTATTCGCCCGAAGCGCTTCGGATGATCTGGACGATAGGAGCGCCTCTAAATGTGGATGCAGCTTACCCCTTGCCGCTACAATCACACATAATATATGTCAATCGAACAATCGCTGAACAGGGTGCGTGAACGTATCGCGGAGGCGGCGTTGCGCGCGGGCAGGCTACCCGACGATGTGGCCTTGATCGCGGTTTCCAAGACTTTCCCGGCTGAAGCAGTGTTGGAAGCGCTGGCCGCCGGACAACAGGATTTTGGCGAAAATCGGGTAGAGGAGGCGTTGGCAAAGAAGACGCAGGTGAGTCTTGCGATTGGGTTGTCACTTGCACATTGGCATTTGATCGGGCATGTGCAATCCCGTAAGGCCAAAGACGCTGTGGGTGAGTTTGAATTGATTCACTCGGTCGATTCGTATAAGTTGGCCGAGGTGTTTAGCCGCCGTGCAATGGCTTTGGCGGTGCCGTCGTTGAATCGGGTGTTGCTGGAGTGTAACGTCAGCGGCGAAGCCAGCAAAGAAGGTTTTGATTTGGCCAACTGGCAGACCGATCGGGCCAAGTTTGAGGCGTTTGCCCAATCTGTGGCCGGGATACTGGTATTGCCGCAGATACAGGTGTGCGGCTTGATGACGATAGCCCCGATTGTCGAGCAGGCCGAGCAAGCTCGGCCAGTTTTTGCCAGCCTACGCGCCTTGCGAGATGCGTTGCGCGAGCGTTTCCCGACACAGACTGAAAACTTAACGCAATTGTCGATGGGTATGAGCGACGATTTTGAAATCGCCATCGCAGAAGGCAGCACCATGGTTCGATTGGGCCGAGCCATCTTTGGAGGACGATAAGATTGATCAGAAACACCAGATTCCTCGGAAACCTTCGATGTTTACGTAGACGATTCTCATGGACGTAGTAACAAGCAATCTCCCTGATTTCCAGCACTACCACCACATCTTGAGTGTGGTACAGGCGCAAGCCCGACACACCCCCGTCATCTTGATTGGTGGGGCGGTGCGGGATGCCTTGTTGGGCAAGCCGTTGCACGATTTGGATATTGCTGTGCAAGGCAATGCCGTTGGGTTGGCGCGTGGCGTGGCAGATGCGCTGAATGGCGCGTTCTACATCATGGATGCTGAGCGTGGCACGGCCCGAGTGATTTTGCCGGAAATTATTTTGGACTTTGCAGTATGCCGTGGCGCGACTTGGGTCGAAGACATATTCGCCCGCGACTTTACGATGAATGCAATTGGCTATGATCTGGACAGCGCACAGTTGTTTGACCCAGCCCAGGGCGTGCAGGATTTGCAGGCGCGCCGAGTGCGCAGCGTCAGCGATCACGCCATCAGCGATGACCCGGTGCGGGCATTGCGGGCGGTGCGGCAGGCGCATCAGTTGCAGTTTGAGATCGAACCGGCCACATTGGCGCTGATTCAATTAACAACCGCGCGGGCTATTTCGCAATCAAGCGCTGAGCGGTTGCGCGATGAGCTATTGGCCATTTGTGAGCTGCCACGGGCCGCACAGGCCATTCAACAGCTAGATGCGTTGGGGATATTGCGTCATATCGTGCCAGAGATTGAAGCTATGCGCGATTGCACCCAATCATTACCCCATCGTTTCACTGTGTTGCAGCACACGTATTGGGTATTGCAGCGATTAGATGAAGTAATCGCCGCAGGTGCAGCGGCATTTGATGCGGCCCAGGATGATGTGCCCGCTCTGGCCGCGCAATTGCACCGCCAATTGGCGCAGCTTACCCCCAACACCACCCGTGTAGCGCTACTAAGGTTGGCGACGTTGTTGCACGATTGTGGTAAACCCGCTACACGCAGCGTCGATGCCGATGGGCGAATTCGGTTTTTCGACCATGAGCGGGTGGGGGCGATGTTGGCGTATGAGCGCACAGCGGCATTGAAACTGAGCAGGGATGAAATTGATCAAGTCAATCGCACCATTCGCAATCACATGCGGCTGAACCAATTCTCGCGCATGCCGGGGACACCCACACTGCGTGCTTTGTATCGCTATGTGCGCGCTGTGGGTGATTGCGCGCCAGAACTGACGTTGTTTGCATTGGCGGATTGCTATGGCAAGCGCGGTCCCAACACGTCGATGGACGATTGTGCCGCCAGCCGACGTATGGCCACCCACCTGTTGGCCCTGTATTACAAGCGTTTTGATGCATCGATTGCGCCTGCGCCATTATTGACCGGTAAAGACTTGTTGGCCTTGGGTATGTCACCGGGACCAACCTTTGGCAAACTGTTAGGGCAATTGCGCGAGGCACAGATGGTGGGCGAACTGAGCAGCACCGAACAAGCATTGGCGTGGGTCGCGGGGCAGACCCACGCGCCAAGGTAAAATAATGCTTTGATGTCAAAGGTTCATCTAAGCAATCACCCGCTGATTCTTCACAAGCTCAGCATTCTGCGGGATAAGGCGACTGAAACCAAGAAATTCCGCGAAGTCGTCAAAGAGCTGGCCACCCTGTTGTTGATAGAAGCGACAGTGGATTTGCCAGTGGTGCCGTTGGATGTGCAAACCCCGATGGGCACTGCGCATTGCAACAAGTTGGGCATCCGGATTGGTCTGATCCCTATCTTGCGCGCAGGTCTTGGTATGGTGGAAGGTGCGATTGAGATGCTGCCGCAGGTCGAAGTGTGGCACATTGGTCTTTATCGGGATGAAAAGACACTTCGCCCAGTAGAGTATTACAACAAATTGCCAGTGAACACCACCGTGCAACTGTGTCTGGTGCTGGACCCGATGTTGGCTACGGGCGGCAGTGCCAGCGCAACGGTTGATATTCTCAAGAAGTGGGGCGCGGAGAAGATTAAATATGTCGGCTTAATTGGTGCTCCAGAAGGCGTAGCACGCTTGCAGCAGGATCACCCGGACGTGGATATTTATTTGGCCGCGCTGGATGAGCGACTCAACGAAGTGGGTTACATCATGCCTGGGTTAGGTGATGCCGGCGATCGACAGTTCGGAACCGCATAGGTTCAAATAGTCATACTTCCCGTTTTAGTTAGCGCAAATTAATAATGGAAATCATCAAAACAATTATCGACTTTGTACTTAACATCGATGGACATTTGGAACAACTGGTAGCGCAGTATGGCGTTTGGCTGGTTCCCATTTTGTTCGTTATTATCTTCTGCGAGACAGGTTTGGTTGTCACACCTTTTTTGCCGGGCGACTCATTGCTATTTGCAGCGGGAGCGCTCTCGGCGGCAGACAAGAGCGGTTCGCTCAACATTTTTGTGTTGTGGGGGGTGCTGATCATTGCTGCGATTCTGGGCGATACAGTGAACTATTCCATTGGCAAGCGGTTGGGCAAAGGCATCTTCAAACCAGGCAACAAAATTCTAAAGCCGGAATATCTGGCCCGGACTGAGGCGTTTTACGAAAAGCACGGGAATCGGACGATCATTCTGGCTCGTTTTGTGCCGATTGTGCGCACTTTTGCGCCGTTTGTAGCGGGTGTGGGCAATATGCATTATCGACGCTTCGCCACTTATAACGTGGTGGGTGGCGTGGCGTGGGTCACACTCTTTTTATTTGTGGGCTACTTTGTCGGCAATATTCCATTTATCAAGAAAAACTTTGAGATTGTGACCCTCTTGATCGTGCTGGTGTCTGTCGTGCCAATGGCAATTGAGTTTATTAAAGAGCGCCGACAGCATTAGACCAGTCACTTTCGAGAGGAATAGTCAGTGATACACGGGTACCTGCGCCGGGCTGGCTCTGCACTAGGATTTGCCCGGAGAGTTGATCCACTCGTTCACGCATGGTCATTAGACCAAAATGACCTATAGGCACTATGCTGGGGTCAAAGCCGATGCCGTTGTCGCTGACCTCCAAGTTGATGATTTGCCCATGCTGAACCAGATGCACATCGATCTCGGTGGCATGCGCATGTTTGACCACATTGTGGATGGCTTCCAGGCTGACTCGGTAGATCGCTTCTTTGATGCTGACTGGAACATCAGGCTCGTTTTCACATAGATCCATGTTGATCTTTAAGTTATGGCGCGTGTGGAGTGCGGTGATCTGCTTGTTAAGCGCGGCCAGAATGCCTTCATGTTCAAGGGATTCTGGTCGCAATTCATAAATAAGCGCTCGAATCTCTGCCAGTGCTGCCTCAGTTAAGCTCAATACATGGACGAGATGTATCTGCGCTTTATGCTGATCGATCGAATACAGTTGTTCTATAGCACGGGCGTGTAAGCCTATGCTAAACACAGCTTGTGAGACCGAATCGTGTAACTCGCGGGCAAGCCGTGATCGTTCGGTTTGTGCGGCTTTGTTAACTGCATTCTGGAGGGCCTGTTCTTGTAGGTGGGTATTCTCAATCGCCAGCGTCGCTTGTTGCGCGATACCCATGGCCAACTCAGCATGTTGCGGGGTGAAGTAATTGGGCTGTGAATTGTCGAGCGTCAGAATTCCCATAATTTCTCCATTTAAGAGCATGGGCACACCCATCCAAGAGGTGATGTGGGTCGACAGAGGGATATCGCCCAACACGTCGCGGGTGATTAGACGAAACTTTTCAGCCATGGGCGTGTTGCTGCGCACATCGGCAATGATGATAGGTTGGCGGTGCGTGGCGATTTCCAAAAATAAGTGCTCAAACGGCCAGGCTTGCACGCCTTCGATATTGTCATGTTCAGGCCCACGGTAATACAGTGTGTGTAGCATGTTTTTGTTTCGCTGAGCCTGTCGGTAAAAAATGGCAGCTGAGTCAATTTTGACCACTGAGCTGAGTTGATCAAACACCATCGCTAACATGGCATCCAGACCGGCCGTGGTTGGCAGCTTATTGGCTACATTCAGCAAAGTGGCTAGCTCTTGGGTGCGGGCTTGCATACGCAGGGTCAATGTTTGAGCATCATTGCGTTGCGTTTGCAGCAGTTGGGTGTTGTCGTATACAGTCGATGCCAGTTGACCCAGACGATTCAACAAATCCAGTTCATCATCCGTGAATCGGGAAGAATCGCTTTCCCGCCATGTCAATAGCACACCTATGATCTGTGACTCAGAGCGCAAAGGCACTCCTGCTAGCGATCCAAGTTTGGCAGAGCCATCGACATCAATTTTGCCAGTCCACTCTTGATAATTGTCCACGCGCAGTGCTTTGCCAGACTCCCATATCTGGCCAGCCAATTCTTCGCCGATTTTGAATGTTCTGCGGATAGCGCACACATGTGTGCCCGAGGAGAAGCGAGTCTCAAGCGCATCTTCTTGCGGGTTAATCATGAGGATGCTTGTGCCTGAGGTTTTGAGTAAGTCACAAGTGCGCAGCACAATTTCGTTGAACAAATCGGCGGGGTTATCTTTATTGATCAAACCGAGCGTGACCAGGTTGAATGCGTCCAATTCTTGATTGCGCTGTGATAAAACAATCTCAGCCTGCCTACGGCAATTGATTTCTTCGCGCAGATTTTCGTTCTGTGTTTGCAGAGTCTGTGTGCGGGTTTGCACTTGTTTTTCTAGGTTGTTTCTGGCGTGTTGCAGATCCGTATTCTTTCTCTGAAGCTCAGCTACGATTCGTGTCATATACGAGTGACAATGTGCCATCATACAAAATAACATCACAATGCCTGTAGCAGTGCCTATTGTGGTGACCCAGATATCATCGGGCAGAGATGGAAATGGTGTGTATTTGTTGGCCGAAGCAATGATGGCAATGATGAGTATTGTGATCCCCGATATCAGGCCGACAACGCGAAACTGGCGGCGATCCAAAGTGGGCAACAAACCAGCCATCAATCCGACTTGTGCCAGAAGAAGCGGCGCACCGGTGCCCGGGGCCACAAAAGTGCAGGTAATCGACAAGATCATCATACACACCATGCTGACAATGACGGCGCTACCCGCCCCTGTGCGTCGATGCAATATTTGCGCAATCAGCAGGCCTACAAATATGAGGCTTGCACTCGCAAGTATTGCAATATCAGTCAGTGAATCAATCGGCCACATCACATACAGCAGTAGATTGGAAGTGATCGCGCCGATCATTCCAATTTGGAATATGCCAGGCAGAAGATCATGCCTATCTCGCTTGCGTAGATAAGATAGAGGAGAATTCTTAGGTGTTTCCATGAATACGGGCGACAACGAATTCGCTCTGAGTTAATTCTCTGCAAAGATGCACTAAGAGCACTGATAAAAAAGGCTGAAAATCCGTAGTTCATAAGGACTAAGACGATAATATCGATAGCATGAGTTAACCTTTGTGCTTGTAAAATGTCACCGAGTAGGATTTGGGTGAAACTCTTACCCTATCTGCCCCAAAAGTGAGGGGGTTTCTTGCGCCCCATTCGTTTTGGGAAATGCAGCGTGAGACAGGTTAGTTAGTCATTTGCGTAAGCCGTAAGTATTGAAAACAGAGTGAAAACAGAATGGAATACAGAACTGAAAAAGATTCGCTGGGCGAAGTGCAAGTGAGCGCAATCGCCTATTACGCTGCACAAACTCAACGTGCCATAAACAATTTTCCCATTAGTGGGGCAAAACCTTACCGCGCTTTTGTCTGGAGCATGATCGCGATTAAACGCGCTGCTGCCGAAGTGAACCGAGATCTGGGCTTGCTAAAGCCCGAACTGGCCAATGCCATTATTCAGGCCGCCGATGAATGTCTGGACGGCGCGTTGGCTGACCAGTGGGTGGTTGATCCGTTTCAGGCCGGCGCTGGTACCAGCCACAACATGAACACCAATGAGGTGCTCAGCAATCGCGCCAACGAAATTCTCGGTTTCCCTTTGGTCAGCAAAGACAAGAAGCCAGTCAACCCCAACGATCATGTAAACATGGCCCAATCGACCAACGACACGACGCCGACGGCGATTCGGTTGGGGGTGTTGTGGCGCTTGCCGGAACTCACCGCCGCAATTCAGGATCTGATCGACGGGCTCAAAGCCAAAGCCAAAGAGTTTGATCCCGTGGTGAAGTCGGGTCGTACTCACTTGCAGGATGCGGTGCCGGTGCGCTTGGGTCAGGAGTTTGGTGGTTATGCCCGTGCAGTGGAGCGCGACCTAGAGCGTATCAACGAAGCGGCGGATCAATTGCGTCGCATGCCGATCGGCGGCACTGCCACTGGCACCGGGCTAAACGCGCACCCGGATTATCACAAGCACATGGTCACGGTGTTGAGCCGCATCATGGGCCAGCCCTTACACACGAGTGACAATCTGTTTGAAGGGATGCAGAGCATGGCCGACGCCGCCCATTTCAGCGCATCGATGCGCACGCTGGCCATCACCTTGACTCGCATCGCCAACGACCTGCGCCTGCTGAGCAGCGGCCCAACGACGGGGCTGGATGAGATTCGCCTGCCGCCGGTACAGCCAGGGTCGTCAATCATGCCGGGCAAAGTCAACCCTGTCATGGCTGAAATGCTGAACATGGCGATGTTCCATGTGCAGGGCAACGATCATACGGTAGCCTTGGCAGCGCAGGCTGGGCAGCTTGAGTTGAATGTGATGATGCCGATCATCGCGCATAACCTGAACGAGATGGTGCATGTCACGATCGGCGCGCTCAATGCATTTGTGAAATTTTGCTTGGTCGGCATTGTTGCGCAGCCGGAAAAAGCCACCGGTTGGTTGGCTAAGAATGCTATTGTGGTGACTGCACTAAACCCAGTCATTGGCTATGTGGCCGGGGCTGAATTGGTAAAGGATGCCATGAAGCGCAATATGACGATTCGGGATGTGGCAGGCGAGCGCATTGCTATTGGCAGCTTGAAGAAGCAAGACGGTTCGGCGATTACGCTGGCTGAAGTTGATGCTGCGCTTGATCTGTATAAGTTGACCGAAGGTGGTTTGGGCGGTCCGGCGGGCGGCGGTTAGTAGAGACGCGATGTATCACGTCTAAATAGAGACGCGATATATCACGTCTAAATAGAGACGCGATATATCACGTCTAAATAGAGACGCGATATATCACGTCTAAATTAGAGACGCGAAATTTCGCGTCTCTACCCGTGTCAATCAAACCTCTATAATTCATACAATGTCATCAAAAGCACCGCAGAATAACCCGGGGGATGACTGGCAAGCGCCAGATGCCAAGACTGGCAAATGGGAAACGGACGAAATTAAGCCAGCCGAGAAACAACGCAAAAAGGTGGGATCCGGCGCGAGCAATGTGTTCGGTCCGCTGTGGGATGACCCACGCGCGCGACCTTTATTGCTGATCAGCTTGCTACTGCTGGTTGGCGTGTGCGCGTTGGCCTGCTTTATTGTGGGGTTGGTGCTCATCTCTGAGCGCGACACGCTGCCCGGTCTCTTCCGTCCTGCGCCAGCGGGCCCAACCGCTACACCTCCTCTCATCACCTACACCGTGAACGTAAATGGCACACCAGTGCCGGCTGCTGTGCCGACCCAACTGACAATTGGCAGCAATACTTATACTATTGAGCCAGTTGTACTGGACGAACAGCACAACTGGAAATACGACGCAGAGAAAAAGAAAACCGGTTATTGGGCTGCGGGCACCCTGGTGAACTATGTGATCGGCCTGCCTACTTCGGAAGACAACAAGGCCTTGTTTGATTCTTTGAAGCCAAACGATTTGTTGTTTTTGGCGACGGGTGTCGGCAATTTGCGCTATCGTGTCAGTGAAGTGGGCGCAATCAAGGATGATGACCTCACCATACTGCGCGATCAAAGCAGCCCACGGGTGACGCTTATCTTGTTGGGCGAAGGCAATGGCGAGCGGCGGGTGGTGATTAGCAACTACACAGATGAATCGGTGGCTAATGAGCTTACAGCAATTGGGGTGCCGATTAACTTGGGCGATGTGCGAGTGATTGCTACGGGTCAACGTTTGTTAGCAGGCAATCAGGTGGGGTTGCCGCCGGGCAGAAATTACTATCAAGTTAATCTGCAAGTGACCAACTTGGTCACCCGGATTGTTGATGCTGGGCAATTTTTTACCGAATTGGAGGATGGGGCGGGCAGCAAGTACGTTCTGTCCGAACCGGGCTCTAGCGCTGCTAGCGCCAATGGCTGGGCCAAAGGTGCGTTACAACCCACTGGCCAAGCGAATGACACTATCACCGTGACCGCTGGATTTGAAGTGCCAGACACGCTGGCGGGTCCCAATCTCAAATGGCAGTTTGCAATCGATAAGAACGCGCCGGAAATTGCCAAAGTCGCCATTCCCTATAAACAGCTAGTCGTGCAGCCGACTATTGCGCCAACCGGTGCGCCGCGAGCAGACGTGAAGATTGTCAACGCCAATATCTCGCCCGAAGGCAACGAGTTGCGAATCGTGGGTGAGATCAGTAATTTGACGGCCGAACCATTGACCGTGTCCTTGGCCGACATCAAGTTGGACACGGCAGCGGGGCAACCCATTGCGCTGAACCAAGCCATCCCGCCGCTTTCCCCTGCCTGGACGATTAACCCAGGCGCGACCCTGACGTTTCAGGCTAACTTCATTCGCCCACCGGGTGGCACCGAAGTGATTTTTAGCCTATTTGACAAGCGGTTTAGTATTCCGGTGAATTAGCGTTTTGCGCCATCAGCTTTCAGCCATGAATCCGGTGAGCGTCACACTCATCCAAAACGCACAAAAGCAGCGTGTGTAACGGTAGCCGGACTTATGACTCAAGACTTTTGAAGCATGCGTTTCTTCGCAGAAATTCTGTAACCCATTTTCTTCAGTCATTCATCAGGCTATGCACAAAGTCATAAGCCGCCTGGGCTGGGTCGGGTGCGTTACCGGCGGCGCGAATGAGGGCTGCGCCAATGATGACCCCATCGGCGAATTGACCGATTTCGCGGACATGCTCGCGCTTACTGATGCCAAAGCCGACGGCTACGGGCGTGCCATTGGCGACTGCTTTCACACGCGCCACATAGTCACCCAAACCCGCGGCCACTTTGTCGCGAGCCCCAGTCACGCCGGTGACTTGCACAACATAGACAAAACCGGTCGCCTGATGCGCAGTGAAGGTCATGCGCTCTTCGGTGCTGGTGGGTGCCACAAATTGCACTAGTGCCATGTCGTGGGCAGCGCAGGCTGCTTTAATATCGACCGCTTCTTCGGGCGGCAGATCGGGCACGATCAAGCCATCGGCCTGCGCGTTATGCCACGCTTCGGCATAGCGTTTTTCACCGAACGCCATGATCGGGTTCATGTAACCCATCGCCAAAAACGGTATTTTCACGTCGCGTGCGCGGGCGGTGCTGGCTATCTCCATGCACTGCCGAACGCTTACGCCATGCGCCAGCGCGATTTGTGAAGCCTGCTGAATGACTGTACCGTCGGCTAGCGGATCGCTGAACGGCACACCCAACTCGATCATGTCCGCGCCCGCACGCGCGAGAGCCTCAATCACTTTGAGCGAACTTTCCACATCAGGATAGCCCAGCGTCCAATAAGGCATAAACGCCGGTCGCCCTTGGGCCTTGGCGCGGGCGAAGGCATTTTTGATTTCAAGTAAACCCATTTATTCCTTAACTTCATCCCCGACAACACGATACTTGCCGTTTACATACAACAACGGCATGGCGTCTGGCTTTTGCACACCACTGGCTTGAACCAGACCGACGAAGAGGGTGTGGTCGCCTGCACTAAGCGTCTCGTGCAGGCTGCAATCGAGAAAGGCTACTGCGTCGTTTAATACGGGCGAACCGGTCGTCTCGGCACGATAGGACAAATCTTTGAAGCGCTCTTCATCCGGCACACGCCCAGCAAAACGATTGGAAATATGCGACATATCTTCAGCCAGAAAGTTCACACAAAAAATCTTGCTCTGCTCAATAAACCCATGGGTGCGGGTCTTTTTGTTGACGCATACAAATATCAAGGGTGGCTCGGCCGAAAGCGAGGAAAACGCGGTGGCGGTCAGGCCATAGATCAATTCGTCGGTCCTGGTGGTGATTACGTTCACGGTGCTGGCCCAACGCCGCATTACGTGCTTGAAGTCATCTGGAGATACCATAGTTAATTCGTGTCGCGCGAATGGTCGCGTGATTGAATCATAGCGTGACTTACGATTCGTCTGGCAGGCAGACCGTAATTTGGGTGCCCTGGCCAATAACACTCTGAAATTCCAGGCTGCCCCCAAATAGCGCGACCCGCTCACGCATAGTGGCCAGGCCAAAATGACCGGGGAATGACCCTTGTGGGTCAAACCCTATTCCACATTGTCGCTGATCTGCAAACAAACGATGTCACCCAGCTTCACCGGCACCCCTACCACCTGATGCAGCTTACCCAACGGCACCTGAAGTGATCTTCCGGGCCATGTATCGTATGCGTCGTGTCAATTTGAGCGATACCAAGCATCTGTCACAGGCTTATCGAAGAGCAATAATGACATCGGCGACATTGGTGCCAGTGGGCCCAGTTTTGATGAGATCACCGAGTTTCTCAAAAAACGTATAGCTATCGTTGTTGTCAAGATAGGCTTGTACGTTCAGACCTATTTGGCGGGCACGTGCGATGGTTGTGTCGTTGGCAATGGCGCCGGCCGCATCATTGGGGCCGTCCGTCCCATCGGTCCCAAACGCGATGACGTTTGACGTTTGATTAAGTGCAACCGCCGCCGCCAGTGCCAACTCCTGACACCGTCCCCCGTTGCCGTTGCCACGCAGGGTCACTGTCGTCTCGCCACCGTAAATGAGCGCGCTGCCGGGTGCTTCGTCGGCGATGGCATGCGCAATTTCAACGCCACGTTCGCGCGCCTCACCACGCATCTGGGTGGTGACGATACGGGCTTGATAACCCTGTCGCCTCAGTTCGATTTGGGCTGCCGCACAAGCTTGGGTATTGTTGCCGACCAGCACGTTGTAGGCGGCGGCTTCCTGGGTGAGGCCGCTGGCGATTACGTCTAAAGGATCACCAATCACATCGGACAGGATCAGCCCGATCACTTGGGCTGGTTTTGCCATGCGCACCAACCCGCCGGCCTTGAGCCGATCCAGCCGCGAGCGCACCGCATTCATCTCGCGGATATCCGCGCCGCTGCGCAATAGGGCTTCGTTGATCGCCTGCATGGTCTTGAGCGAGATGCCCGGCTGTGGCGCGACACACAGGGCCGATGCCCCGCCCGACACACACACGATCACCAGCGTATTTTCGCGACTGTCTTGTAACGCTTCGCAGATTAATTCCCCCGCGCGCAGGCTGTTGTCATCTGGCACAGGGTGGGCAGCTTCTATGATTGACCATCGATCATTGATAGCGGGTTCATGACGGTTGACGGTTGAGGTTTGACTTACATGCCCATACTTAGTCACCACCACGCTGCGGTTGATGCGTGCGCCGAGCAGCGTTTGCATTGCCTGCGCCATTGGCACAGAGGCTTTGCCTACAGCGATGAGGCGAATGTCTTTGCCAGTCAAGTCATAATCGCGACCGTCAATGCGCAGCACCGTGCTGTGCAGCGATATGTGACGTTGCACGGCGCTGGCGGGATCGACGGCTTGCAAGATGGCTTGAATCAGCGCATCGGTATCAAGCGTCGGTTTTGGATTCGGTCCCTGCTGATCTTGAGCCTGGGTCATGGTTTGTGTTGCTGATGGGCAAGCGCCATCTCCTGGAGTTTACGCGACGCCAGACGGTATAGCCAATCCACACCACTGCCAATAGTGGTAGCAACCAGACCAAGAGGCTCGGCAACGTCACCAAAAACAGCCAAATGGCGCTATCGGCGGATTTCTGCATGCGCTGATTCATCTCTAAGCCTGCGCCATGCAACGTTTCGCCCTGATTCAAGTCAGTAACTCCCCCAACTCCGCCCACAGCGCATCCAGCGCACGTTGGGCCGAGGCGTAATCGCTGCTGAGTTCGCGCACCTTGCCAGTTTGGCCCTGGATTCCGGCCGCTTCGATCTCTTTCCCCAGTGTTTGCAAGTG
>JANMVQ010000078.1:0-2053 GCA_031392845.1 Chloroflexota bacterium
TCCTTCCGGCACACATTCGCTCAGTAACACTGGTTCCTCCAATACCGCCGCGTAGTCTACTGTTTTGAACTTCCGATCCATCTGTCCAGTTTACGCCTACTTGCGCGTTCCCGTTCTCTGCTCTCCGACAGGCTGCTAGATAGCGACAAACCCGAAGGTCTAAGTTTCTTCATTTTTCCTCACTTTTTGAGGCGATGTCGAAACTAAAACCTTCGGGTTTGTTGTTTTGGCTAACCTTACGATCTGAGATTAACCCTGATAGCGGGAGTAGGATTCGAACCCCTTCGGGACCTTCAGGTTATGAACCTTCCGAACTTCCCCGAACCTTTCCAACCTTATGAACTTTACGAACCTCTTCTCCCCAAGCCGCTATAATTCAAACTACTAACTCTGGTGATATGTGAACATAGACCTAATCAACGCATTGCCAGGCGACTGGCAAATAGACTTTGCAGCACCGCACCCTGTAGATGTGCTCACTGACTTTGAGCAGTCATTACGCGATGCTCTGGCTGAACCGCTTGCCTCGTCGACGCTGGTCGAGTTGTGTGCAAGTAGTCGCAATATCGCTATTGTTTGCGATACCGCACTAGACCCTGATTTGTTACAACGCTTGCTCAAAGGTACGCTCATTCATCTCCAACAAGCAGGTATGCAGGTGAACCCTGTTCAACTGCTGCTTCCCTTTGATACAACTGATACGATTCGGCAGGCTCTGGCCGACCTAAACCTACCCATCATCTATCATGATCCGGACGATTTGCGTGAGAGTGATACTTTGGGTATGGTCGAGGGTCTGCCATTGCTGAGCAATTTTCACGCTATAAATGCTGATTTATTAATTAGTGTCGGTGCGGTGCAAACTGATTTGTTTGCCGGATATTCAGGGGGTAGCGAAGAGACTGCCTTTGGCATGAGTGGGCGCATGTTTCAACGCGGCTTGCGCGAAATACATTTTCTTAGCGAACAGGAAATTCATGCCGATCCAGTCCGCAATCGAAATTACCAGCGTGTCGTGCGAGAAGCTGCTCGCCGAGTGGGTTTGCGCTTTGTGGTGAATGTTCTGCTAGATCAACAGAAACGAGTGGTGGCCATTCGGGCGGGCGAGCCTAATACGGTCCACGACACACTGATCAGCCTTTCGCGCACTCAACGTGAGGTATCGGTACGCCGCGATGACTACGACGTGATTGTGGCCGACAAGCCAGATGGATACACCTCACTGTATGAAGCCAGCGCTGTTGCGATCAATATCGCCGGGGCATCGATGTCGCCCTTGATGCAGGGCGGTGTGATTATGCTCTCGGCTCAATGTGGGACTGACTTGTCGTCATTGCAAAGTGAGATTTCACAGCGTTTCTATGATGCCATGACTGCCGGTCGCGACACCGAGATGGTAATGGCTATGCTCAAACAACGGGTGCTGCTGCCGGGTGAAGATCGGGCCTATTTGTTGGCGCAGAGTATGCAGCACTACAAAGTCATGGTCGTTAGCCCGGATGAAGCGTGCGAGCGCTTGGCGCGGGCTTGTCATTTTATTGCTGTCCGTGACATGACCGAAGCAGTTGATTTGGCCGAATCACTGGTGGGAGGTCGACCGAATGCGTTAGTGTTGTCGGATGCTCATTACACATTGCCGGTGTATAGCCCGGCAATGCAATATGCTTCTCAGCAGACCCGGGACGACGCGCTGAATCTCACTTGGCTGGACGGTTTGGATGACATTGATGTGGAAAAACTATTGGACGCCAGCGACGCTGAATGATGCGCTGGGTTTGCTGGATCGATTTCAGACCAACGCCCGCCTGATTGCGGGTGGCACCGACCTCGTCATTGAGCTCGATCGGGGTGTCCGTAAGCTTGACCACGTGGTTGACATCTCGCGATTGCCCGATCTGGCGAGCATCACCCAAGATTCGGATGGCATCATTCACCTTGGCCCATCGGTTACCCACAACGATGTGGTAGGGTCGGCTTTGCTGGTCGAGCGCGCATTCCCTTTGGCCCAAGCTTGCCGCGAGGTAGGCGCACCGCAGATCCGCAATCGCGCGAC
>JANMVQ010000007.1:0-8455 GCA_031392845.1 Chloroflexota bacterium
TGGCGATGGGGTGACGGACACATTCGCCAACAGTTTCCATACCTATACCAGTGTTGGAATCTTTACCGCAATCGTGACTGCCAGCAATAGTTTAGGCAGCAAGAGTGTCGCAATGCCTGTGACGGTAACTGCGCCGATCACGTCACCTGTGGCACCCAGCGGTTTGAGCATTAGCGGGTTGCGCACTGGCAAAGTTGGGCAACAGATGACGTTTACAGCAACCTTGTTGGTGGGCACCAATGTGACATTTAGCTGGAGCGTGAACGGCCCTGTTGCGTTGAGTCTGCGGCCTGAATCGGTGGATGTCACAGCGACGACCTACAAATACACCTTTACTAGCCCCGGAAATTACACCGTGACCGTGCGGGCGACAAACAGCACAGGCGCACTCGATTATGGTGTGCCAATTTCGATTACGTCAGCAGTGCCTGCCGTGATTCCGCGAATGTATCTGCCCATAACCAGGAAGTAGGGCGTGAGGCGTGGAATGTAGGGCATGAGGCACCATGCATATTCATACGCCTCGCGCCTCACGCATTTGTCAACTCATCAAATTTAGTGGGCAATGTGCAAATTCTTGCCAGTGTGCATTGACATTGGATGGGCCCAACCTAGAATCGCGGGACAACTGTAATGCCATGCGATTAGGACTTAATGGGACATTCCTGCCGCCAGACATGAAAGACATCACGCCGGAGCTGTGCCAGCGCGTGAAGTCTTTTGGGTTCAGCGGCATCTTTACACGCTTTAGTCGAAACCACCCGCTTGAAACCTCAAAAGAAGAGGCGTTGCGGGTCCGGCAGGTGCTGACAGATCATGGGCTGCGCATGTATCAGTCCACCGGCTTTTGGCAAAACCTGGTCAACCCCGCTGAAAACGTGCGTGCGGAGGCCGTGCGGGTGTTGCAGGGTGCGATCACATTGGCCGGCTGGATGGGCTCACGTGGTATTGACACTGGGCCAGGCAGCATGAGCCCACGCGGGCCATGGTTCCCTCATCCAGACAATTGGACGCCCATCGCGCGCCGCCAGCTCGTCAAAAGCCTGAAAGAATGTGCGCCAGTGGCCGAAGATTGCAATGTGTTTCTCAGCATGGAAGGTCATCAGTTGGTCACGCTGGAATCAGCCGAAGTGACCGCTGAGATTCTCGATGAGGTGAATTCGGCATGGGTGACGAGCGATTATGACTCGGCCAACTGGATCACGTTGAAAGAGGTCTACGACACCACAACCGCGGTGAATCGCCATTTTGACGTGTTGGGAAAACATATCGTGAGCTGCCACGCCAAGGATATCTGGGCAGAAGACCGGCTCTGCGTGCATTTGCAAGATGGTTGCCCGGGCAAAGGCAACATGGATTTCCGCACGGTCATGCGCCGGATGGAAGCCCTATCTCCGGATTTTCCTTTGCTCCCCGAAGGCTGTGCCACTGAAGATTTGCCACAAGTTGTTGCATTGTTCCGCGGGCTGGCAGCGGAATTGGGAATCGTTGTTAAGGAATAGAACACGGATTAATACGGATTAATACGGATTCTTTTTAGGGATTTGGGAGGATGGCAGAATAGTATGAAGGTGATATAGGTCAATTCATGCTAACTAAACATATTGAGTTGACTGAGAAAATCATCGGGGTGTTTTACGAAGTGTATAACGCATTGAAGTTTGGTTTTCCGGAGAAGGTATACGAAAATGCTTTTTCAATTGAGTTGCGTAAGCGAGGGTTCGATGTCAAACAACAAGTGCCAATTCGGGTGTACTACGCGGGTCAGATTGTTGGCGAGTATTTTGCGGATTTGCTTATAAATGATCTTGTTATTCTGGAGCTAAAAGCTGCAGAAAACCTTAACAGTCAACATGAAACACAATTAATAAATTATCTAAGGGCAACGAAAATGGAAGTGGGGTTGTTATTCAACTTTGGCATTAAACCCGAAGTTCGTCGAAAAATCTTCGACAATGTGCGCAAAACCCTTTTGACTGAAGATAAAGAGATGAATATCTCTAATTATTCAGACCATTCAGATAAAACCCGTGCTGATCCGTAAAAATTTGCGTTGATCCGTGTTCTATTGTTTCTTAAAACATGTCTAATTTAAGATTTGCAGCGCCGGTTGAGCGGCGCGTGGCGATTGTGACGGGTGGAGCGCGTGGCATCGGTGGGGCCACAGCAATACGGCTGGCTGAGGCCGGACGCGATATCGTGATTGCCGATTTGTTGGATGCAGAAGCAGCAGCGACTGTGGCCAAGATCGAGGCACTTGGACAGCGCGCGCTGTATATCAAAACTGATGTGTCGGATGAAGCCACTGTGCAGGCGTTGGTCGATCAAACGCTATCAACATTTGGCCGTCTGGACATTCTGGTGTGCTGCGCCGGCATCTTTGGAAAGGAAACGCCGTTCCTAGAAATCAAATCCGACTACTTTGAACGCTTCTGGCGTATCAACGTGATGGGTGTGCACTATGCGCATCAAGCGGCGATTCCGCACATGCTGAGGCAGCACTGGGGACGCTGTGTGACGATTACATCGGGCGCACGTTTGGGCGCAACCCACAATATCCCGTATGGTGTAACCAAAGGTGCAGTGTGGTCGTTTGTACAGGCCTTGGGTAATGCCTATCCGAGCCAAGGTGTATTTGTGAATGGCGTTGAGCCAGGCCGCGCCTTGACTGAGATGGTTGTGCCCCGCTTTAGCAAAGAGCATCTCGATAACCCCGGTGTGCCGATTGGCCGCTACTCCGATGCCGAGGAAGTCTCGGAAGTGATTGAATTTCTTACGTCTGAGCGCAATACTTATACGACTGGAGCCGTGTGGAGCGTGAAAGGCGCGAGTGGCTGGAGCTAGGAATGGATTATATTAACTTGGGCAAGGCAGGCGTAAAAGTCTCGCGCATCTGCTTGGGTACGGCTTTTCGCGCGAATTTGTTCAAGCCGGATTTTGATGAAGCCGCGTGTGAGCGGGTGATCGAACATGCCATCGCTCAGGGTATCAACTTCATCGACACAGCCAACTTCTACAGCTATGGCCGGTCTGAGTCGATTGTCGGCAAAGTCTTGCGCGGCAAACGCGATGACATCATCTTGGCAACCAAGGTACGTTCACCCGTCAAAGATCAGCCCGGCCCCAATGACACCGGACTATCGCGCTTTCATATTCTGCGTGAGGTCGAGCGCAGCTTGAAGCGCCTGCAGACCGACCACATCGATCTTTATCTGGCGCATCATTTTGATGACAGCACGCCAATTGATGAGACGCTGCGAGCAATGGACGATTTGGTGCGTTCAGGCAAGGTGCGCTACATCGGTTGCTGCAATTTCACGGCTTGGCATTTGTGCGAAGCGTTGTGGCGCAGCGAGGTGCTCAATCTCAATGGGTTTGCGTGCGTTCAGAATCAGTACAGCTTGCTCAACCGGCATGAAGTCGAGCCCGATTTGGCCGAAGTGTGTCGAAAATACGGCATGGGCATGATGACGTATAGCCCGCTGGCGATTGGTCTGTTAAGCGGCCAATTCCGGCATGGTGAAACGCCACCGGCGGCTACGCCATGGGCAAAGAACCCGACCCACTATGCGCGTCACATGACTGCGCAGGCCCAAACTATTGTCGATGCGGCCCGCGATATTGGCGCAGCCCATCACAAAACACCGGGGCAGGTCGCCGTCGCCTGGCTGCTAGACCATTCTGAAGTCACGTCCATCATCACCGGGCCAGATACGATTGAACAACTGGACGATGTGTTAGGCGCACTGGACTGCAAACTCAGCCGTGATGAGCGTACACACTTGGATGAAGTATCGCAATTCCAGGTTCTGCCTAGAATCTCTTAATCTAGATGCATCTAATCGATGGGCTGCACCCAAAAGGTGGAGTTCGTCGCTGCACCACGAGGCAACCTTATGAAACCCAATCTATTGCGCGTCGAAGATGTGGCCTGGGAGCCACATCCACGCTTTAAAGCACTTCAAGTCAAGGTGCTGGAATCCAAAGCCACTCACCCGCACGCCAGTGTGATGATGGTCAAAGTTGAGCCGGGTGGCGTGATCCCCGAACACAGCCACAGCATCGAAATTGAAACTGCCTATGTGATGGAAGGCACGGGTGTGCTGACCGTCGATGGACAGGATTATCCGTTTGAAGCTGGCATCAACGCCTCCATCCCGGTGGGTGCCGTGCATAGTGTGCGCAATGTCGGCGCGGGCTCGATGCTCATTTATGCCGTGCATACTCCCCCAATAAGATGACAAGTTCCACTCATTCGCTACCGTTCGCCTACAGCACCATTAACTGGGGCGACTATTGCGACCTGGCCGCAGCGTTGGGCGAGATTCGGCAGACCGGCTGGCATGCGGTCGAGCTGTTCGCCCATTCACTTGAATGGCTAGGCACACCCAAGCGTTGCCGGGCCTTGTTGGGCGACCTGCAAGCCGCGACGATGTTCGGTTCAGTCGATTTGCCCGCATCAGAGCGACAGCGTACGATCCACAAGAACCGCATTGATTACTGTGCTGAAATCGGCGCGACCGCCTATGGATTGGTCGGTGCCGGTCGTCCACGTGCCCGTCCGCCGACCGAGGCCGAGATCCGTGATCTGGCCAATTTATGCGATGATCTGGCCGAGCATGGCAAAGCGATTGGTGTGGCGGTAGCGTATCACCCGCATACCCGCTGTACTATTCAATATGAGCATGAGATTGACCAGTTGATGGCCTTCACCCAATACCTCACGCTGTGTTTGGATGTCTCGCATATTGCTTTGGTTGGCGAAGATCCGCTCACCCACCTGCGCAAATATCGCGACCGCCTGGGCTATGTTCATCTCAAGGATTGGGGCAATGGCGATTTCGTCGAACTGGGTCGCGGTACGATCGGCATTGACTTTGTAGCGTGTCTCAAAGAGCTCGAACAGCAGTCTTTCAAAGGCTGGGTCGTCCTCGAACAAAGCCTGAGCGAAGAATCGGCCATGGCCAGTGCCAAAATCAACGCAGATTACTTGCTTAAACAAGGGTTTGCGATTTAGTAGAAAGTCGAAAGTGCAAAGTTGCAAGTCAAGAATCACGCTCGCTAACCTCTGCTTTTTACTTTCACCTTTTCACTTTAACTAAGGACTAAGCACTTTGAACTCATCGACTTCTTTAACCCTCGGCCTATTTGGAACCGGTGTGATGGGCCAGCGCCATATCAAAGGGCTGGGCCGATTGCACCAGATAGGGCGTTTGCCGGTGCAGTTGGCTGGCGTGTGTGACCTCATCCCGGAGAATGCGCAAAAAGCAGCGGCACTGGCGGAAGAATTACTTGGCGTTCGTCCACAAGTCTTCGCCAATTTCGCCGAGATGCATCGCGCACTGAAACTCGACGCAATCACGATCACGACTATGCCCAACGTGCATGTCGACCTGGGTGTGGAAGCATTCGCGGCAGGGGTGCATGTGCTATGCGAAAAGCCGGTTGCCACCACGGTCAAAGAAAGCTGGCGACTGGTGCAGGCCGGGCGCGCCGCAAAGCGCAAGCTGGCGATTGCCGAGAACTACCGGCGCGACCCAATGAATCGGCTGGGGAAGGCGCTGCTCAACGCAGGTGCCATTGGCACGCCGTATCTAGTGATTCAATCCTCATCTGGCAGTGGCGAATCCGTCATCATCACCCCCTGGCGGCACTTGAAGAAGTTTTGCGGCATTGCCGTCGATATGGGTGTGCATTACACTGACATCTTTGAATACTATCTAGGTCCGGTTGAATCTGTAGCCGGATTTAACGCGGTTGTCGACAAGCAGCGCAAAGGCAATGACGGAAAGTTGCACCCGGCTGATGCTGAAGACCTGACCACCGGCATTCTGCGTTTTAAAAGCGGAGCTGTCGGGAATTATTTGCTCGATATGGCCGGGCGGGGCAGCGGCCATTGGATGCGTGTCATCCACGGCATCGGTGGTTCGCTGACTTTGCCGCCTGATCGCAGCGGCAAACCCATCGACTTGGTGCAGCGACGTGAAGGCAAAGACGTTAGCGTGCCGCAAAATGAACTGTTGGCGCTGGCGCCGGACTTTGTGCTGGATGACACAACCGCCGCATTGTTTGGCGGCGCCCGGCTCACCTCGTATCAACTGGACTGGACAGTGATCGACGCAAATCTGCTGGCGATTGAATATGATGATTTTGCGCAAGCGATCGTGCAAGACCGTGAACCCGAGGTAAACGGCGAAGACGGCCTGCGCTCGCTGGCGCTGATGTATGGTTTTATCGAAGCTGAACGCGCCGGGCGCATGCTTAATGCGGACGAATTGATTTCAGGCGCAGTCGGTGAGTATCAGAATGAATTGTGACTATTAATATGACCAATCAATCAACTCTTGCCCTTAATGGTGGCCCGCGCGCGGTGCAACATGCGCTTCCGCCGATGTATCCGGGCGGTATGCGTATCGGCGTAGAAGAGGAAACGGCTGTATTGGAGGTGCTGCGTAGCAAACGTTTATTTCGCTACTACGGCCCCAATCCTGGCCCTTCAAAGGCCGCGGAGTTGGAGCAGGCCTTTGCTACCCACATGGGTACACGGCACGCCTTGGCGGTCAGTTCGGGCAGCGCGTCGTTGATCTGTGGATTGGTGGCGTTGGGGATTGGACCCGGCGACGAAGTCATTGTGCCAGCATATACCTGGATCGCCTCGGCCTCAGCGGTGTTGGCAACAGGTGCAGTGCCGATTTTGGCCGAAGTGGATGAGTCGCTGACGCTGAACCCGACTGATGTCGCAGCCAAGATTAGCACGCACACGCGCGCCATACTGCTAGTGCATATGCGCGGCGCACCCTGCAACATGGATGCGTTGATGGCGCTGGCCCGCCAACACAATCTAAAAGTGCTGGAGGATGTAGCCCAGGCCGACGGCGCGTCCTACCACGGCGTGCGTCTGGGCAGCATCGGCGATGTGGGCGCGTTTAGTTTTCAGTTCAACAAGATTATTACCTGCGGCGAAGGCGGCATGGTGATCACCAACGACGAGACTCTTTTCACGCGCGCGCTGATGTATCACGATGTGATTGGCGGCAAGCGCAATGGCGTGCCGGATGACGAAATTTTGCCTGGGTTGAACTTCCGCCTGTCGGAGTTGCAGGCGGCAGTGGCGCTGGCGCAGTTACACAAGCTTGATGGGTTGCTCACCCAAATGCGCGAACGCAAAGCCATGTTGAAGGCCAGTATGGACAATGTGACCGCGCGCAAAGGCATTACATTCCGCACTGAACACGATGCCGCAGGGGATGCGGCCATCTGTGTGGTGTTCTACCTGCCCGAAGCGCAGCTGGCTCAGCAAGTCAGCGCAGCCTTGTCAGCAGAGGGTTTGCCGGCAGGCGTGATGCACCGCTCTGATCGCAGCGATTACCATGTGTATTGCGATTGGCAGCCTGTTCTGGGGCAACGCACCTGGTCGGCCAACGGCGGCCCGTGGCGCTGGCATGACGGCCCAGTCGAGTATTCACGCGACATGTGCCCACGCACCTTGGATATTCTGAGCCGAGCAGTTCACTTCGATGTTAGCCCGGATTTAAGTAGCGAAAATGTGGAGGAAATGGCGGAGGCACTCGACAAGGTATTGAATGCGTTGGCGTAATGCGAAATAAGAAAGATTAAGGAAGAAAAAGCTACATGACTTCATTTACCTGGCCTGGGGGCAAGCGAGCGGCAGTCAGCTTATCTTTTGATGATGCGCGTGTATCGCAAATCGATACAGGCTTGCCGATTCTGAATGCACATGGTGTACGAGCCACATTTTATGTGCAACCCTCGAATGTCGGCACACGTTTGGAAGGTTGGAAACAAGCGGTCGCGCAAGGCCATGAGATTGGCAATCACACACTATCGCACCCTTGCAGTGGCAACTTTGCCTGGTCGCGTGGCAATGCACTTGAAGAATATACACTCGGTGCTATGGAGCAGGAAATGCTGCGGGCGAACGCTTACATTGAAGAAGCCCTAGGAGTGAAGCCAGTGACATTTGCGTATCCCTGCGGGCAAACGACGGTGGGACGAGGGTTGCACGCTGAGAGCTACGTGCCGATTGTGGCCAAACACTTTTGGGCTGGGCGCGGCTATCGGGCCGAAGCATGCAATGATCCCAACTACGCCGATCTAGCACAGGCTGCTGGCCTGGGGGCAGATGACTTGAGTTTTGATCAAATCAAGCCGTGGCTGGATTTGACGGCCAATGCGGGTGGCTGGCTGATGACTTGTCATCACGAAGTCACCGACGACGGACAACGTTTATCGACCCGACCCGATGTGTTGGATGCAATCTGCCGCTATGTGATTGATCCGGTCAACGGAATCTGGGTGGACACAGTCAGAAATATCGCTGCGCATGTGCGCATGCATCGGACGTGACGACGTAACGTAGAGACGCGAAATTCCACCTTTGGTAGAGACGCGAAATTTCGCGTCTCTACCAGAGATGCAATTTCGCGTCTCTACC
>JANMVQ010000015.1:0-32122 GCA_031392845.1 Chloroflexota bacterium
AACGACGCTCCACTCACCGAATACGTCGCGCAACTGAGCGACTCCAAACTGGGCGAGTTTCTTTCAGCTGAAGCAGGCACAGCCCCCCGTCTGAACGTAGCGTCAGTTGCGGCTCAAACCTACCGCGCGACCTTGGCCCAGCGTCAAAGCGCTGCAATCGCCAGCATCCGCCAATTGGCAGGCACAGCCAAATCGATGCCAGTGCAGCATCAATACAGCATTGCCTACAACGGCTTTGCCATGGCCGTGCCGTACGAAAGTCTGGCCTCTATCCAGCGCCTGCCGGGCGTGCACGCGGTGCACCCGGTGCGCATCCTGCACAAAGCGATGGACGCCAGTCTGTCGTTGATTGGCGCCAAAAGTGTTTGGACCACCATCAGCAACACACTGGGTATTACGCAGGCGGGTGCAGGCGTGAAGGTCGCGGTGCTCGACACCGGCATCGACCCCAATCACCCATTCTTTGCCAACACTGGTGTGTTTACCTTCCCGGTTGGCTATCCAAAGGGATACTGCGCCACGGTTGATCCATCATTCTGCAACGGCAAGATCATCGCCGCACGCTATTACACCCAGGTCAACACCTCAGTGAATGTCAGCGAGACCCTCACCCCGCTGGATGCGGATGCCCACGGCACCCACGTTGGCGGGACCATTGCAGGCAATCGTGATGTGACCGCAACCGTTGGCAACTACACCGCCACGGTCAGCGGCGTTGCGCCTTATGCCTTTTTGATGGCCTATAAAGTGTTGTGGCTGACGGCAAGCGGTCAGGGCAGTGGTGAAGATGCGGGCATTCTCAAAGGCATCGAAGACGCCATCGCCGACGGCGCAGATGTCTTGAACCTATCATTGGGTGGCGACACTCGCAGCGCCAATCCAACCCAAGAACCACTGAACAAGGCCACTGGCAATGCCGCGCTAGTCGGCGTGATCTCGGTTTGGGCTGCCGGCAACTCCGGTCCTGATCCAAACACCGTCAGCGATTCTGGCATGCACCCGAACGTGCTGTCGGCAGCTGCGTCAACAACCGGACGCGTCTTGGCATCATCCGTCAGCATCACTACCACCGACACCGCCAGCGTCACCATCCCAGCCACCGTGACCAACCTCATTGGGTTGAGCATCGGGAATGGGGCGGGCTTTGCCCAATATGTCGATATCGGCAACGTTGTGGGTGCATTGCCAACTGGCACGCTCACTGGCAAAATTGCCATCGCCACACGGGGTGGCATCGCACGGATTGAAAAATCGCAGATTGCCAAAGATGCCGGCGCTATCGGGATGATCCTGCGCAACAACTGGCTATCGGCATCGGCACCTGACGATTTGGCAATGGATGATCACAGTATCCCAACCGTGCACTTGAACAAGCTCGATTCCAAAGCGTTGACCGACTATCTCAACAGTTTGGACACGCTCAGCAGCACAATCAAGCTGCGGGTGGGCAAAGGTGTGTTTAACAACACGCTCTATCCCAAAGATGAAATTGCCGACTTCAGCAGCCGGGGCCTCTCGCCGGATATTTCCTTTATCAAACCCGACATCGCGGCACCGGGTGTGAATATCCTGTCTTCTATCCGGGCAGTGCTCGAACCGGGCAAAGATTGGGACTTCTTTTCCGGCACTTCAATGGCTGCGCCACATATCGCTGGCTCGGCGGCGCTGTTGCTGAGCGCCAAGCCAGACTGGTATGGCATAAGCAATTTTGGCCGATTCATGCGGGTGCGTTCCGCGCTGATGAACACCTCAAACATGTCCGTCACGGTTTCGGGCGGCGTATCCGCCACATTGGCCGACATGGGTGCGGGCCGGGTTGATCTGGTGCGCGCCATCAATCCAGTCTTGGTGTTTGACCCAGCGTCGATATCGTTTAATCGCTTACTAATCACCGGCACCCGCGTGCTGACCGTGACCAATGTCACCACCGACAGCGTGGTCTATAACTTCAGCGTGGACAAGACCGGTGACCCAATCACCACCGCGCTGTATAGCATCACCAGCAATCCGGTCTCCCTCACGCTGGCGGGTGGCCAAACAGGCGTGTTCACAGTCAGCGTCGATGCTGCTGCTCTTCCCGGCGGCGACTACGAGGGCCAGATGTTCTGGACTTCCGGTTCAAAGAAGCTGCATATCCCGTACTTCTTTCGCAAGTCGAACAGCGTTTTCGAAAATTTGGTTGAGATTGCAACCCGTACGGGTAGTAATATCACCCAAACCTATTCTGGTCAGGTCGGTATATCGATCACCGATGTCGTAGTCAGTGTCTACGGCTTGGCCGATCCTCAGGTCAGCACCACAACAATTACCATCGATGATGACATCGGCGGTGCTGACCCAACAACCAATCCGCTGGATGCCACTCGTGGCTGGGCTTTGATCACCCGCACCTTGGCCGCCGATGCCGGACGTTTGGTCGTCGGCACCAGCAGTACATTGGACGATGTCGACCTGTATCTGCTTTACGATTTTGACAGCGATGGTTTCGACTTCCCACTCGACTTAATCAGCGCCAGCGCGGGTGGCAGTGCCAATGAGTTGGCCGATGATGTGACATTACCTGCCGAACGTGGCAACAATGTGCTAATCGCAGTGCACAACTTCAGTAGCTCACCTGGCAGCGTAACCCTCACCCAATGGGAAGCCATGCGCACCAACAGCCCAGCGCTGCAGGTGACCAATGTGCCTACCTCCATGGTGGCCGGTGATCTGATCAATCCGATCGTATCGTTCAGCAAGACGCTTGCGCTCAATGAACTGTATTTTGGTCTGGTCAATATTGGTTCGTCCAGCAACGAAACGCTGCTGGCCTCGACCCGCGTCGATGTGATCCAAGTGCCAACCAAGCTGTATATGCCGTTGGTCAAACGCAATTAATCGTATCTATCCCATCGCTCGTAGAGACGCGCGGTATGCGCGTCTTCTACGAGCGCAACACAGTAAAGAGACGCGCTTACCGCGCGTCTCTACGAGAACTATCCATATCGAATGCGCAATGAGGTAAATTTGCAAGTATGCGTTTGATGCGATACCTTTTGTTTGTGCTGATCGTGCTGGCAGCCGCCTGCACAGCAGAAGAAACACCCCTTCCCTCACCGACTCTCACCCCGCGCCCGCGCCGCACCGCTGTCCCGACCCAACCCCTGCCGCCTACACCCACGGTGCAAGTGATCTCGACCACTGCGCCACAAACCATGCGCTCACCACTGGCCTCGCCATTGCGGACCCATACCATCAGCCCACGGCGGGTGCTGTTTGTGCAAGGCGACCACATCCCTGAGAACGGCTATCCTCATTCGCGCGTGCGTGATGACGGCAGCCATCCGGAAAGCTTCACCCATTTGCGGAGCGAGATTTTGGAGCGCGATCTGCAATTGAGTGTGGATGAATGGATTTTGGGCCCCCAAACAACACTCACCTTGTCCGCGCTATCCGATTACGCATTAATCGTGCTGGGATCAAACGCACGACCGCTATACGACGATGAAGTAACCGCGCTAGTCAATTACTATCTTGGCGGTGGCAGTATCCTGACTTATGCCGATTTTCAATATGGTCCACAGAATTGGAATAGCGATAACGGCTTGTTGGAGCAGTTCGGCCTTAACGTGTTCAGTGACAATTTTCAGCCGACTACGCGCATCAGCGATGTGCTCACTACTCATCCTGTTATGAACGGGGTGCGCGCGTTACAGGTGGAAGGGATCAGTCAGTTGCTCATCACTGCAAATGCACCTGCCAATGTACAGGTGCTTGCCCAATGTCTGCCGCAGAATCGTCCCGGCTGCATTCTGCCCCCACCCGATAGCGCTCGACTTAAAGCCAATGATCGGGTGGCCTGCGTTGTGGCGATTGAACATACCAATGGCGGACGATTGGCCAGCGTGTGCGACCGCAATCTCTTTCAAAATGGCCCAGGCCCAGGCAGCGATCTCGACCAAGCCGACAACCGCCAGTTCGCACGAAATCTGTTTGCGTGGCTGACACGTGATTAGGATTAGAGATTAGAGATTAGAAAATTAAGAAATTGAGAATGAAGAATTCAGAATTGACGCACAACGTTGAGAATGAAGACAGGGCGCTCGACTTTAGGCGCTCTCTTTTCTTCATTCTGAATTCTCAATTCTCAATTCAGCGAATTGTTGTCGCGTTCGTCGCGCTATGTCTCATCAACAATGTAGTGTTACCGGTGTTTGAAGCGTCGGACGAAGTAGCCCACTTTCGTTACGCTGATTACTTGGCCAGCGAACGGCGTTTGCCTGACCTCAAACACGACCTGCCTTCGCACGAAGTCACCCAGCCGCCACTATATTATGTTGTCGTCGCGCTTGCCATAAGCCCGTTTGACCGCAGTCAGTTAGCGGAACTCAGCCACTTGAATCCGGACTGGTTCGACAAATCACTCAACGCTGACTACAAAAGTGTGCGCCCGTTGCACCTACATACTTCTCAAGAATATTGGCCCTGGAGTAGCACCGTGTGGGCAGTCCATATTGGGCGATTGGTGTCGATGGTTCTAGGCACCCTGACGGTTTTCTTCACTTACAAAATCGCGCTAGAAGCCACGCGTCAGTCCTCGGCTTTCAGCTCTCAGCTTTCAGCATTCCTCACCGCGATCCTCGTTGCCTTCAACCCCAAGTTCATCCATATGAGCAGCATCGTGAACAACGACGGCGCAATCACCCTGGCTGCCACAGTCGCGTGTTGGTGGATGGTGCGAATGTGGCGCATGGAGCGTGGAGCGAAGGGAGAAGGGCGTAGAGCGTGGAGCGTGAGGCGTGAGGCGTTTGTGCTGGGTGTCTTAATGGGTGTGGCGATGCTGTGCAAGCTAAGTGGCATCGGCTTGCTCTTGCCCGCAATTTTCACCGTGGTTCTCGCCCCACGCTCCACCCCTGACGCTTCACGCCTCACCCCTCATACCTCACGCCTCACAGCCCTCCTGAGCGGTTTCGCCATCATCGCTGGCCCGTGGCTGCTCTTCAACCAAATCAACTACGGCAATCCATTGGCTTGGGAACAAGTGCAGACCGCCAACGCTGCGCTTCTGCGTATGCCGCCGCTATCCATCCGCGAGATCATCACTACCCTCCCACAAATATTGGAGTCCTATTGGGGCGTGCTCGGCATCGAGTTGCATTACCCGGCTTGGATCAACGGAGTGTTTTATGCCGCGCTGGCGTTGGCAGTGGGGGGGTGGGTGTCAAGAGGTGTCAGGGGCAAGGTGTCAGGTGTCAAGGAGCAAACAGCAAACGTCCGCGAAGCGCGTCATGACTTTCAGCTTTCAACTTTCAACTTTCAACTTTCAACGCTGCTAATGTGGGAACTAGCCCTGCTCGGCTCATATACATTATGGCTACGCAGCTATGTTGGTACCGAAAATGGGCGCTTGATTCTGCCGGGGGTGGCGCCTGTCGCGCTACTCATGGTCATGGGGTGGATGGCGCTGGTGCCAGCCAAATGGCATCGTGGGATGGCGCTGTGCGTCAGTGGGGGTTTGTTTGCACTGTCGTTACTGACACCCTTTTGGATCATCCGCCCGGCCTTCGCCGCACCTACTTTTCTGAGCGAAGTCGAACGCGCCAAATTCCCCGCTCAGGCTGACTATACCTTCGGCAACCGTGTGCAGCTGTTGCACGCCGAGGTAGGCACGCCACAACGAGATCAGCTACCCATCACCCTATATTGGCAAGCGCTCGATAAGATTGACCAGAGCTATCGCGTCGATCTGCGCGTCATTGATGTCAACGGCAATACCATCGGCACACTCAAAACACTGCCCTATCACGGCCAATTTGCCACCACCCAATGGTCGGTTGGGCAAGCTTTTCGGGACGATTACATCATCCCTTTCCATGCGCTCGCACCCACTGCTGCCCGCGTGGAGTTACGTCTATATCAGCAATATCCACAACCGGGCTTTGTCCCTATCGACAACGGCAATGACTCAGTACTGCTTGGCCGCGTCCGGGTTGGGCCACCATCGTCGGCTAGCAACAAGGCCGACCCGCCACTGGCGCTGTTTGGCCAAAGTCTCGCCCTGCGACACTTTGCAATCACAGATGAGAACCGCTTGCATTTCGGCTGGCTGTGCCGCAACGCACCCGACAAAGACTATGCTCTGTTCGTGCATGTATTCGATGCCGCCAACACCCTCATCACCCAATTTGATGGCCCACCCTACAACGGCGAATACCCCACCAGCTTATGCGCTAATGGCGACATCATCAGCGACACCCGCGACATCACACTACCCGCCCATGCAACTCGTATCCAAGTGGGCTGGTACGATGCGTCGTCCGGCACACGTCTGCCCGCCCTGCGCCCCGATGGCACACGTTGGCTCGACGACAGTGTGATCGTTTGGGAACGCAAGACCGAGTTCAATCTCCCGCCTGGCTTCAACGTCAAACAGATCGCCACTGGCTTCAAAGACCCGACTGCGTTTGCGTTTGTGCCAGATGGCCGCATCTTCATCGCCGAGAAAAGTGGCCTCGTCAAACAAGTGCGCGCTGGGGTGATCTATGGCCAACCGGTGCTTGACCTGCGCAACGAAGTCAATGACTTTGTCGACCGCGGACTCATCGGCATGGCCATCGACCCCGACTTCATACGCAACGGCCAACTCTATTTGCTCTATGCCTATGATGGACCTACCGACACGCCCGATGGGGACAGCCCACGCACGGGTCGCCTAGTGCGCTATACGCTCAATCAGAAAAGCGCCACCGAATGGGGCGACACCGCCCGCAGGAACAGCGCCAAAATCCTATTGGACGACTTTCAGTCCGACACCATGAATCACTCAGTTGGCAGCGTGCGCTTTGCCAGCGACGGGAATCTGTTCGTCTCGCTAGGAGAAGGCGCGCTCTCAGCCACGCCCGATCAGCGCTCGCTGCGTGCGCAACAACTCGACAATATCCAGGGCAAAATTCTGCGCCTCAATCAGGATGGCAATGGTGTGCCCGGCAATCCTTTCTTCGATAGGTCGCAGCCACGCAGCGCCCGCTCGCGCATCTGGGCGTATGGCTTTCGCAATCCCTTTCGCTTCGCCCTACATCCGCAGAACAATATTCCGTATGTCGGCAACGTCGGCTGGATCACCTATGAGTCGCTCGACCGCGCGGTGGCCGGTGCAAACTTTGGCTGGCCGTGTGTAGAAGGCACTTTGAACCGACCTGAGTTTCAGCCTGATCCGTTGTGCAAAGACGTCAACACCAGCACGGTCACCCCTAGCGAGTTCAATTACCCACACGCCAATAGCAATGCCTCGATCACGGGCGGCGCATTCAACATCGGCAACAACTTCCCCGCAAGCATGCGCGGCAATCTGTTCTTTGGCGATTACTCCACACAAATTATTTATCGAGCCGAGCTAGATGCGGCAGGCCATGTGAGCAACGTAAGCCAGTTTGCCAGCCAAGTCGGTGAACCGGTTGATTTTGCCTTCGGTCCGGACGGTGCCTTGTATTACCTGTCCATCTATTCGCGTGGGCTAATCCGCATCGGTTATGGCGAGGTTGCGCCAATCGCTATAGCAGCGCCCGTGCAAATTAATACTCGTCCCATCATCACCATCACTCAGCCAACCGATGGCGATGTATTCCAACCCGGCGAAATTGTCACTTTACAGGGAAATTCATCTATCAGTCGCTCATTGCAAACATGGCGGGTCACGCTGCAGGAAGGCCGCACCCAGCGCACTTTATTCGAAGGCAATGGAAACCAAGCCAGCTTTAGTATCCCCAACCCCTTCAGTTCGACTGCAAAAATTGACGTGCTATTTTCTTCAACATCCCCACAAGGCGAAGTCGGCGCCCAACGCCTCACGCTCTACGCCCCACCTCTCGACGGCTACATCCGCTCATGGTGGCTGATCGGCGGCTTCCCCTATCTCACTCTCTCTGGTGATGCCATTGGCGAGAAGGATTTCGTTACACCGCTTGCTGACAAACGTGCCCAATCGATTCACAGCGACAACTTCCGCATCGATTTTGCCCAATTTATCACTCCACGCGAAAAACAAATGGCCTATGCGTTTGTATGGGTCGATGTGCCCGCAGATCGCACAGGGCTGCTGGGCATAAACTCCGACGACGGTGTCGCGGTCTGGTTAAATGGTCAGGAGGTCTGGCGCAACGACGTGCACCGCTATGTGCCCAAACCGGGCGAACCGGAAGACCTGCGCGACATTGATCTACCGCCGATCACATTAAAGAAGGGCCGCAACGCGCTGCTGGTCAAAGTCAGCCAGGACGTGGGCGATTGGGTCTTCAAGCTGCGGGTGCTCAAACCAGATGGGTCGCTCATGCGCGACACGGTGGCGCGGATGCAACCCTAATGACAAATTGATAATGGAAATGAACGGTTCATGGTTTGATTTGAAGAAGATTAACTTGCCCCAGCGCCCCCAAATCCCTCGCCCCCACGCATAGCATCGCCGCCCGCAGCTGCCCCAAGATCACCGCGATCTCGTCCAGCGTAGCCTGGGCAGACTCAGAGGCCGCGCGCAGCAACGGTCCGGCCATACCAAACAACGTTGCGCCCAGCGCGATGCATTTGGCCCCATCCACACCGGTCTTGAGGCCGCCACTGGCAAAGATAGGCAGACCGGGCGCGACCTCGCGCACATGGCAGATGGATTCGGCTGTAGGAATGCCCCAATCGGCAAAGGCAGCCGCAATCCTGCGCTGAATCTCGGTTTGTGCACGATACATCTCAACCTGGCTCCAAGACGTACCGCCCGCGCCGGCCACATCGATAGCTGCCACGCCTGCGTTGGCTAAATCCTTGGCCACCCGCGGAGAGATGCCCCAGCCGACTTCCTTGGCGATGACCGGCACACTCACATCATGTACAACCCTCTCGATTTTGCCCAGCAGTCCGGCCCAATCTACATCGCCTTCGGGCTGCACTGCCTCTTGCAGCGGATTCAGGTGCAAGATCAATGCATCAGCCTGCAGCAGTTCGACTGCCTTACGGCACATATCCACTGTAAAGCCATAATTTAGCTGCACCGCACCAATATTGGCCATCAGAAAAATGTCTGGGGCTATGTCGCGCACCTGAAAGCTATCAGCCAGCTCCGGGTGAACGACAGCGGCGCGCGTAGAGCCAACCCCCATCGCCAGGCCATGTTGCTGTGCTGCAATCGCCAAATTACGATTGATTTCGCGCGCCTGGGCCGTACCACCGGTCATTGACGAAATTAATAATGGCGCACCCAGTTGTCGCCCCAGCAGCTTGGTCGATAGATCAATCGCGGCCATGTCAATCTCCGGCAACGCTTCATGCACAAATCGATACCGCTCCAACCCGGTCGTGATGCGCGAAGCCACGTCCTCTTCTAAATTGATCCGAATATGATCTGCCTTACGCTGTTCTAGAATCATGCTCTCTCCGAGAAAGTGCGAATTAAGAATTAAGAATTAAGGCTCTCCTGACTTTAGCGGGAAATAAACCGCGAATCTCACTAATCTTCACGAATAATTCGTGTGAATTCGTGAGATTCGTGGTTTATCCCGTTTTACTCGGTAGAACCAGAATTAAGAAGTATGAGGTATGAATCAATCGTCATTCGTCTTACTTCATAATTCATACCTCATACTTCACATCCCATACTTTCCTCGTAACTCCGCTTGTGCAGCGGTGTTTTTTGCTATGTATTACAATCTCAACTATAACTTCAGGAGGAAACGACCGAATAATGTCTGATCAGTCTACATTTGAACGTGTTAAAGGGCTTGCAGTTAAGCTACTTGGCACTGCCCCAGAGAAAGTGAACATGGATGCGCGCTTCCGCGAGGATTTAGAAGCGGACTCGCTTGACCTTGTCGAGTTGATTATGGCGTTTGAGGAAGAATTCGGCGGCGAAATCTCCGACGAAGATGCCCAGAAGATCACCACCGTAGGTGAAGCCGTGCGTTATCTTGACGGACGCGCTGGTAACTAAATTTCAGGAATTGAAAAGTCAGAACTAAGAATTAAAAAGAGCTACGCTTGGCTTATTTTTAATTCTTCATTCTGACTTTTTCATTTTTCCAATTACTTCTGCATGCGTTGGCACACTATCCTGTGCGCCGGAACGGGTGACAGCGATAGCGGCGGCAGCACAGCCAAATTGCGCGGCACTGTTTGCATCAGACCCTTCGAGCAAACCCACCACAAACCCGCCAAGAAAGGTATCACCAGCGCCCACAGTATCCAGTGCCTTGACCAAATAAGTGGGCACATGCCCACGATAACCTTCGCTCTCCAACCACACGCCTTTATCCCCCAAAGTTACCAGCACATTGCGCGCACCCCGGCTGCGCAACATGCGGGCAGCAGCGGCAGCAGAATCCACATTGAGCACACCCACCCCGGTCAGTTGGGTAGCCTCAGATTCGTTAGGAATCACATAGTCGCACAGCTTGAGCAAATCATCGCTCAGTGGAGCATAGGGTGCCGGATTCAGTATCGTGAGTGCGCCCACCTCACGTGCCATCAACAAAGCCCGCTCGACGGCCGGCAAAGTCGTCTCCAATTGCACGACCACTGCCTGCGCCCCACGAAACAACTGTACTTGCGCTGAGACATCCGCCGCGCTGAGGGTAGCATTGGCACCCGGAGCGATCACAATCTGGTTTTGCCCCTGCGCATCGAGGGTAATCATAGCCGTGCCACTGGCGACCGTTTCACGCCTCAATATTGCTTTGGTGTCTACACCCACTGATTGCAAATTAGCGACCATCTGATCGCCAAAGTTGTCTTCACCCACACAGCCCAGCATAGCCGTTTTTAGGTTAGCGGGCGCGCCCAACTTAGCAATGGCGTATGCTTGGTTGGCCCCTTTACCCCCAAACGCCGTGTGAAAGTCCTCGCCGATCGCCGATTCACCCGGATGCAAGAATCGTTTCACCCGGATGAACAAATCCATGTTCAGACTGCCGACAACAACTATCATATTTGTTGAAGATTAGAGACTAGAGACTAGAGATTAAGTAATATTCTCCAATCTCTATCCCCCCACGGGTTCTTGTTTGAAGTCATCATAAATGCGCTCAAGACCAGCGCGAATCACTCGCGAGATGGCGTCAATATCCACCGTCTGGCGATTGGTTTTGCCGACTTTCAAGGCATATAAGGCCAATATGTCTGGAATGATGGCCTGCACATCCGCACGCGATTTATTGCCGCGTACCAGCGCCTTCACCCGACTCGTCGCCAGCTTGATGTAATCCAGCACTTCATTTATCGCAGTCAGATCACCCACCGGCCCATGTCCTGGCACCAGAATGGTCACTTTCTTGTTTTTCTTCAACGCGCTTAGTGCATCGCTCCAGCGAGTGAAGTCGCCATAAGCCAACTGCGGAGGCTGCCCTGTTGTCACATGATCGCCCGTGAACAACACCCCGGTGTCACGCACACTCACAAATGCGCTGCCTGGACCGTAACCACCAATGTATTGCACATCGATATGCAGCTGATGGCGCACGCCCATGCTATACGTCATTTTGTCGCTATAAGTCACTTCCGGTTGGGGACCATAATCACGCACCATCACCGCCGACATCACATCCGTAGGATAGGTGTAGGGCGCACCCGTTTCTACGGGCGTCGGAATCTGTGTCAGCGCACTCTCATGAATAATGGACGGCAAATTGACCGCCCCCAAGACATCGCTATTTACCCGATCCGATGCGGTAAAAATGACCGCCCGAAGTGGCTTATCGGTCAGCTCGGCGATTTGGGTCCGCCAAGCCAACGCCTCTTGCGGGGCAAATGGCAGATCGATCGACACTACGCCATCTTCACCCACTACACAACCCACATTGTGGCCACTGCTCGTCACCTGCACATAAACGTTCTTTTGAATCTTCTTCATAATGAAAACTGCTGATTACTTCCCAATTCTTCACCAACATCGTTCAGAATCTGGGTCAACCCCTCTAAGCTTACCTCAGGCCCACCTCCTTGTGCAAAGTCGGGTGTCCCCCCACCCTTGGCCACGCCCGGCGCAAGGGTAGCCAGAGCCGTTCGCAAACAAGCGGACACGTCAATTTTTAGATTGGCCGAGCGCGCAAAACATAATGCTGATTTGGCCCCCGCCGCACCCACTAAGGCCACCACGTTGTCTCGCCCAACCAATGTTTTGGCCAAGATCCGCAACTGATTCATATCACGATCGGTGTATGCCCGCACAATGATCTTGAGGCCATTGGCTGACGGCACCGTCTGAGTGAAATATTCGCTCACTTCGTAGTCCAGCAAGCGTTGTTGCGCCTCTTCCAGCATCTTGCGGGTGAGTTTGGCGTCATCGCGTAGCCGCTGAACCGTTTGTGCCAACTCGTAGCGTGCGACGGTGAAGCCATCCGCCAACGCATTTACTTCAGCATTGATACGCTGATAATCGCGCAATGCTCGGCGGCCACAACGAAAAATAATGCGGCTCTCATTGCCGCGTTTCTCGGCTTTCAGTATTTTGATCAGACCAATCTCGGCAGCGCTGCGCACATGTGTGCCGCCACAAGCCGACCAATCATAATCCGCGACCTCCACAATCCGCACCAACCCATTTTCGCTCTTCTTGGGCGGCTTACGCAAGGGCACGCTGCCAAGTGCATCGAATGCCACTTCATACACTTTGAACAATCGGTTCTCGTCAAGAATACGGTTAGCTTCTTCTTCGACCTTGAGCAGCAGCTCTGGGGTAAGCGGTTGGGTGGCCAGATCAAGCGTGCAGTCTTCTACGCCAATATGCACGGCTACCGTCTCCAAACCAGCGATTGCGATAAATGCCTGCGACAACACATGTTGCCCGCTGTGCTGCTGCATATGGTCGTGACGACGCGGCCAATCAATAATTCCGCTGACCGCATCGCCCTCATTATCACCCTCATCGACCGAGAGTTCAGCCTGCAAAACATGCACAATTACGCCATCTGGCCGCTCGATGACGTTAGAAACTGCTATGCCATTAAGCTGCCCAAGATCATTGGGTTGCCCACCCGCAGTAGGATAAAACGCAGTTTGATCCAGTCCCACAGCGGGCTGATTCTCATACATGAGGTGCTCAGTAACTCTCGCACTAAACTCTCGCACGAACGAATCAGCACGATATAAACGAAACGAAGGCATTGTCATTTCTTTATTATAGGAAATAAGAAGGATAGGCTATTCATCGATGACATCAATGATTCAATTTTAGAATACAGATTTGGAACGTTGAACTATGATCCAAGCGAATCTATATGGTCACACCTATTGAAATTGAAGCAGCTTGGCGACGTATTCAAGCGTATGTCCGAGTGACGCCCACCCTAAAGTTGGAGACGGGTGCGTTGGGTCTAAGCGGGGCAACTTGGCTGAAATTGGAACTATTGCAAGTCACCGGGTCATTTAAGCCACGCGGTGCGTTCAATCGCATCTTATCCAATCCCGTGCCCCCCGCCGGTGTAGTTGCAGCCAGTGGCGGCAACCATGGGCTGGCAACGGCGTACGCTGCACGCATACTGGGGTTAAAGGCGGAGATTTTTGTGCCGACGATCAGCTCACCGGTTAAACAGCAACGCTTGCGTGAACAAGGCGCGACATTGCACGTGATTGGCGACCACTACATGGTTGCCTTGGCCGCGTGCAACCAACGCCAGCACGAGACGGGTGCACTGAATGTGCACGCTTACGATCAACCCGAAACTATCGCTGGGCAAGGCAGCACCGGGCGCGAACTCGAGATGCAAGCGCCGGACTTGGATACGGTGTTGGTGGCAGTTGGTGGCGGCGGCTTCATCGCCGGTATTGCCGCTTGGTACCGTGGGCGGGTCAAGCTCGTGGCAGTGGAGCCGGATACCTCGCAATGCCTAGCAGCTGCATTTGCAGCGGGTCAACCAGTGGATGTGTCCGTCAGCGGCGTGGCTGCTGACTCATTAGGCGCAACACGTATCGGCACATTGGCCTGGGAGATTTGCCGTCAGTATGTGGCACAGACTGTCACTGTGAGCAACGAAGCCATCACTGAAACCCAGCGACGTCTTTGGCAAGAGCTGCGCCTAATTGCCGAACCTGGTGGCGCAACCGCGCTAGCCGCATTGTTGAGTGGGGCGTATGTGCCTGACCCAGATGAGCGTGTGGGTGTATTGGTGTGCGGGGCGAATGCCGATCTGGCGAAATTTATCTGAATCGCAAGGGACATTCGCATTTGCGTGTGCGCTTATCGCCCAGAATGCCTGGGACGATTTGCAGTTTCATTCGATAGTAACAAGCTGGAAAAATTCCGAGAGCCAGCTACGCCGACAGCTGGCTCTCAAACCAAAAGGAGGAGAAGAGGAGGTCCCACCCTGACTCTTAGCTAATATTTATAGTCATTCTTGCGATCTGCGCCCCACGTTCGCCCTACGTTTCCTCTACTGTAGCTATACGTAAATTTAAGCTGTTGTATTTGTATATGTTTGTGATTAGTAACATTCAAAATATCCAACTTTTGTGCTATGTATTAAGGCTAATAGTCGGGTTACCAAAGAAATTCTGTCCCAATCAGACAAGCCAAAAACCTATCTTCCAGAGCGCTTTGAGCATATAAGTTTTTGTGTTATCTAAAAGCTCTGAGCGATTTCTTTCCTGAAAAATATTCCTGCGTAGCAAGTAAGCGATAATCCAGCTGTATGACATCTGAATCTGCTCTCGATGCGGTTGACCCACCTAATCAATCGGATATCCTCGCTCACGTTCGACATTTGTCAGAGAAGATTGGCCCGCGCGGCAGCACCACTGAAGCCGAAGAAGAAGCTGCCAACTATGTGTCGGCACAATTAACTGACTTGGGTCTGACTACGACAAAGGAGCGATTTGATAGTGCTTACTCAGCATATGCGCCGTATGCTATTGCCACCGGCGTGCTGTTAATCTGCCTATTTCTGTACTGGCAGCCGCAGTGGGCCGTCGATAGCGTGGCGGCACTTTTTATAGGAGGCGTTTTCTTTGCAGCCCTGCTGATGGAGATGCGCTTCAAAGACAATCTACTGCGCTGGGTACAAAGTCGGGGCGACAGTGTCAATGTCAGCACACACATAATGGCAGTGCAAACTGAAGCGACCGGCGCACCTATCGTCATTACAGCGCATTTGGACACGCATCGCACGCCGTTATTATTCAGCTCAAAACAATTTCTAGCTCTATTTAAGTGGCTGTTGCCAGCCACCTTACTGTCAATGGGAGTATTGCTGCTGCTGTTTCTGGTCGGCATCTTCAGCGATGCGCGTTGGCTGCGCATGTTGGCGCTGGTGCCCGGCGCAGTGGTCTTGCTGGCTTTTGGGTTGATGGTGCAGGCCGACTTTACGCCATTCACCAAAGGGGCCAACGACAACGCCAGTGGTGTGGCGGTTGCCCTAGCTTTGGCGCAACGCTTACATGAGCAACCCTTGCAGCGACACGCAGTCCACCTCGTGTTCACCGGCGCAGAAGAAGTCGCAGGCTATGGCGCAAATGCTTTCTTTGCCCAGCATCGGGATGAACTTAAAAATGCGATTCATTTGGTGATCGATCAAGTCGGCGACAAACAATCGGACCCGTGCGTAGTTCGTAGCGAACGTTTTCTGGTGAAGGCACCCAGCGACCCAAAACTGGTTGCCATCGCCGAACAAATTATGCGCGATCAACCCGATCTGAAGGCACACATGCGCGATTTGAATCTGGCTTATAGCGAATTAAGTGTCGGCGCACGTTATGGCCTGCGCACGATTGGCTTGGGCGCACTGCCACGCAACGGGTTGCCGGTGGATACATGGCATCGCCCAACTGACACAGTTGATCAGATCAGCGAAGATGTGCTGACCCGCTGTGAGTCACTAGCCTGGCATTTGCTGCAGGGGATCGATCATCAGGATGCGTAATGGGCGCAAGGCTGCCATGCTCTGCCTTACCGCCGCGTTGTTGGTCAGCGCGTGTTCGCGGGCAGAGACACCGCGCATTACCCCAACCCCCGTGCGGTTGCATCTGGCTGCCGACGAGGTGACTTACCCGCTGATCCAGGCGTTGACCGAGGCCTACAGCACCATTAACCCAAATGTGGTTTTTTTTATTGAACCTGGTAGCCCGGCAGAAGTAGCCCAAAAGGCCTATGCCGGCACAGTTGATTTAGCGGCGCTAGCCGGCAGTGTGCCCCCCAGTCCAAACGGGATCACGCCCTGGCTGGGTGATTTGGCAGCGGATGGGGTGGCTGTGGTGGTCAGTCAACAAAATCCAATCAATGGGTTGGCGTTGCAGGACGTGCGCGATATTTTCGCCGGTGTGCGTGGCGAATGGACTGATTTCGGCATCCCCGATCGGGGCGTGATTGAAGTGACGGTGCGCGAAGAAGGGGACGGTGGACGACTGATATTTAATCAGGTGGTGATGGGAAAAATTCCGCTTTCACCCAGCGCCGTGGTGTTGCCCAATATCGAAACCGTGGTGAATTACATTTCGTCGCGACCCGATGCGATTGGATATCTGCCTACCTCGCGCATCACCGGCACGGCCCAAACCCTGCTAAAAGCCATCGCTATCGATGGGCTGCCGCCCACAAGCGAAAATGTGGCGAGCAGCAATTACCGGCTATCCCGCGGATTGCGCTTGATCGCGGCGCGCGAACCACAAGGAGAAACCCGACGCTTTGTAGCCTGGGCCCTGAGTGGGCAAGGTCGCAGCATTGCGGTGGCGCAGGGCTTTTTTGGTTTGAACTGATCTTTCATTTCTCATCTTTCATCTTTAATCTTTCATCTTTCATACTTCATACTTCATCCTTCACAACACCCCATTTGCTCGATACCAATCATAAGTGCGTGTAATCATGTGATAGGCCGAGCGGGGCTTGATGCCAAGATCGTTGCGCATTTTGTCGGTGTAAAACCAGAGGGTCTCAGCAGAAAAGCGCAATTGATCGCCGTTGACGGGGAGAGGCAGTTTGAAGAGATCGCGCAGGCCATCCACCACAATCGCCCCAGCGCGTAAGAGTGGGCCGCCAATGCGTAGCCGCGGCACAGGTTTGCCCACCACTTGGGTGATCATCGTAAACAGCTCGGCATAGCTCAGGTTTTCCGCACCCAAAATATAACGTTCACCGGGCACGCCCACTTCGGCAGCAGCCAGATGCGCAGCACATACATCGGCCACATCAATCACACAAATACCGCCGCTAGGGTAAAACGGCAACCCGCGTTTGGCAGCCAGGGTGACTAAGCTGCCGCTGATCTGATGCACATCGCGCGGGCCAAGAATAATGGCAGGATTCAGGATAACGACATTCAAACCCTTGTCAGCAAATTCCCGCACCACTTGCTCGGCCTTATGCTTGCTGTGGCCATAATAGAACTGCTCCGGACGCAAGTTAAATTGGGCGCTCTCGTCGAGAGCAGAACCAAAGGCGGGTTGCCCCAGTGCCGCTGCGCTGCTGGTAAATACCACCCGCTTCACCCGCCCATCCAGCGCAGCTTGCAACACATTGCGGGTGCCCTCCACATTGACATGGTACAACTTGTCTTTGCCCACCCGCCAATACTCAGCCACTGCCGCCACATGAAAGACAAAGTCGATGTCATGCATGGCTTCGGCCAGCGTCTCCGGTGCGTTTACATCGCCAATCGCACTCTCATAGCGCAACCCTTCCAGCGCCTTCAACGAAGATGAGTTGCGGTGCATAGCCCGCGCTCGCCATCCTTTCTGCCCGATGGCCTCGACCAAATTTGCACCCACAAACCCAGATGCGCCAGTGACCAGACAGTTCATAGTCCTAAGACCCCAGCACATCTTCCAGCTTGCGCACTTTGGCGATGGCGCGGACGAAATCGCCGAGGGTAGCGCTGCGTTTGCGCAGGTCTTGCACAGCGGGGCCAATGGGATCACGACCAGCAGTGGGTGAGCCGCCCGGCACATCGTTGTACGCGCCATGAAAAGCAAAAAAGGCCTGATTCAGCTTGCGAATGGAATAGCCGTTTTGCACAAACAGCGCTCGGCGTAGATTCATATATGTTTCAGCGTCATCAATCCTGCCGTGGGCCAGCAGGTCGTCTGTACGTAAGCGAGTCTCACGCATCTCTTTGTTGAAATCGAATTTGGCCTGCGGATGCACGTCATTGGCCAATTGCGCAATCACGCCGTCAGATCGTTCTAGATGCCGCACATTGAGCAGATCGGGGTAAAAACGCTTGAGCACGCGCTGCCGAATCTCACGCTCTACGATATTGGCGGTGGTTTCGTTAATAACCCGTGCAGTGTTGTCAGTAGCGTAGTTCAATCCAACCGGACTGAACAGTAAATAATTGTGAGTCCATTCATGAGCAATCACCCCGACTAGCCAGTTAATCGATGTCGTCTCCGGCAACATGGTGGGATACGTCGCCATCCCGCCGATCGGCTCGACCAGCGAAGACACGTTTAAGCGTTTATCGACAATATTTTCGATGTTGGCCTGCTCATCGACTGTCAAACCGGTGCGCAACTCGCGTTGGTCGATACGCTCAATCTTATCGCGGCGCGACACGATCAAAATATCTGGCAGTTCGGTAAAGCGAAACCGCACCGGCGGCAAGACTTGCCCACCGAGCGCAAACCCTTCGGTGCGTAGCGCAGCTTCAAGTTGCTCCTGCAAAATGGCTTCGGCCAGCGTTTGGCGTGCATTCAACATCTGGCGAATTTGGTCTCGCTCAAGGCGTAACGCACTACTTTCGGTCAGTGCGTCTTTGACGTCGGGGTTGGCAAAAATCTGGCGGACTTTGTTCTCGGCAACCTGAAATTGCTCCAGCTGCTGCACATAGTCGCGCACAAAAGCTACCTGGTCAGCATCGCTCATGACGCGTTGCGGGGACATCAGCTCGGCGCCCAGTTTGCTGATCGCCGCGCGTGCAGTCCAATCCACCAAACCAAAGCGATACGGGGCAGTAACTTGATCCAAACTAATCCCACGATCGTTGACCGGAGCAACATCCCAGCGCAAAGATACTACGAGCACCGTAAACAACAGGATGTTTCGATACCAAATTCGCAGCAGCTTGTGGAATTCCTGCCCATTGTCAGAAAATCGACCCCAGTTCGTCCACATGTTATACACACCCTAGCTGAATATATTGCAGAATTCTCATCATATCGCGACACCCATATATGGCGTCAAATCAAAAAGCAGACCCATTTATGGTTCTCTGAATCACTTAGAAAATACTACGGCGCGAGTCTATCTAATACTTTAGTCCTAGATTAAACCTCATTCGTAAGTTGCATAACGGCTAGATGATGTGGACAAGTGGGGGGTCAACTGGGGAAAAGATAGGGTGTTTGGGGATAAGTCCTCAGTCTGAGGAAGATTAAAGAATTGCATTTCTTGCCAAAGATTTCAATAACTAGAACACCAAATTCGCATGCGTGTCCCCGTAAACACCATTTAGGGTGTCCTCTTTTCTGGCTTTGGGTGCATTTTTGGCGAATAAAATCGCCGTTTCAACTAGCTCAAACGCCTCACCTTCGATGTTTTCCACAGCCCCTTCACTTATCTGGCGCTGCAATAAGTTATGTCTGCAACGCGGCAGTGGGTCCAGAACTTTCCAGCCATCCACCTCAGCTTGTGTTCGATATACCTGCGGATCGCCTTCATAGTGTCCACGATAGCGATAAGTCATCCCTTCGATTAGCGAAGGACCGCGCCCAGATCGAGCGCGTGCGACTGCCTCAGCCATCTCGGCATAGACTGCCTGCACATCATTACCATCGACCGTACTGCCATAGATGGCATAGCTTTCGGCCCGCTTGCTCAGTTGCAGCAATGGCGCCTGTTTATGCTGAGGAGTGCCTTCGCCATACTGGTTATTCTCGCAAAAGAAAATAACTGGCAGTTTCCACAACCCGGCCAAATTCAATGCTTCGTGAAAGGCGCCTTCGTTAGTAGCTCCATCGCCAAAAAAAGACACTGCGACACGCATAGGTTGCCCTGCCTGGGCTTGCTTCTTAAACGCCAGCGCTGCCCCTACCGCCATGGGAATTCCACCAGCCACAATCCCATTGGCACCCATGATACCCAAGTCAAAATCAGTCATATGCAGCGAGCCACCTTTACCAGCACAATAACCACTTTCACGGGCAGCTAGCTCGGCCATCATGTAGCGCACGTCGCCACCTTTGGCGATCAGATGGCCATGTCCACGATGGGTACTAGTGATGACATCGTCCTGATTGAGCACCGCACACGCACCCACCGCACACGCCTCTTCACCTATATAGGGATGAATAAAACCAGGAATTAACCCCTGGCGGCGTTCATCAATCGCCCGCAGCTCAAACTGCCGTATCAGCACCATTTGACGATACAGCTCCAGCAGGCGTTCATTGGAAAGCAAATTTAATTCTGACATCGTAAGCGAATAGGCGTATAAGCGATTGAGAAATTGCGAGATTAAAAGATTAAAAGATTGACGAAATAGGCAATTGCATCTTCAATCAGACACAGCTTCAGTTAGCGATTGTAATATAGCTCATGTATCAAACCTTACTCGACACACCTATTGGCACCTTACTTATAGAGGGCACCCGCGAGGCTATCACAGGTGTGCACTTTGTCGCACCGAGCACACCCGTGGGCAAATCCTGCCGACTGGTAAACAAAGCCAAAACTCAATTGCGGCAATATTTCAAAGGCAAGCGTAAAATATTCGACCTGCCTTTGGATTTAAGTGCCTGTCGCGATTTCCAGAAGCGGGTGCTGGCCGAAGTATCCGCCGTAGATTATGGCCGTACCACCACCTATGCCGAAATCGCACGCCGTCTTAAGCGGGTAGCTGCTCAGCGCGCCGTAGGTCGGGCCAATGCCCGTAACCCCATCAGCATTATCATCCCGTGTCACCGGGTGATTGCCAGCAATGGCAAACTTACTGGCTACGGCGGCGGACTAAAGGCAAAAGAATGGCTATTGACCCACGAAAAAGCGTTGCTGGTCTGAATAAAGTCGTAGTTGCTTAGGACTATTAAAATCCGCGAATCGCGTGCATCTTCACCAATCTTTTTCGCACTGATTCGCGTAATTCGCGAAAAAAAATCGGGAATAGCTTGAGTAATAGCATAAAATCGACAAAGTCCTTCGGTTTTGGCACACCAAAACACCGCATTTCAACGGATTTTGCGTTGATCGCAAGCCGTCTTGACTTGCCGATTTTAGGCTCTCCCGACTTTAGCGGGAAATAGCGTTGTCATGCTGAGCAAAGCGAACCGAAGGTCCCAGTGGCGAAACACTTACGATTAACGCCACTGGGATTCCTCACTGCGTTCGGAATGACAAGTTTCCCGTCAAAGCCGGTAGAGCCCGATTTTATTTAATAGGCATTCTCGTCTGGCACCACAATCCATTGCAATAGTTGACGCAGAATAATCTTGATGTCCAGCCAGACCGACCAGTTCTCGACGTACCACAAATCATATTTGGTACGCTCTTCAATCGAGGTATCACCCCGCAAACCGTTCACTTGCGCCCAGCCGGTAATCCCGGCTTTCTCACGGTGGCGCTCCATATAACGCGGAATTTGCTTGCGAAATTCCTCAACATAATAGGGTTGTTCTGGACGCGGGCCAACCACACTCATGTCACCCAAAATAACATTGATGAATTGTGGCAGTTCGTCGATGTTAGTGCGCCGGAGCAACTTGCCTAGTCGGGTGCGACGCGGATCATCTTTCACCGTCCAAGTGCCCAGCTGCTCCGCATCAATGCGCATACTGCGAAACTTGATCATGGGAAAGGATCGGCCATCCAACCCCATCCGTTCTTGGACAAAAAATACCGACCCCGGCGAATCTCGCTTGATTAGCAGTGCGATAAATAGCAAGATGGGTGAGATCAACACCAAAGTAATCGCAGAGATTACGATATCGACGGCTCGTTTCAAGCTCAATCGCCAACCGCGCAACGCCACATCGCGCACATTCAGCAATGGCAAGCCGCCTAACTCACCGATCGACATATGCCCGGCCATCAGTTGCAGCATATCCGGCACGACTTTAATGCTGATCGTGCTGCGATCGCACCGCGAGATCAAGTTCACCATCTCCTCATCGGTGGCGTCATGCAGGGCCAGGATCACTTCGTCAATCGCCTCGCGCTCAACAATCTGGCCCAGCTGCGCCACATCTCCCAGAACGCGCACATTGGGTGGACTCAATGGGCCATGTCCTACGACACCCACTAAGTCATAGCCCAGCCTGGGATTCAAACGCACTCGCTGCAATACTTGATCCACCGGGTCACCCGAACCCACCACCAACAAACGTGTCCGGCCATATCCACGCGCTTGTAGGGTGCGTTGAGCCTGCGCCTGAACTGCTCGCAGAACGATCACCAGCACGCCAGTAAATATCCAAGCATAGATAATCATGACACGTGGGTAATCAAAATTGGCTTTGAACGTAAAGGCAGAAACCGCGATACTGATCAGAGTACCGATCGACACACCAGACAAAATAGCCTGCAGCTCGTCTGTTGAATAGCGCGTGCGGTTACGGTGATACATTTTGGCGAAAAAGAATGCGATGATGATCGATATAGCCTGCACCAATAGCAAGGGCATCAATGACAGAAACCGCGACACCCCCTGCGCCTGATCAGGAATAGGAAGGGCTAGCCTAACCCGATAAGCCAAATAAAAACCCAGCGTGATGCTGATAAGATCAGCGATCAACAGAGAGACCACAATAATGGTGCGGTAATGACGGCGTAGAAACGGCGGAGAGAGCTGCACCACGGGTTGAGCCAATGCCTCCTGCATAATCGAGCTAAATTATAGCGGTTTAAGTGGGCGAAAAAAAGCACGGCGGATGAATCAAGTTGATTCACCCGCCGTAGGTTCTGAATTTACCGCACTATCGCGGCAGCTTGTTAGTTATTTGGCGTGCCTATCTGTCGCGCATTGCTGGAAGCGGCTGCGTTGACGATCCTGTCATGCCACCCGAGGTGACTTGGACTTCAGTCAAACGCATCACACGCTCAATTGCTTGCGCATTGGCACGTGTGCGCTGTTCAACATCATCAAGCAGGTTCAACACGCTACCCCGAATCCACCAACCGATGAAGTTGGCAATACCAACCACAATCAGAATAGGAGTAAGGATATTACCGCCACTTCCCGCAAAAGCCGTGTTGTTGCTGATCCAGAAGGCACCCACGATACAAGCGATCAAAATCACGAGTGCGAGGATCCTCAGCAACCAACCGACGACTCGCAAGAGGCCGTATCTGCTAGGTACATTCATCTAGTTAAGGTCTCCGAAACTATTGTGCGAATGTGATGAGTGGGCTGGGGAGCTGTTGTGCGCCTGGGGCCAATGGGAACCGCAACGCCAGTTCGACATTTGCGTCCTTCAACCTCGGCAACAGTTCCGTGACCAATGCATTCACTTGGGCCAACTCAGGATAAGTGTTCAATGCAGTGAACAACTGAGCACTATTCTGAAGATATTCGTCTGTCCAGACGATGCTGGGCAGCTGCTTATCGTTCAGTGCAATCAATACACCGTCTTTATCAGTCTTGAGAGAGATATGCTGAATGCCTAAATCGGTCATGTTCTTGATTAGGGTGGGATCAAGATTCAAACCATTCATGGCTTCCATACCAGGGATCGCGGCTAAATCAGCGGCGCTCAATCCTGCAACCGAAGGCGTGCCGGCGGCGTCATAGTTCACCACCAGTTTGGTCTGCACAATTGGGTCACTGGCCGGGCTGGCCTTAGCGTCGATCTTGCCGCCCGCTGCGCGCAACTCAACCGGGGCTGCGCCATCTGCTACCGGGAACTTGACTGCAATGTCCACACCCAAGCGGCGTAGGAAGGGCATCAGTTTCTTGACCAGATTAGCCTGGTTCGCATCCATCATGCCCATCTTGCCACCCAAGTCAGCCACTGTGCTGCCGACCGAGGCGATAGACTCGCCGTTCCAGCCAACGTGTGGCAGGGGCTTGTTGTTCTGGAAGAGGAACAGTCCGTCGCCTTTGTGCACAATCTCAATATGCTGCACGCCAGCGCTGGTTAACCAGGTCACGTAGCCTGGGTCCAAGCGATACTGGCTCAAATCAACGGTATTACCGGTCAATGCCTCAACCGTCTTGAGGTCGATATTCGCCAAAGAGGGGTTACCTTCTTTGTCGATGCTGATTTCAATTCGCGGGAGAGCGAGATAGAAATCACTATTTGGGTCACCCACTTCGGTGGCGCGGTTGTTCGCGCAGGCGGACAACACGAGTACCAAAGCTGGGACTAGACCAATGAAACGCTTTACAGAAATCATTTGCATGTACCTCCTGAACTTTACTTTCGACCTTCACTTGACTTGTTTAAATAGACTATACGGAAATTTAGCCCTATCCCGCTATATTGTCAACTGGGCTAATTTTAACGTGCCCTCTGAAACCTGAACTGACCCCGAGATAAGACTTACTGTCCAAGACACCTAGATTCAACGTTATTGTAGTAATAGCAAGAACTTTTGGAAAGCGTCAAATCTCTCCCTTTGAGCCTCGTAGGGCAGTCGTTGGTTTACTTGACGCCCACCAAACGCCTAAACAACGACTAATCTACGTTCTCGCTATTGCTTTTTACGCCAACTCTATTCGTTTGCCCAACGTGGCACTTTCAATCGCACCAAACACCATGCTTAGGCTTTTGATGTTGTCCTTAGCAATTGTATCGGGTATCTTTTTCTCGCGCACACATTCGGCAAATTCGGCGATGAGGCTGCGATGTCCCTGAGTTTTACATGAATCGGTCAAACTTGGCAAGTCCACTGATTTAGTCTTAGAGATAAACCCACCAGGCTCGGCCACCAGCTCGATTTGAATCTGCTCCCCGCCATTCCAGCGCACACTGCCGTGCGTGCCAATGATACGCCAGTCGGCCTCCCATGTGGTATTTGCACCTTCGGCACACCAACTGCCACGATAGGTATAAATTACCTTTCCATCGCTTTTGTCAATCTGACCTGTTTTAGCACTCATCTCAAAAATTGCGATGGCCGATGCATCGTGGTCGTACCATGACCCTACCGGGTTCCACTCCTTTGCAAACAGCACGGCTGTTGGATCGGTCTGGGTAAGAAAACGAGCCTGATCAAATGTATGAATCGCCATATCTAACAGCAACACATGCTGCATACGGTCGCGAAACCCGCCAAAATGAGCGCCAAGATAGAAGTCGCAATTGACAGTGGTCAGTTGGCCCAGTTGCCCGGTCGCCAAAAATTCACGCAGCCGTTGAATCGGCTCCATATAACGACGGTTCTGAATGACGGCGAATAACTTACCGGCTTTCTCGGCGGCGGCCACCATTTCATGTGCTTCGGCCATGCTATTGGCCAATGGCTTCTCACCCAGCACATGACAGTCATGCGCCAGCGCTGTCAATGTGATGGCATGGTGCGCTTCAGGAATGGCCACATCAAATACGATATCGGCTTGCGTCTGCTGCAACACCTGCCCTAGATCGTTGCCCGTTACTGCATTTGGTGCAAACTGATCGCGCCGAGCATTTGCCGCAGCAACATTAACATCGACAAAGCCCACCAGTTGAATATCCGGAACTTCCACTGCGGATTTCAGCCAGTGTTCAGCCATGCCACCACAACCCACGATTACTGCTTTTAAGGGAATGCTCATATAAAGTTAAAAGTTAAAAGTGCTTAATCCTTGGTGAGACGAGTCACAAGTCACGAACCAAATTTTAAGCCGCGTTTTACTGCTGCTGACCGCTATCTCGAATACGCCCCCGCCACACCCCCGTCTACGGTCAGGATGGCACCAGTCGTCTTGAGCGATTTGTCGGAGGCGAAGTACAGTGCAGCTTCGGCCACATCTTCAGGATAAATACTCACTTTGAGAGTGGTTCTAGCACGGTAGTAATCCTCTAGTTCATCTGGCTTAATGCCATAGTTTCGGGCACGTTGTTCGCGCGCACCACTGTCCCAGATGCCTGATCCGCGCACCACAGCATCCGGCAAAATTGTATTGACTCGAATGCCCGTCGCGCCTCCCTCCTCCGCCAGACAACGTGCCATATGCAGCTCGGCTGCCTTGGCGGCACTGTACGCACTCACATTTTTGCCCGGAAAAACCGAGTTCTTACTACCGATAAAAATCGTCGAGCCACCCCGTGCTTGTGCCCTAAACACCCGGAATGCCTCGCGGGCGATCAGAAAATAACCAGTCCCCAAAACATCACTGAGTCGCTGCCAGTCTTCTAGACTGGTCTGCTCTATCGGATTGCCTAGAAACATGCCCGCGTTATTCACTACAATATCCACGCCACCATAAGCCAAGACAGCGGATTTGAACGTGTCGATCACCTCGTCTTCCCGCGTGACATTGCACTTAACCGCCAGTGCTCGACGCGAACCATGAGCCTTGATAATGTCATCCGCCGTAGCCTTTGCGCCATCCATTGCAATATCAGCAATGACAACATGTGCGCCTTCTTGCGCCAGCCGCAACGCAATCGCCCGACCAATACCGTTTGCAGCGCCTGTCACCAACGCTACCCGTCCGGTCAATTCCCCATCTGGTGGACGCAGGCTCAGCTTATATAACTCTAAAGACCCATACTCCACATTAAACGCTTCTTTAGGCGTTAACGATGAAAACGTATCACTCTCCTCCATCCGTTCCGCCAAATCCATGACGGCTATGGCCCGCTGGTAAAGCTGGCGCGAGATTTCCGCCGCAGCCACATCTCGCCCAATCGTAAACATCCCCACGCCTGGCACCAGAATCACGCGTGGGCTAGGATCCGCCATACGTAAATCGGAGCCTGGGTCTGAGGGATTGGGGCTATTGCTGTTATTGTGTAGCGCAAAATAATCAGTGTAATTAGACTGATAGCGGGACAGGCCTTCACGCACTGCCGTCTTCAGCGTATCAAACTCATTATCCTCAGACTTGGGTTTCCAATCCACAAACAACGGCACCCGTTTGGTATGCACCAAGTGGTCAGGGCAAACGGCCCCTACTTGCGAGAGTGCCTTGGCCTTGGCCGTGCCGACGAATTTCAGGACAGCCTCACTGTCATCAAACCGCACCACTTGCTTTTGACGGGCGCTGACTGCACCGCGCACAATAGGCATGATCTGCGCAGCTAGACTTGAACGCTGTTCAGCAAGCAAGGCAGGCACATCAACCCCCGTAAAAGTGCGCCTCTGAGCAGCATTTAGCGCATCTTCGGCTTTTTGGATGATGGCAATGGTGTTGTCGTAGCAGTACTTAGAATCTTGACCCCAAGTAATCAACCCGTGTTTGCCCATAATCACACAGGTAGCCTGTGGGTTGGCCCGGAGCGCTAGCCCAATTTGTTTGCTCAAGGTAAAGCCGGACCGCCTGTACTCCGCCCAAATCATCGCATCACCAAACACCTCGCGCGCTGCCGCCTCACCCCGCGCAGCACAGGCTAGTGCAATGATCGCATCCGGATGTGTGTGATCGACATGCGGGGACGGGATAAACGCATGTAACAACGCATCAATAGATTGACGCGGGCGGCCCGGCTCGAACACACATCGGTTGAGATATGTCACCATCTCTTCATCGCTCAGAGAGTCGCGCTCCATTAGCGGCAAGACCTCGTCTAGTTTCAGCCCGGCAAAATCCGCCGACGTGCAGTAGGCCATATCTATGCCGCTCCCTTTTACCCACAGCACCGATAGGGCCCGGCCAACATGGTCTGTCTGTATCACTTTAACCGACGTATTCCCGCCAAAAATATTAGCGATAGTGCGATCACTGGCCAATAAACGCGACCGTTTAACCAAATCGGCCAGGGCGTTCGGTTCAAATCCAGGCCCGGATCCGGGTATAGCTGCATCTACTGCTCTTATTAAGACCTCCTTCTGCTGAAAATCAGGCTGGTCTTGGTTCCATAGGTTCTTGGGCATAGCCCAAAGATTTTACGCACTCTAAGTGATTTTGCGCTACAATTCGTGAAGGTCACAACCTGATCCTCCCCCCAACAGAATGTGCGTTAATGATTAAGCATTTACTAATCAATCAGTTTGCTTAATCTTGTGTCCATCATTGCTCAACACTATCGCTCAATACTCCTAGACTCCTGGATATCAAAGGGGTATGGTTTGAATAAAACATCGGAATGAGAGTTTCCGATAAGTAGAGGAATCTAAGCTGTTATGACAGAAAAGCTGACTGCGGACTGGGGTGCAGATAGTCATAGTGGATCGCGCATCGTAAATGAAGACTTTATCGCCTTTACGCGCTATGACGATGAAACCGAAATCGCTAAAAAAGGCATTTGCCTAGTAGTGACCGACGGTTCTGCCAGTGTGCGCTGCGGCCAACGCGCTGCACAAATGTCAGCTTTCAAAATTCTTGAATCGTACTATGGTCGGCAAACCATTCAAGATCCAAAACTGGCTTTACGTACCAGCCTAGAAAGCGCCCTAACCCTGCTCGACCGCGAATCTATCTACTCTAAGTGCGACGGCATGGCCGTATCGATCGCTGCCGCAGCTATTTTTAATGGCCTGTTACATGTGGCTTGGGTAGGCGATGCGCGTGCCTATGTATTACGCAATGGTCAGATCATGTCCCTCACCACATTAGGCGACACTGTCCAAGACCCACGCTTTTTGCTTGGCCCGGCCCGCGGCATTTTGGAAACATCCAAATCAGTCGAATCGGGTGACCGTATTATTCTTTGCACCGATGGAATCTATCGGGTGTTGAACGACAACGCAATCGCCACGCTGGCCAGTAATCCAGTCCGTCCCGAAGACGCAGCCCAAGCATTGATTCAAGGTGCACTGGCGCAACACACTAACGACAATGCTTCGGCCATCGTTTTTGACAATGGCACAGCGATGGTTAAGCACACACCCAAGCCACAACCTGCCGTGCGACCCAACATGCAGTGGATCCCGTTGGTATCTGCCGCGTTGGGAATTATTCTATTTGTGGCCGGCAGCGCTACATTGCTTTCACGACGCACAATACGGAATGTGGCGCTTGCCCCTTCCCCAGTCGCAACCAACGCCACAGAAGCCTTGAGCGCCCTAGTGATAGATCCGCCTGCAGGTATCCCCGAAGCAACCCAAACCGCACAAGATACAGCAAGTAATGCAAAAGCAATTCCGGCAGCAGAAATTGCGCCATCGGAAACGCCCGTTCCGCCAACGGTCACCCCACAATCTACTGAGACCAAAGTTCCAGCAACCGCGCCAACAACAACGCGTGTCACAACTGCGACAGGCGGTGTTGTTGGCGCGGTTGTGACACGCGTGGAAATGATCGGCAACAGCACTCAAAATGGCGACATTGGTGCGGTGCCTGCGACACGTGCGATTATCCCAACTTCAGTTCGACCCACCAGTTTGCCATCTACAATACATGCAGTTGTGCCGAAAGCTACAGCTCGGCCCACTGCTAAACCAACTCGGCGAGCGCCCCCACGCGTGCTTCCTACAGCGGTGCAACCTACAGCAGCACCCACCGCAATAGCCGTGCCCACTGATGCACCCAAGCCAACAGAAGCGCCTCCTCCTCCACCGCCTGTCGAGCCAACCGCTGTACCCCCACCACCACCGACTCCTGTTCCGCCACCCACTAAGCCGTTGCCGCCCCCACCCGACAATTAACAACTCACGCCTTCAAGAGAATGATTCCGGTATGTGCGCCCATCGACGCAATCTTACGAGTGGGCGTGTTGGAAAGAGTTGTGTAATCGGTGTCCAGTTCAATATTTTCGATGGTCTTATCAGTAGGGTTCACCAAAACGATACCCCGCGCAAACTTACGTTGATACACGCCATTGTCGAGTTTGACGTAATCGCCTTCAGGGGCACCTAGCGGCGCGCGGAATTCGGGCTCACCGATATAGTTCAGATTGCCGGTGTCAAATTGCAAATAGGTGCGTGGCCCATTTTTGCCCAACAAGTAAGACGTAACGGTATAGCGCAACCACTGCCGGATCAAATCGATGTTGGTCTCCGCTGGATTCAACCGTGTGGTCACCAATACAATCCGCCCATCATTCGAGATCGCGCTTAAATAGTCAATATCGCGCCGCCAAGCGGCATCATCTCGGAATTGTGTAGTATCCGAAATTGGGCTGTGCAAAAATTCATCGATGTGCACCCCATCGCCAATCGCAGCCAGATCAGCAGCCTCGGACGAACGCGCCGCATAAGCCGTGCCATCTCGCCAAGCATAGCCGCCAACGATCAAAATCTTGTCGGGCGCCTTGGCTCGAATCACGCGGATCAGCCCCTCCACCGTATCGCGCCGTTGCTGCTCGGTAAACGGCTTGTTGCTGGTGTAGGTGGGCGAATTGGTTGCCCGAATCAAATCAACACCCACGTCGTTCAGAATCATGCCATCGTAACGCTGCTCGGCAATCCAATTCACCACATTGGTCGCAATTTGGTCCTTTACACTCTCGTCACGTATATTCACCAGCGGCATGCCGTCACGCGTGCTAAACGCAACCCGACCACGCGCATCGGTCAAAATCCAAGCTGGGTTACTCTGCCGAATGCTGGTGTAGTTATCCGTAAACCCCACATGAAATTGCCGCGCATTCAGCGTAATCAACGAAGGATTAATTTTTTGCAGTTCAATCGCACCTGGCCCAAACGCAAGATCTAAAAATCCGGTAAAAGGCTGGGTGACAATCAGGCGTTCACTCCATAAACCGATTGCATTAGTGGTGTCTTGGGGTTGCTTCTTGGGTACCGCCGTGGATGGCGGGGAGGTAGACGTGGCTAAAGGGGCTAGCGTCGGTGTAGCCGTAGATTCCGGCAGAGGCGCCGCTGTCACATAAGCCACTGGCGAGGAGATCAAGCTGTCAGGCTGAGTACGGGTGGCAGAAAAGTCAGTACATGAAATTAAAAATTGAGAATTAAGAATTAAGAAAATTATTGTGAACCAATTTCTAAATTCCAAATTCTCAATTCTCAGTTTGTTAAACACCAAACGCATCTTTGAGCTTATCAAAAAATCCCTTCTCCTGCTGCGGAATCACTTCTTTGCCCAAGGTTTTGGCTAGCTCAGCAAACAAGCGTCGTTGCTCAACAGTGAGGTTTTGTGGTGTAGATACCGTCACAAGCACCAGTTGGTCCCCGCGTGAGCTGCGGCGCAAATGCGGCACGCCCTTGCCCTTCATTCGAAACACATTGCCAGTTTGGGTACCGTTTGGAATCGTCAGCCGCTCTTTGCCGTCAATCGTGGGGACTTCGATGTCATCTCCCAGCGTGGCCTGCGCCACATTGATGGACAACTCCACGATGATGTCTTCGTCCTTGCGCCGGAAGAATGCATGTGGCGTGACGCCCACCACAACATATAAATTGCCCGCCGGGCCACCATTCATACCCGGCTCGCCTTCACTATTCAAGCGAATTTGCGTACCGTTGTCCACACCTGCCGGGATATTCACCATCAAAGTCCGGGTGCTACGGATTTGTTTCTTGCCACCGCACTGCTTGCATGGCACCGTGATCACTTCGCCCGTGCCACCGCAGGTCGAACAGGTTGTCACATTTACAAACGAGCCCAAAATGCTCTGCTGCACTTTGCGTACTTCGCCTGTGCCGTTGCAAGTGCGGCACCGGGTAGGCGAGTTACCTGGCTCGGCCCCACTGCTTTTACAGCGTGTGCAGCCTTCGTTGCGAACAATTTCAATCTCTTTCTCAACGCCAAAAATGGCCTCAAGAAAATCGAGCTTCAAGTCATAACGCAAATCGGCCCCGCGGCGCGGTCCACGTCGTTGTTGTTGAGCACCTTGGCGGGTAAATCCGCCAAAGAATTCGTTGAAGATGTCGTTGATGTCACTGAAGCCACCGCCCTCAAACCCGCCGCCAAAGCCAGCGGCACCGGTGGTGCCCGCATGCCCGTAGCGGTCATAGGCACCGCGCTTCTGCTCATCACTCAGCACTTCATATGCCTCGTTGATCTCTTTGAATTTTGATTCAGCGTCCGGTTCTCGGTTGACATCCGGATGAAACTGACGCGCAAGCTTGCGGAAAGCTTTCTTGATTTCGTCCGCAGCCGCGCCGCGCTGGATCCCTAGCACTTCATAGTAATCGCGTTTGTTTGTTGCCATCCGGATTAATCATCAAGCGTCATGCGTCAAACGTCATGCGTCACAAGAATTG
>JANMVQ010000018.1:0-10535 GCA_031392845.1 Chloroflexota bacterium
CCCGGATGCTGGCAGCATCCGGGAGGGTTTTCGCTAAGTACTCCTGCTGTGTGCTGGATCGAGGGCAGGTGCCCGCCCGTATACAATCGACATTAAAGCACATGCAACCATGAGTGACAGTCCAAACAACCCCAACACGAATAGCGCCAACACTGTAAGCCTAAACGGGCAACTCGTTAATATGCCCTCGAACGCGGACGGTGAGCCGCAGAATAGCACTTTGTTGCAGCGTTATGCCGAGCAAGGAAATTTTCATTTGCGGTTATCCAATTACGAAGGGCCGCTGGATGTCTTGTTGCGGTTGATCGAAGAGAACCAATTGGATATTACGGCGGTGGCATTAGCGCAGGTGGCTGATCAATTTATCAGTTACATGACAACGATGCCTAACCGCGATCCGCGTTCGATCAGCGGATTTGTGGCGGTGGCAGCCAAACTAATCTTACTCAAGAGTCGCGCCTTGTTGCCACAAGTGACGCTGACCCCCGACGAAGAGGAAGATGTCGATGATCTGTTGAGCCAGCTCAAGGCTTATCAGATCTTCAAGAACGCGGCCAAAGTGCTGAAGATGCGCCAGGAGTTGGGGTTGCGCTCTTATCCTGCCCAGCCACCTAACATAGCGCGACCACAGGGCAAAAAGCTGCCATTGGACAACGTCTCACTCGATCTAATCGCCAAGGTGATGCAGCGCCTTGTCGCCAAATGGACTCCACCACCGGAAGCCAGCACAGTCGTCAAACGCCTGCCTTTCACCGTAAATGAGTGCATGGCCAAAATTGAGATCATTATTGCTACCGAGCAGCGTATTAAGTTTAGCGATGTGTTGGAAGGGGTGGACACGCGGGTTGAAATCGTCGTCACATTGCTGGCATTGCTCGAACTGCTCAAACGTTATGTGGTGCGGGTGTATCAGGAGACGGCGTTTGGTGACATAATTATTGAACATTTCCCCGACGAAGAGCGACCGAAAATTGAGGGAGAGGACCTATCCGCAGCTACACAAAACTCATTTGCCTAACTGTAATCCTTCATCTATAATCTGAAATCATTGTCAAAATCAATAATAATGACAATGAAATTTGATTCGTGTCTGGAGGATTTATGAACAAATTTAATAAGATCGTGGTAGTTGCTCGTCGTGGTTATTCTTGGGGTGGCTAGTTCAGCCAATGTCCGAAAACTGCGCTCGACCTGGTCTAGGTTGAGCGCTTTTTTGTTTTCCGGCAACCATGGGAAGCGGAAGTTTTTCGCGCACTTGGCATTTCTTGCCGTTTTGAGCCAAAATGCACACCCGATTATTAAGCTATGTCTTCAACTCATACAATCAGCCACGCCGGTGGCAGCCTAGAAGTGGTGTGCGGCTGCATGTTCAGCGGCAAAAGCGAAGAATTGATTCGGCGATTGCGCCGGGCAGTGATCGCGAAAAAGAAAGTGCAGGTGTTTAAGCCTAAGATCGATGACCGCTATTCGCTCGAACAAGTGCGCTCGCACAGCGGGGTGGGCTTTGATGCCGTGCCGGTGACATCTTCAGCAGAACTGCTGGCGCTAATTAAACCCGACAGCGAAGTGATTGGCGTAGACGAAGCGCAGTTCTTTGATTCCAACTTGCCCGAAGTCGTACGTAAGTTGGCCGATGCCGGCAAACGGGTGATCTGTGCCGGTTTGGATTTGGACTTTCGCGGCGAACCATTTGGCCCGATGCCGGTGTTGTTGGCATTGGCCGAGCGAGTGGATAAACTCACCGCCATCTGCGTAGTAAGTGGCGAGCCAGCCACGCGCACGCAGCGGCTGATCAATGGTAAACCGGCGTGTTACGACGACCCAATCATCTTGGTCGGTGCCAGCGATAGTTACGAGGCACGTGCCCGCAAGTACCATGAAGTGCCGGGGCGTCCGGAGTGAAGGGCGACGAAGCGAAGGGCGTGAGGCGAGGAGCGAAGGGCGTGAGGCTTACGGTAGTATCTTGTTTTGAGAAATACGGTTCATGCCTTACGCTCTTCGCCCTTCGCCCTTCGCTCCACGCTCTACGCTCTACGCATAAATTTGAGGTTTAAATGTTTAATGTCAATCGTCCGCTGACCGATGGGCTGACCAAGATTCTGTTTAATGAGGCGCAGATTCAGCAGCGAGTGGCTGAGTTAGGCGCACAAATTTCGCATGATTACGCTGAACAGGATCTTTTATTAGTGTGTATTTTACGAGGTGGGGTGGTGTTTCTGAGTGATCTCATGCGCCATATCACTGTCCCGTGCCATTTAGATTTTATGGCAGTGGCATCGTATGAAGTTGGGGCGCGCTCGTCGAATCATTCGCCACGCATTTTGCTTGATACGCGCGAGGATATTCTGGGGCGCAACGTACTACTGATCGAAGATATCGTCGATAGTGGTTATACCTTCGATCATTTGCTTAAGTTACTCACCACCCGTGAACCTGCCAGCCTGAAAGTATGTGCCTTGCTAAATAAGCCCACCCGTCGCGAGGTGGAAGTGCCGATTCACTATCTGGGTTTTGAAATCCCCGACGAATATGTGTGTGGCTACGGTATTGACGCCGATGAGCTGTATCGAAATCTACCTTTTATTGCATCGGTCAAATAGAAACCCCCAGTAATCAAATCCCATTCATACTGCGTAATTGGCGACTGAAATCGCATACCGCCCGCGCTAGACGCATGCCTTCTTCAGCGGCGTCCTGAGCCAGTTTTACAAAGCCCTCGATCTCAGTTGTCGGAGTATGCGGGTGCGATTTGACGATGGCATGGATGATCTGATTGCGCTTCTGGCGCCAGAGATCGACCGAATCGATCAACAGCGCTAGCTTGTCGCGATGATCGCGATCGAGCTTAGGTGCCAATTGGGTGTTGGCCCAGCGTCGCCAGGTAATAATCAGGTTGCCAAAGGTTGGGTAATCCTTCAACCGGCGTTGGCGTGGCACCAAACCGGCATCGACCAGATATGAGGTTAGCCGGTCTGAGATGATGCTCTCCTCAATCGTGACCGCCTCGATATAGAACCCGTGCTGCTGGGCTTGTTTCACCCGCGCCCACGCCTCGCGGTAGCTACGATATTTCTCGGCATTCCCTTGAATCGGCACCTCGGTCTTCTCGGATTTCATGACCTCTTGTATGAGTTCTTGTGTCATTTCCATCATTTCCACCATTCCTTTTTTATTGACTTTCAGCAGTCAGCAGTCAGCTAATTGCTGAAAGCTGATCGCTAAAGGCTAAAAACTCTCATTGATTTACTGCCAGCTGACGGCTGATCACTGATAGCTGCTCCACACTCGCATACGGTTCGGAGCGCAGGTTCAGCGCGGCGAGCTTGCCCAACAACAAATTGCGTAAGCTAATCTCGCCCTTCAACACGGCGTGAATATCTGCGCCATCGACAAGAAAGATCGATTTCTCTGGATTTTGCTTGAGCAGCGGCTCGACATTCTTGGACCAGCCATTGATCGAGAGATAGATCCCCAGCGTTTGCTTGCCAGCCCGATCCACCTGCCCCTTTAGGCCATCCAATTGCCGGATGTCGGCCAGCTTGGCCCGCCAACGGCATTCCACCACATAGTGCCAACTGTCCATGATGAAGGCACCGTCAATCTGTTCACCGCCGTCGTTGCGGGTGAAACTATTTAGCACTGGCACTCGATTCAGGGTGAACAAACGAGTGAACAGCTCCTGCAACACATAGCCGCGATGGTGCGGATCGTCTGAGCGCATTTGGATCTCGTAAATGCCGCGCAGCTCTTTTAGCGTGGCGCGCGCCTCTGGGCTGTTCAGAAAGTCACCTGCCGCTTCTGCCGTCGGGATGGGCGCGGGTTCGCGCTTGGTCCTGCTTTTGGAGGCAGGTGCTTCGGCCACTGGCGCAGGCAGCGTTTCTGTTGCGGCGTGTTCGTGGGCCGGGCTACCCGTTACATTCAGCAAGCTGTCCAGACGCAGAGTGCCCGCCGCGATAATGTCGGAATTGGTGATGGCCCCATCCGACGAAATATTGAAATCCGTGCCTCGTTTGGATTCCGCGATGTCGGTATGGGCAGAATTTTGGCCAATGCCCACGGTCACGCCGCCCACCACGCGCAACCCAGAACTGCCGCCACCGATGTTGATGTTGATACTGTCTTTGCTTTTAGATGTCGCCATCATTACTCCTTTTCGCAATAGAGTTCGTTATTCACACTTTGGTATTACATCGTTAGTCTCAGTGCCGTCAATACATTTTCTCCATAAGTTCTATGAATTACAGCGAAGGGATGAGGCGAACTAAGCCAATAGTCCTAGTTTTGCGTGTAGAAAACCGCGTCGGGGGAAACCTCTATTCCAACCAAAACCGCCAATTCTTAGCGTCACTGGGTTTTAGCCGATCAGCAGGAATGGGGAATCGTCACATCATTTCAGGCTCAACTGTCAGGCTCAACTGGCGCTAGGAATTGGCACTACTACATCTAAAGACTCAGATACAAATACAGCTTTAGATTTATTTTCTCCGTTTCCCTGAAAAATCAGCCTTTTGATTGAGGAGTCTCCTGCTTGTGGCCTAGATAATCTCAAGCGTTGCAATGACATTGCCACACTATCCAAATATCTATAGTTTCTTGCGATAGCGTTCGAGAATCACCACGGCTTTACATCAATTCTCGCCAAGCCCTCCTCTCTCGCATCCAAAATTCTTTCTCTTTCTCACCTCTGGAGAAAACTTCCATGACTCTGTACGTAAACTTGCTGTTGGGCTTGCCTTTTATCGGCGCACTTGTGTCTGAGAGCATGCGCCGCTTGTCGTTTTTGCGGGACTATGCGTGGACCGCACGGGCGATTTCCGCCGGGTTGGTCTTGGTAGCTGCCTGGGGGCTGCGGCCGCTGGATGGTGCAGTGTCGCCATTCGATTGGCTCGGCGCGTCGCCTCAGACGCTGCCGATTGTGCTGTCGGCGTATTTGCCGGGCGCAGTATTAATTATTGGCTGGGCCTCAATTCACTTCTATCACACGTTTATTCTGCGCGAGCAGAAATCCACTCTGGAGCAAAGCCTGTTCTTTGCGGTGATTTTTGTCGGCATGGTGTTAGCCGCGTTTGCCAGCAATAGTGTCACCCTCCTGATCGGGCTGACAATCACCGATTTGGCCTTCACCCTGAACGCCCTGTTGCGCGGCAGCAATCCGCGCGTGGTGATGATCGATTTTTGTTTTAACAGCGCCTCGGTCGTGATCCTGCTGCTAATCTCAGCCATGCGCACCGCCAGCAACGCGGATTTTTACTTCCCCTACACCAAACTCAGCCCGGCCCTGACCGGACTAGCGATGCTGGCCATCTTGTTGCGAACCGGCATGTTGCCACTGCGCAACCTGCGCGATATCACCATTAACGCTCGCCGCACCGCCGGGCGCACCGCTACCCTTATTTTGATCGGACATCTGGTCAACTTGGGCGTGCCCCAGATTCCGGTCTGGATGTTGACCTTGCTCTTGGCCAGTAGCGCAGTGCTGCTGGGGTTCGGCCTGTTCACCCGCCAGCGCTCCAGCATGCGCAGCAGTTTGCAAGCCGGTGCGTTCTTCATGGCTTGCGCCACAGCCGCCACCCAACAACCTACGTTGGCGGCCATGTCCGGGGCGACTTGGCTGTTGGGCATCGTACTGGTCAATCATCCCAGCATGACCCATAACCTGTGGGCGCATCGCTTCACCCGCATGATTCGCGCGCTGGGCGTGCTGTGCCTGATCGGCATGCCGCTGACGATTGGCTTCCCCGGCACATTTGGCTTGTTGAACACCCTGGCCGGGCCCAGTTTGGCTCCTATAACACGCGCGTTGTTGCTAGCCATCTGGACGATGGGCCAAACCCTACTGATCGCTTGTGCGCTGCGGGTGGCGGCCAATTTGAGCAAACCCAACTCCGAGCAGAGCTATTTGCAGACCTGGATGCTGTTGCCGGATTTTCTGGCTTTTAGCGTGGTGTGCGTGCCGGTTTTGGCATTTGGGATGGCCCCCTGGCTGCTGGGTCAGCGCAATCTGCCCGACATGCTTTTGCGCACCCATAATCTGAGCTGGCTGATCTGGGTGCTCGCCCTAATCACCGGCATAATCGTATGGCGATTGGAGCGTGGCTGGCAACAGGTGCTAACCGATATTATTCAGTTTGCCGATACACGCATCGCAGCGCTCAATGGGCGTTTGCCGTGGCGACACAACTGGCGCTTGCACACCCTGCTACCCTTCTTCTGGAACCGGGTAGCGCTACTGTGGCTGGGCGTGGTCAGCATCCTGACCTGGTTTGTGATCCGGTCGGCCCATGCGTGGTAGGGGGCGTTTTGCCCGCGCCGCAAATCGATTCGGGCGCGCTTTGCTGTAATCAAAGCGATACTCTTTGAGCATGTCATCACTCGTTCGAGTTTTCGCCACTTTTGACACCCGCGTTTTCTTCGTAATCGGTGCGCTCATTCTTTGTTGCCCGTCGCGCGCTAAAGATGCAAATCACACTTAGCACACGTTCTATAAAACACACCAGCAATAAACAACTGCGTGATGAATAGCCAATGACGATTTCACGATCTTCGCCGGTCGAATGCAACTCATCTGGGAAGATAAAAGCAGACTCGTCTTCAAAAACTGTTTGAGCCTCTTCAAAGCTCACGTCGTGTTTTTCGTGATTACTCGCCGCTTTCTTTGTATTTCACTCGAATTCCAACTTCATCGCTATATACGATTATAGGCAATAAGAGAAACCCCATGCTCAAAGCAGTCTTACTACAAAGCCATTGTGGCTTGTAGGTCAGCCATTTCAAGATCAGGTAACTCTTCAAGTATCTCGGCAGAGGTTAATCCGGCGGCCTGCAATTCCAACACATCAATGACACGGATGCGCATCCCGCGAATGCAGGGTTGCCCACCGCATTGCTTTGGATTGACTGTGATTCTGTCCGCTAGGTTTATTTGCATGGCGTTGCCTCGATTGCGCTATGAGTTTATCATTTTAGGGAGGCCCTGAGGTCTGAATAAAGTCAAGAAGCAACTCTTCGGCAGGTTCTCAGCGAAGGCAATAAGCATCCTGAGCGAAGTCGAAGGGCGCGCTCTATGATGAGGAAGTGTTATTTTCATTCTTAAATGGATTAAAGCTTCCCTTTTCACCCTCGACCATCCTTTCAACTTTCGCTCTAGCAAGAAGGCGTCATTATCGGTTTGCACTTCCTGCGACCAAAGCAATGTCACGGGCAATCGCTTACTGGTATATCCGCCATACGTGCCAGCTTGATGTTGCGCAAAGCGCTGGGCAAGATTAACGGTGGAGCCGACATAGTAAGAATCATCGGCGCACTTTAGTATATAAATGTAAGGCATAGATGAGTTTTACTACATCTCCTTCGTCGTAGATCGCATCGACTTCGCTCAGCATGCTTGTCGCTAGTGGTGAACCACGTTCCCACCCACGATAAGCACCCTGAGCGTAGCAGCGCACTTATCCGAGCGTCACATTCACTCAGGCTTAAGCTGCGCAGTCGAAGGGCGCGCTCCTCATTGCAGCTTTGGGCTTCGGCCAACAATGTTTCCCCATTGTAAGTTTCAGACTTCGACCAACAGCGCACCCTTCGACTGCGCTCAGGATGCTTGTTCACCCAGTGAAGGCACTCAAGTGTCGAAAAGTTTTCATTTCAACTCGTAAACCATTCATTTCGCTCCAAAAACATTTACTTTCTTGAAAAGAAGTCTTTGTTTTCAGCGCGAACATTTTGTTTCTCAACCAGAAATCAAATATATCGCCTTGGAAATGAGTATTTTTGGGTAACAAACCAATGTTTTCGAGACGAAAATGTTTGCTTTCGAGACAAAAAGTGATTGAATTTCACTCGGAAGTTTTGTTTTCAGCGCCGAAATATTTGTTTAGAGGCTGGGAATGTTTGTTTTTTGGCCAATAAAGCAACTTAAATCTGCGAATTTAGCTTATTACCGGTGCAACTTCATATTCGATGCGGCTTGGCAAAGTCACTTGCTTTGACGCATCAAGAATTTCTAAAGAGACTAGTCTGCCACTCTCGTCGTAATCAAGAATTACGCCGGGCTTATCTTCATTGCTCTCAAAAACAGGCGTGCTGGCGAAGACTATCGTCAGCGTATCCGTCTCTCGGTCATAGACGATTTTCATTCGCTCCTCGAATACTTCTTGATCCGTTCTTTGCCGAGAGCTTGCCGCGTCAAGCATATGCCGTGTTGCACAAACGCGGAATGGGAACGCCAAACCCCACCACGAACTAAACCAAAAACTGCGGCAACCAAGCTAATTGCTCATCTTATACTAACAATTTTCGTCTTCCTCATCCTGTTCAAGATCACGACGAGCGCATTCTCCACGAATGGAATCATCTTCAATAAGGAATCGCTTCTTTCGTTGGGGTTCACCATAAAGTTTATTTCTTTCCAGATCAGCTTGACTGAGCCACTGTAGAAATGATTCAATGAATGGCTCATTAGCATCAGATCTATGTCCTGGCGAATTTCGCACAATGCCGAGAAGGGCTTCTGGCAATTGACGAGAGTTATCGCCAAAATAGTAAAACTGATCAGAGATAAGAGCGTACTTGCCACCCATATCGGTCTGTTGGTTTTCTTCTTTGTGAACACTCAATCGCAGCTTTGGATTGTCTCCGTTTGAATAGTCATAAATGCAATCACCGAGCCGGAGGCGATAATCCTCTTTAGCGCGCCATCGAGGAAGCTTATTAGGATAATTCTTTTGACAAAAATCGTCGTAATCCCGCATTGTCATTTTTGCCGTGACTTGCATTGCGTAAACCAACTTTCCAGCAAGATTACCCACATCAGAATTGGCTGATCCTGTACCAACAATCCAATCACCTATCTCAGCAGATTGGCGGATTTTGGGTTTACAAATCACAAGTGTACAAATTCCCCAGAATGGGTTAGGAGCTGCGCCATTGTCATATCGAAGACAATAAGAGTAAAGTTTCATGATTATTCAAGAGATTTCACATATTCAACTGCAATGTGAACGAATAAGGGGTCTACCCATCGTGGTGGGCTTCGTTGAAAGCTAGCCGTTTCTGTAAATTCACCGAATATCTTCTTCATTTCTGGCGCAAGTACCTTGATTGGCGTACCCGCTCGATCAACACCCATTGTGCTAATAAGTGAGGCTTTCCTGAGTAGACGGCTATTTTGTGAGCCTTTGACAAGCACAAGTTCCGACTTTTGTTGTTCAAATACAGCTTTCTGACGCACATGGAAATTTCCAGAAAAGAACCGTATACGCTCTTCCTCATTAAAATGATCTGCCATTCCTGCAACTTGAACCTCAAAGTAACCGACAATATAAAGTGCTGGTGGCGCGTCAAAACCCCAACCTTCCAAACCAGCGTAAAAAACAAGTAAATCGCCACTTTGCAGTGTTCGAAGTCGTGCTTTAGGCCTTGTAGGGTCACCGTAAGTAAATGTTTCAAAATCAGGATCAATATGTATCGGTTGACCTGCCATTTTGGATTGGCGTGACTTTGGAAAGTATTCAACCAATGGTCTACCGTGTCGCCCGATAGTATTTCCATAGGTTCGCTCATCTATTCCAAAGCCATCAGGAATACAAACAAATTCAAATGTACCGTCTTCAAATAGTGGGCCTTGCATTCCGCCACTGCCGGAATCAATTCCCACTCTTAGTAAAACAACTTTCATAGTATCAATAAGCCACGATGCTCGCTCCTAACTCAGTATATTCAGTTCCATAAGAATCGCACAGGCCGCTGTATCTGTCTGCATAATCTTGGAGCAAAAGATTTTTCGTGATTTTGTACTCCGCACAATACAAAAAACTCCGCCAGCGACTGGCGCGATTACCATCACGGCCACCATCGCCTATCGCTCCTATAAAGACATCTGCCAAACCACAACCAGATTCACGCCCCGGAGCGCCGTTTCGACAGTGCCGCCTTATTCTCGTTCACGTAAGCGCGCAAAAGCTCGTTGATTTGCGTCTAATAGCCTCGCCCTTGCGCCTTAAACCATGCCACAACATCGCTGTCAATCCGCAAAGTCAGTTGTTGCTTCTTCACCACAGGTTTAAGACCTTTCCGCACCATGCCTTTGGCAAACATTTCTGCGGACACGCGTGGAATATCAGAGAAGTCAATATCGTCATCCGTCATCGCCTCAATCCGCGCCCAATCTGTCTGAGATTTCTGAGAAGTAGGCTTCTGCTTTATATCGTTCAGCTTTTCGCATCGAAATAATGCGAATATTTCTGCCGCGCTCAGTATGAGTGATGGCAACAACGTTGTCAAAGCTTATTTGGCAACTATAAAAAAAGACCGGAACACCCAAGTGTCCCGGTCTTTTATTCACATTACATCCGCTCAGCGACTAGCGCGATCCGCCGCCACCACCGCCACTCCGGCGCAATGGTGGGCGCGCACCGCCACGATCTCCACCCCGGTCACCACCGCGATCCCCGCCCCGGAAACCACCGCGGTCTCCGCCGCGATCGCCACCCCGGCTACCGCCACCGCTGCGGCCACCACCACCATCAGAGGCCTGCGCCTCT
>JANMVQ010000031.1:0-15523 GCA_031392845.1 Chloroflexota bacterium
TGATCGTCAATCACTCGCGCCGCCTCGCATGCCCATGTAAACCCCTGGCGGGCATCGGTGAAGCGGGCGCGGGTGAACCAGGCCTCACCCAAAGTAGTTGCAAAATCCAGGACGGTGCGCCAACGTTGGCTGTCAACCGACACTCGCATCGCGGCCAGAAAGTTACCCCATTCCAACTCCAACGCGCCGTAGTCGCGGTTGTGGTTGCGCCCAAAACCCAAATAGTAATCCGCCATGCGCGCCGTCAGCGCCGGTCCACCGGCATCGGGCCAGGCGGCCAGCTTCTCCCCGCCGAATTGACGCAGCAGGTCATGCAGGTCGTAGCGGCCAGCCTTGAAGTCATAGCGCAGTAACGCTGCACTGACCAAGGCGTTGAGCACGCGCCGCGGCGCTTCCGTAACCACCAGCGCGGCCTCGCGCGAGAAGCTGCCCGCAAAAATAGACAACTGGGCAAAGACGCGCTGCTGTTCACTCGTCAACTCTTGCCAGGTGTATTCGAATGTCGCGCGCACGCTGCGATGGCGCGGGTCAATCTGGCTGTCGCGGCTGCTAAGCAGATCAAGGTTGCTCGCAATTCCCCAGGCGATCTCGACCGCCGACATGCTCTCGACCTTCACCGCAGCCAGATCAATTGCCAGTGGCAATCCCTCTACTTGCTGGCAGATACGCAACACGCCCTCGCGCTCATCGGCAAGCGAAAAGTCCGCTCGGACGCGCCGGGCAGTGCGCAGAAAGAGTTGCACCGCGCCATAATTCTCCAGTGGCGTATCGTCGTTCACATCACTTGGATAATCCAAGCCGTCGATGGTCAGACGATGTTCCAGGCTGCCACCGAGCCATTCGCGCGAGGTGACTAGCGCCTTAAGCCCGGGCGCCATGGACAGCAAATCATGCAACAACGTGGACCCGTCCACCAGCGTTTGTCGTGGCTCCGTCAGGATATGCTCAAACGCATCGAACACGATCAACAGACGCTTTTCACGCAGATAATTGCTCACCTGTTGCAGCAGGGGTTCCTGACCATAGGGCACAAAATTGAGCGTATCAGCCAGGGCTGCTGCAAAAGTTTCGGGGGAGCCAATCTGCGCTGTTTCAACAAAACACATGCCATCGGGAAAGAGTTGTGTCTCGCTAGGCTCGTTTGCAGCGCGCACCTGCAGGTTCATCGCCGCCTGCAACGCCAGGCGAGTCTTGCCAACACCACCCATGCCCATGAGGGTAAGCAGACGACAGTCTGAATCGGATAACTTTTCCGCGATGCTAGTTAGCTCGCGGTTGCGTCCGACAAAAGCAGTCGGCGGGTGAGGCAGCGGCTTCGGTGGGCGCGGTTGAACCTCAACCGTGTGTGCAGGCGCGCTGTCGGGCTCACGCCGATGCCGTAGGGCCTTGCCATACCCATCCACCAGCAACTTGCGCTGATATTCGTATTGCTGCTTGTACTGATTGATCAAAGCTCGATCGATGCTAGTCAATGCGCGCTGTAAACGAATATAAGTCTCATCCAGCTTGGGCAGATTGCCCAGTTCGCTATGCGCTTCCATAAGTACAACATAGGCATCGCTAATGGTCGGGTTATGGCTGATCCAATATTCGCCCCACGACAGCATGTCTTTCCAGCGCATCTGTTCATACAAGCTATCCAACAGCGCCTTCATCACCGTATCGAACTGCACCTCCAGGGTGGCGCGCATGGCTTCAATCCAGTCGCTGCAATCGAGGTCCTCATAGCCTGCCATGAACGGTCCCCGGTAGAGCTGCGCCAGTTCCATCAATTGAGGCAGCGTTGGGTGTAGGTCATGCTGTTGAAAAGCCACTACATCAACCCACAGTTGAGGGGTCGGTTCAAAGATCAACGCGCCATCGCTGTGCACATTGGTCAGCGTAAAGAATGACTCAGCGCTCTGATTCTTGCCCAAAATGTTGCGCACCCGATTGAGTACACCCCGGAAATCAGCGGCCGGATCGCGAATATTGGCACAGAATCGGTCGACCAATAGGGTGCGTTGATGATGCACATTCGGGTTGAGTGCAAGAAACGCCAGTAACGCATCGGCTTTGCGCAATTGCTTTTCTGGCGCCACCGGTTGCCCATTCAAGGTAAGTTGAAACGCACCCATAAGGCGTAGTTCGAGACGATGGTGGTCGTGTACGTACAACCCTGCAGCTGTCCCCTGCGGCTCTGTCTGAGGAATCAACATTTCCGGTTTTGTTCTGTCAACACTGGTCGCTCAAGCGTGATTCAGTAGCAGTCAAGTTTAGCGCAGCCTCCTAAACAACGCAGAATCTACGCCCGATAACTAGGATTCATTCTATATTGGAGAAGGACTATGCATAACTGCATCAATGGTGTTATGAACACCCATGAACTAGGCACCCATAACCGTCTTATCGAAGAATTATGCGACTTTGCGGTCGATCCACGGCATGCTGAGTATGTGCCTCCGGCCCCATTGCCAGGTAGCCGCCAGGAACAAAATGAACTTGACGAGATACTCTTGTTGAGCAAGTGTCGCGATATCCCTGCCCTGATGACCTCCACATGGCCCAGTCGCCAGCGTCATACGCTAAGCTGCTTACTCCCACCGATGCAAACCGGGCGAGATTTAGCCCGTTTCTTGGGACAGCGTTGCACTATTCCGTTATATCGCACCATCTTCAACCAACAATTGGTCGATTTGTCTCTGCCGCCCGAGACTTGGTCGACGATGCAATCCTGCTTGGATCTGAGCATGCGCATCGCGCTTCTGTTCATGCAGCGCTATCAGCGGCGCTGTATGCAACTGGGGCTGATCTATGAGCGCCCTCGCCCGTTCGAGTTGGATGATACGTTGGTGCCGTTGATGGATGTGCTTACATTTGGCTTGTTGGCGCGCTGCAGCGTTATCGCCGGCGTAGCCAGCGAGGTGGCCGCCATGTTTTTGCCACAACAGCGCGAAGGCTGGGAGCACCTTGCCGACAATATCGGCATGGCTCGATTGTGGGCTGGGGTGCATTACCGCTCGGAACATATCCACGGTCTGCGCCTCGGACGAATTATCGCGGGCCGCCTGCCCTTGCCGATTCCAATCACAAGCTTGGCGGCACAGGCGGTCACAGTGGAGTTAGGGATAAGAGAATTAGGGATAAGGGAGTTAGGGATAAGGATGCCAATTGCGGCTTAATCTAGAGCGAATTCCTAATTGGTATACGACCAAGCACCCTGAGCGGAGCGCATTCTTATGCGCGAAGTCGAAGGGCGATCTCGTAGGCCATTCAGGAATTCGCTCTAAATGGGGGGGAATATTCTGGCATGGGCAATGATGTGTGAAAAGTTCTATGAAAGGATCGAATGTCGTTATTCTTCTCTCGTTTCTGACAATTGTGCTGGCGCTGATGGCTGCCGCTGCTGGGTTACTTTGGCCGGACTCAGGTTATTCCTTCTCCTTCACGACCGTGCAGGGGCAAGTTATCCAGATATACGGGCACGGTTTATACCGTTTTGACACCCCCATGATCGCTACGGCATTCAAGATGGCAGACGTGATCACGCTCGTCTTTGTCATCCCGCTCAGCGTCATCGCCTTGTTACGCTATGGGTGCGGCTCCTTGCGTGGTGGGATTCTGCTTGCGGGCACACTGGCGTATTTTCTCTACGACTACAGTGTGCGAGCATTTGGCGCCACTTACAATAATTTTTTACTGTTTTATGTGGCAATTTTGGCGCTAAGTCTATTTGCCCTGGTGATGACGTTGATGTCATTTGATGTATCAATCCTGCCAGCACACTTTTCGTCGGGTCTGCCGCACCGTGGAATTGGAATTTTTCTGATAGTGGCAGGAAGCGCGCTACTACTAACAAGGCTGACGTTTAGCATCATACCGGCGATCCTTCAGGGTCAGGCACCACCAGATATGTGGAGCAATGCAACTGTGATCACTTTGGTCATCGACATGGGGATCACTGCGCCCGTCCTGATTGTGACGGGTGCGATGCTGCTGCAACGCCACTCGATGAGCTATCTGCTTGCTTCTACCCTGCTTGTGTTCACCGTTCTACTCGGAATAAACCTAACGGCCAGCAGCGTCGCGCAGATCATGGCAGGACTAATAGGCATCGGTCAATTCATTGAAATGTCGCTTGCATTCCTGATCTTGACGCTATTTGCCATCGGGTTCACTGGAGTGATGTTCTGTAAGCTCAAGGCAGCTACTGCGATCACGCAATTAGCAGCAGGGCAACCAATACGTGCTTGACAAAGTTGGGGCGTGGTCATCGACTCGTTGCTTGAAACCCCAACGCAAGTGAAACTGAAATTCACCCCGAGCACTCGCGCAATATCGACTGACGTGACAATGGCAAGCACTTTACACTGTGTACAGTGCGCATGACGCGCTTCCTATTCCGAGCGTATGATATGAGCACTCAATTTAAGTGCTCAACTAAGGAGGAGTCTCAAATGAATAGCAATCGATCGAATGCCAGTCTCAATGTGATGAAGCGGCGAGCGTTTCTGCGCTCACTGGGGTTGATCGGTGGGGCAGCGCTAGCAGCCTGCGCCGCCCCACCCGCCGCACCGTCGGCCAAGCCAGCAGACACGGGTGCTAGTAGTGGAGGCGAAGTCTCACTGTTATGGTCGGATACAGAGAATCGTCGAGCTGAGTTGATCGCGGATTTCACCAAAGCCACCGGCATCAAAGTTAATCAGACCATTGTGCAATACAACGAGCGCCTGAATAAAATTAATACTGCCGTGAATGGCGGTGGTGGCTTTGATGTGGCGCAGATGGACACTATTTGGACTGCGCAATTCGTGGCAGCCGGCTGGGTCGATGATCTCAGCGACCGGATCACCGATGCGATCAAGAAGGATGTGCCGGAATCCTCGCTGGGCGCGGTGAAGGTCAATGGCAAGCTATATGGCATGCCGCTCTTCAACAGCGCCAAACATCTTTTCTTCAACGACAAGCTGCTAAAAGATGCCGGTTTCAAGGCTCCACCTGCAACGCTGGATGAATTTGTTGAGCAGGCGAAGGCCACCACTATTCCTGACAAGAAACAGTGGGGCTCTGTGTGGTGTTGGAAGCAAGCTGAAAGCCTGATTTGTGACTGGGTTGCCATCATGTTCACCAAACCCGGTGCGCAAATTCTGGATGCATCCGGCAAAGCCGTCTTCAACACGATGGGTGGCACCGAAGCACTGCAATGGATGGTGGATATGCTCTACACCCACAAAGCCGCCGATCTGGCATCGCTGGAATCCGATGAGACTGCGGTGCAAAATAGTTTGTACACCGGAAACTACGCGCTGACCTACAACTGGGAAGGCACGTTGCCCGATGGCAACAATCCAGAAAAGTCGAAAGCCGCGCCAAATGTCAAGATCGCCCTCCTCCCGGGCAGCAAGGAAGTTAAGAGTTCCAGTGTGAATGGCTCTGAAGGCTGGGCGATTCTCAAGGTGGCCAAGAACAAAGACGCCGCTTGGAAGTTGCTTGAATATATGGCCAGCCCAGCTTGGCAGAAGAAGGCGGCGGTCATCGCCGGCGACTACCCCATCTCAGCCTCCCTTTATAGCGATCCAGATCTGCAGAAGAACGTGCAAGACTTCGCCGTCTACGGCGAGCAGTTCAAATATCTGGCCGTGCGCCCACAGGTGCCGCAATACACTCAGGCCTCAGACATCATCCAAAAACACTTGCACGAGGCCTTGCTGAACAAAACCAAGCCTGCCGATGCGATGAACGCCGCGGCAGACGAAGTGAATAAGCTCAGCACATCGCCGTGACCACCCTTACTCCCGACCCCGCTCCCGCAATGCGGGAGCGGGGCACCCAGCGAAATAAAGGTGAGCTCTCGGAGCGCGCGCTTGGATTGTTTATGCTCGCCCCTATGGCAATTGTGCTACTACTGGTGGTGGCCTATCCATTGGCGGATTCGTTCTGGCTCAGCTTGCACCGAATGAACTTGGCGCGACCAGAACAGGGCACGCCGTTTATTGGCTTTGAGAATTATCTGTATGCCTTTCGCCAGCCTGCATTCTGGTATGCGGTTGAGCGCACACTATATTTCACCATTGTCTCAGTGGCATTTGAGCTGGTGTTGGGGCTGCTATTCGCTGTGCTGCTGAATGAACGTTTTCGCGGCAACATGCTCGCACGGCTGACCATGATCTTCCCTTGGGCACTCCTAACCGTAGCTAACGGTGTGCTGTGGGCCTGGATCTTAAACCCAACCTACGGTGTGCTCAATGGGATTCTTACCGGTATTGGTCTGTTCAGCGAACCCAAGCAATGGCTAAGCGATACGTTCTGGACCATGAACGTGATCATTCTGGCCGACGCTTGGAAGACCGTGCCCACCATGACCCTATTGCTGCTGGCTGGCTTGCAACCCATCTCGCACGATCTATATGAGGCGGCTGAAGTCGATGGGGCAACCCGCTGGCAGAAGTTTGCTCGCATCACAGTGCCGCTATTACGGCCGGTCATCCTTGTCTCTGTCGCATTGCGCACTATTGGTGCGTTTCGCGTGTTCGACATTATTTACGTCCTCACCGGCAATGGTGGCCCTGCCGATAGCACCAAGGTCATCGCGTTTTACAACTACGATCAAGCCTTTCGCTTTTTGTTTTTTGGCTATGGCGCGGCCATCTCCTGGTTGATCACGGCATTTATGCTAATTCTGATCGTCATCTATATCCGCCTACTGCGAACCGAGGTGACCGAGTGACTCAACGAGGGACGCTACTATCGCCACTAATTCGCAATGTGTTGCTGGTGATTTATTTACTATTCACTCTGTTGCCAATCATCTGGCTCTTTCTCAGCACAGTGCAGACCCAAGCTAGCCTGTTGACCTTGCCCGTGCAACTCGTCCCGCGTGAATGGACCTTGCGCAATTACGTGGACATCTTTCAACCCGCAGCGTTTGGCGAGAATAGTGGCGAATCCACCTTCTTTTTAGCGCTGCGCAATAGTGTGGTGGTCAGCGTCGGCACCACGCTTGTGGCAATGGTGTTTGGTACATTAGCGGCGTATGCTTTTGCGCGATTCAATATTCCTCACAAACGTACGCTCCTGCTAATTGTGCTGGGCAGCCAGTTGTTACCGGCTATCTCAATCATCATCCCGCTCTTTCGTATGTTTCGAATGGTCAACCTGCTTGACACATTGGCTTCGTTGATCTTGGCCTATGCCACGTTCAGCCTGCCGTTTGTAGTTTGGATCATGGTCAGTCATTTCCAGAGCATCCCTATTGAGCTGGAAGAAGCTGCCCGCATCGATGGGGCCAGTCGTTTTCGTTCATTTATTAGCGTGGCCCTACCATTGGCTGCGCCAGGACTGGGTGCGACCGGCATTTTCACCTTGCTCAATGTGTGGGATGAGTTTTTCTTTGCGCTAATTTTCACCTCGACTTATGCCGCCAAAACGGTTCCGGTTGGACTGGCCGAATTTATCGGGCGACACACAGTCAATTGGGGGTTGCTGGTCACTGGCGGTTTTATCGCCAGCTTGCCGCCAATTATTCTTTCGCTAGTGTTCTATCGCTATATCGTATCGGGCTTGTCGGCGGGTGGTATCAAAGGTTAATACTACCGATCCCAAAACTGGTATCGGCGAGACATTAATTGCTTAATTTGGATAGGCTTCGCCCCACCCGAAATGCCCTCACATCAACGTTCATTTGATAAGATCGACACGACGAAACTTATCCATCACCATCCATCGGGTCATGCCGCACACATTTGCCACTCAGACACAGCCCATTCACGATCAGCGCAGCATACAACCGGGGATAAGCCAGCAACGCCCAGCCACCCTCCGCAAAGCGCTCGGTCTTAAATGGGACAAACCGACTCAACAGCACCAGCGCAATCAATAACAGGAATACGTTGCGCGTGGGCTGTTGAATGGCGTCGGCGATCAATAACAACACCGCGGGCAGTAATATCAGAAAGTGATATTGCTCGGCGGTTGGGCTGAGGATTACGCTCAACACGCTTGCGCTACAGACGGCACAGTGCGCTGGCAATAATCGCGCCCGCAGCAGTGTTGCACACAGCAACGCTAATGTGCAGGTATACCCAACCCCTCTCGCAAGCCCCGGCGCATTGACCAGCGGATATGGATTCCATGTGAGGTCGAACTGCAGCAGGCGCAAGCAAAAGCTCGAGACCGTTTGGTAGGCTGTGGCTACCAACCAGGGTGCTCTCAACCAACGCGGCAACACTTCCAAAAAATAGGTTTGCCACATGCCGATCCCAAACCAGTACGCATGTATGACCCCACCCAGCACGGTCAATCCAAGCGCATAGGTCAGTAAGCGCCATCGTTTGAGGGCAATCAGGGTCAGCCAGATCGGCCAACCATTCATCTTAAGCAAAATCAGGCCCGCCAGCGCGATAGCGCCAAACCCATCGTGCTGGCGGGTCACCGACCAAAGTAACAGCGCGTGCAGCATCGCAAGCAGCAAATAGATCTGCCCACGCTGCAAGTCTTCAGTGAGCACGGGTGAAAGGACAAAGCCCAATAACGCCAACGCCCCAACAATAATAGTCCGACTCCACTTAAGGTCTATGGCGTGTCCGGTCAGAACAAGAACGGCGCACAACGACAGCAGATTGAGCACAACCCAGATTGGCCCACGCAACGATCGGTGCAGCCCAATTACCCAAACGATGAGTGCAGTCGACGGCGGATTTGGAGAGTACGGATCATTGGCCACCCCCTGGCTAAACGCAAGCAGGTCGCGGCTGAACTGCGCATCGTTGTAGACCGCCTCCGAAAGCTGCTTGGTGCTGACCAGATCAGCCATATAGACATACACCGGTCCCGCGGGATGTTGCCAAAGCAAATTGCCGACATACATCAGCATGAGCAACAAACCACATAGCGCGACCCCGACGACCCAGTATGATTGCAAGTACAGCACGAGAGCAGAACGCATAGCCACTCAGTCAAGCATTGAACTTCCAAATCCACAAGTAACGCAGCGGAAGCACGTGCACAGCGGCAAGTTGTCAATATCCTATCGAACTGCCAGCGGCAACAACACGTGCCTGGGTTGCCACAGCAACTCAGCCGAGTCACCGCCCCCAGCCGACGAAGGACGCTGCACCGACACGGTGAATGATTGCGCAAAGGTTGGCCCACCTGATCCATTTAGCAAGGCCTGAAGTTTGCTTGCGTTCACAAAAGTCGCCGGATAAGGCACCTCGTTGATCAGCAAAACATCCCCATCCGCAAAACCGCTTCCGTTGACCGTCACCAGTGTGCCGGCATCAGAAATGCCTACCGCTAATGAAAGGGCAGTCAAGGACGATGCAACAAAGGCCGGGGTTATCGCAAATCTCTCGATATTGGACTCGCCACCCCCTGGCGCTGGATTCAGCACACTGACCGACGTATTGCCGGACAGCGCCAAATCCTCAGCCGTCAGGGTGGCCTTGATCTGGGTTTTGCTGACATACTGGCCGGGCTTGTCCTGCCCATTCCAACGCACTTGCGTGCTGGCCATAAAGTTGCTCCCACTGATCAAGACCTCCACCCCTTGTGTGCTGCCGGCAATCGCAGCCGCCGGGCTGAGTGAATCGATAGCGGGGATCGGGTTCTCGCTGACGGGAGAGACCACAAATTGCAAAGTGTTGGATGAATTCCCCTGAACCGCGGGCGCATTCATATCCACCAGCGCACCACTGACCGGGTTAAACACTTGCACCGTGTTGATACCTGCCGAATTTAAGTCGCTTGGCGCGAGCGTAAAGTGAGCCAACTTGTCTGTATCGCGGATCAGCGAACGCGCGACGCCGTTCCACAGCACGCTGGCATTGGTCGCGATGTCCGCGCCTTCGAGTGTCACTTGCATCGAACCACTTCCCACCGGCGCGCCGGCCGGCGAGATGTGCGCCAAGGCGGGGATAAGCACCGGCTGCGGCGGAGGGGGATTGCCCGGTGTTGGTGGCGGGGGCAACGCGAACAGGGTGAAATTGATAAAGCTGCTCAAACCACCGCCTGGGCTCGGATTAAATACCCGCACTTGAACCGGGCTGACTTCTTGCTCATTCCCGCCAATCGTGGCGCGCAGTTCATGCGCATTCACATATTCGGTCAAATGGTCCACCCCGCCCCACCGAATAACTGACCCCGGGTAAAAGCCATCCCCATGCACAGTGAGAAAGAACGGGTTGTTCGACGCAATAGCGGAAGCCGGCAGCAACGAATCAATGCTCGGTTTGGGATGCGCAAATGGGATCATGACCACTTGATTGTTGCTATGCCCAGTCACATACAGGGCGTCCCCTTCCGGGCTGACCACTATTCCGCGCGCACCGGCCAGCATAGTTGAGGTGATAGATTGCGCATACCGCAACGTCCCGCTGGCTGGATCGCGCTCAAACACAACAACGCTACCGCTGTTATAAGCAGTTGCAAACAGGTGTTTGCCATCTGGGCTGAGGGCCACATCGCTGGCCGCATCCAGGTCAGCAATCCCATCATTGCCGTTGATATAACACGTGATAAAGGTCAAACTGCCATCCGCCTGACTGCGGACAAAGGCACACACCGCATTGGTGTCAAAGGCAGCGGTGTAGACAAACTTGCCATCCGCACTAACGATCACTCGAAACACCTCAGCTAACCCGCTCGCAGCAGCAGATGTCAGCACCTGGGTGGTTGAAAGTTTGCCCGTGCCAGGATTACGCTTAAGCACCAGCAACGAGCCAGAGGCATAGCCCGTCGCATAGAGATTGGCCCCATCCGGGCTGATGGCAATGCCATAGGCCCCGCTCAACTGGGTATCGGTGTATTGTTGGACAAACATGGGCCCAAACAAATTGAGTGAGCCATACAAAGAGCCTGAAATGGTCAGGCGGGAAAACACATCTACAGAGTTGCTGTTAATGCCACTCACATAGGTATATTTTCCGTCCGGACTCATGGCCATGCCGTACGCTCCACTCATCCCAGTGACGGTTGACGAACAAAACAAGCCGACACAACTCCCCTCATGCGCCGTTGCGATGAGCGTCAACAGACCGGTTGCCCCATCACGCTTATAGGCGGCAATCGCATGGCCGATGTAGCCGCTGACATACACGTTGCGCCCGTCGGCGCTCACCATCACTTGGACTGTTCCTGTTAGGCCCGGGGTAGCTCCAACCCCATACTGGGTTTGATAGGTCAATGTGTTATCGGCGTTACGTGTGTAAAGGGTCAGCTTGTTATTGCCATCATCCGCAACATAGACGTGCTTCCCGTCGGGGCTCATGGCAATGCCATACGGGCCATGCCCGACATTAGGGGCCTGTCCATCCGCAAGCGCGCTCAAACTGGCCGAATCCAAGATTGGATCAGGTGTCTTCTCAACATCGCAAGCCAAGTTGTAGCTGACGTTGGGGTTAGCCGGGTCGTTTGTGGTGAAGGACAGCGTGCCAGTCGCCAAACCCACGGCGCTTGCATCGCACTTGACCAAGATCGCCTGCGCTGCGCCGCCATCGGCGATGCTCAGCGGAAAGACCCCTTGGATCGCAAAAGCACTGGGCAAATTGCTTGTTATTTGCGGTGCGCCCAGAGTGAGCGCGCTATTTCCAGTTTCATTCAGAACCAGCGCAACAAATTTTGGGGTTCCCAGCTTTGTTTTCATGCTGAGCGGGCCAGGTGCTGCCGGAAGGCTGGCGAAACCCGCCGTGGGTTGCGCCACGCCCTCACATATTAGGTTGTAACTCACTGAGGCATTATCTGAGTCGCTCGTACTAAAGGTCAATGTCGCGGTGCGTGTGCCAACTGCGTTCGGTGTGCAGGTGAGATTCGCGTATGTCGTAAAGCCGCCCGCCGGAAGATTGGTTGGAAGAACCGCCACGCTAAAATCTGCCGCGTTGGGTCCACTGATCGCTGGATTTGTCAGCTTGAGTAGCGTGCCGAGATCTCCTCCATTACTCACACCCAGCAAAGAGAGCGGAGCAATGGCATTGCCGACCGCGCCATTGCCAAAGTCGAGCGTGCTGTTAGGCGCAGGGCTAGCCTGTAGCTTGACCTTGAGTTGATCGGCTTCGACCGCGCCGATATCGCACTGCTTGATGCCGTCGTTGTTCTCATCCACCGGACGATCCTTGCCACGCACATCTTTCTTCTCCACCCAAACGTTCGCGCAGATCGCATCGTCGCCTGCGTCGATGGCCGGGCTGGCCACCGATGGACGCTGGACCATCAATGTGCTGATGGGGCCACCGTGAATGCCCGGCACTTCGAGCAACGCCGGCACACCCAAATCGCCTGAACCAAGTGTGACACAGCTCAGATCGTCTACTAAGTTGTGTCCACCCGAACGTATCGGCAGAGCCGTTACATCATTGTCCGCACAGTCAAACGGCAGGTTAAGCGACAGGATCGAATTGGTAATCGTGATCACATCGCTGCTGGACTCCTCGTTGTAAATACCCCCACCCTTTTGCGCAATGTTGCCGGCCATCGTCACGTTAAAGGCCTGCATGGCCGTGCCATCGGTGCTGTTGAGGTTGGCAAACGCACCGCCCTTGCCGGTCGCGGTGTTGGCCGAAAATGATACGGAACCCAGTGTCACCTGACCACTGCCCTGGTTGTAAATCGCGCCGCCATTGCCAGTGACCGCGTTGGCAAAAAAGGTGCTGCGTTGCACCACCAATGGGCTGGTATTGCCAATCGCCCCACCTGTGCCAGATACATTCACACCAGCTACGACATTGGCCTGGAACGAGGAGTCCTTGATCGTAACCGTGTTGGGCCCGTGCGCAAAGATTGCGCCGCCCCAACCATCGGTAGATGCATTCCCGGTAAAAGCCGAGCGGGTGATGGTGATCGGCTGCTGATTGCCATTCGCCGAAATGTCGACTGCGCCGCCGCCTTTGAAAGCACCGCCATTGACCGAGTTGCCGGTGAAGGCGCTGTCGCCGATATCAAGCACCTCCCCGCTGAAGGCAATTGCGCCGCCGGTTGTATCAGCGCTGTTACCGGTAAAGGCCGCACCCGCCACCTTAAGCGTGGTTCCGCCGGTGCTGTATATAGCCCCACCCGACGTGCCAGGAGCAGCGTGATTGTTGAAGAAGCTGGTGCCGGCGATATAGGCGCTGCCGCCGCTCTCGTTGAGGATGGCCGCGCCGCCGCCACCACCTGAGGCATTACCTTCAAAGCTCGCCCCGGCCACATACAAGGCCCCACCCTGGTTACGGATATAGCTATAGCCAGCATTCTTTAGGGTCAGGTTGGTCAGTGTAAGGATGCCGGTCGAGACGATGTTGATGACCGGGCTGGGCAAATTGGCCCCATCCAAAACAACCGGGCCGAGCAGATAGACCTGATTATGGATATAGGGCAATTGCTCAGGGATACTGATTACGCCCGGCACAGAAAAGGTAACCAGCGATGGTTGATCCATCACCGCCTTGGCACATTCATGATACGGATTTCCGTCCGCATTAAAGGCCGATTGCAACGCCTCCCGCAGCGAACACATCCCATCCGAACCATTATCCGAATAGACGAGCGTGTTCACCTGAATCACGTTTGGGGTTGGGATGGGTAAGGCATTGGCAGGCTGTGCCGAGCCTATTAACCCAACAACAGTCGTCAATCCAATCAGTATTCTTGCCATTTCTTGCATGTGTATTTCCTTAGGTCATCGACGTACTTCAGTGTTCGCGATATTGGCTGCGGTCACTGGTCAAAAAGCTTATCGCTAAACTTCACAAAAAACCGACAGGTTTAGCAATAAGTTCCAAACGCGATGGTGGCACAGCCGACTAGTGCAGAATAAACGATGGGGAAGTCGGAAATACGGGATGTTCTCCCTTGAAATTCGGTCGAATAATCAACATCGAACGGTCACAGTTACATCGATAGCTTCCAGACCCTTGCCTACGACTTTAATATCGACTCAGCTGGCTGCGGGTCGGTCACCCAGAAAGCGTGTTATTGTCGAATCATGGGTTTAATTCGACATCAACCACGACGAACAAAGTTGTCAGTTTTTTGTTTAGATGCTATATGTTCTAAGGTGAAAACTCAAATGTCACTTGTGATACAAGTGAATCTCTTTGAGTGAATAGTTATTGACCAGGAGGTCTCAAATGTCAGCTACAAAATTGAATGGCAGTGTGAATGGTTCACACAAAGGTGACTTTCCGATTGCATCGCGGCCAGAGCAGCGTGTCGCCGCAGCAGAACGACGTAAGGCGTATCCCTATAAATTCCCGTGCGATATGCGCAAGATGGGTGGAAAGTTCAATGTCGATGAGAATCAACGCCGACTGTTGCGCTACTTCTATCTCGAGCGACGCCTAATGCAGGGTCTTGGCTCGTGGACTTTGAGTATCCCCGATTTTGAGGTGAAAATTGAAACGGGCCGACATATTTTTTGGCATGCTGATGCGGGCCGGCGCTTCCGCGAGCGCCTGACCGAACAAGAGGCCAAAAAGGCGCAAATTGATGATTATCGCGATGCTGAGATCGACTTGCTCATAGATGAAGTCTTGTCAGCGTCAGATACACCTGAACTATTGGTAGGTATTCACCAAGTGCTGGGGCGAGCAATTGAGGTGACCTATCGTCATCACTGCGATGACACCTGTCCAGTGACCGATGCGCCCACGATCCGCATGCTCAAGCAAATTCTAGTGGATTATGAACCGATGCTTGCTTGGGCTGACGCGGCAATTAACGCTTATGTTGATGGCGGCATCGATGAGTCACGCCTGGTCCAATGGCACTGGCATCTGTCGCGGGTGCTGTCCAGTATTGGGGGTGTCAGTGGCGCAGATGCCCGTACCGAGCGCCCGCATCTGCGCATCGATGACAAGCCCTTTGTGCGCGGAGATTATCCGATGCGTGATTCACGCTTTGTGACATTTCACCTGACCGGCGATTACGATTTGGCTGATGTCACCCCACGCTTTCCACGCGAGACTTATGACAGCACGCGTTTACGTTTTGCTCGCACTCAGCGTGATGAGGTCGATGCGATCGAAGCGTTCGGCACTTTTATTTGGGACATTCGCTTTAAGGATTGGCAATCAGAATATGATTTAGCACGTATCACTTGGGACGAAGCCCGCCACACTGAAATCGGTTATCGCACCATGCAAACGATGGGCTACGACCCGTATGAGCTGCCCAATCGATTGACCAGCAGCACTTGTCGCGGACCGATGGAGCCAGAATACGCGATGGCCGAGATCAATCTGTTTGGTGAGGTCGGTGTGATCAAAACAATCAACGACTTTATAAATCAGGCCCATGATCGTGAGGACGCCGTGCTGGCACATATTAGCGATTACATCCGTGCTGACGAGCGTACTCATGTGCGCAAAGGTCAGGGCATCATCAAGAACATGACCGACAAGACCATGCAGGAACTCGAGCTACGTACTCGCGAGCTGTTCACTGAATGTCTGGTCAGTCTCGGTGCAGTCAAACCCGATGGTGATCTGTTTGTGATCAGCCGAGAGGACTTGGAACACTATATTGGTGAATAACAGCCGAACTAGGTGAATAACAGCCGAACTAGGTGAATAAC
>JANMVQ010000046.1:0-4751 GCA_031392845.1 Chloroflexota bacterium
CACTTGAAGGTCTGTTTGATCAGCACGGTAAAAAACTTAAAGAAGAAGTGACCGAGAGTATCTACAAGGCCAACTTCGTCGGAGAGCATATCTATGGCATCCCGACGGCCTATTACTACGGCGGCACTGGTGGCGTGATCTACCGTGAAGATCTACGCGCCAAGTACAACACCGCAGCACCCACGCAGGAAGGGGGTTGGGCCAGCTTGGAACCGTTCCTAGAAGCTGTTTCAAAAAATGAGAAGGGGGTCATCCCATTTGGCAACGTCACTACACAATCTCTCACTTCATATAACCGCGGCACAAAAGGATGGGGGTCACTTCCCGCCAACACCGGTGTGTCAATTCCAGATGTAACCAAAGACTTCAAGATCATCGATGAAGAAGACAATACGTACATGATCGAAAATGCCAAGCTTCTGCGTAGCTGGTGGGAGAAAGGCTATGTCAACAAAACCGATCTGACTTTCTCGGGTTCCAGCCAAAATGCACAAGTGGACTATGTCTATCCGGGCAAAACGGCTGCCTGTGTGGAGAACGAACCAGATTACAAGTGGGTTGATCAGAACAAACAGATGAAGTCCTCGCTGAAAGATGCCGAACTGCGTGGCTTGGACATGCGTGGTATGCGTGCAGGCAACAAGGGTATCGGCAGCTTGAAGCAATGGAACTTCATCGTCTTTAACGCGAGTGCACCTAAGGAAAGCCAAGAAGCTGGCATGAAGTGGTACGACTGGCTGATCAGCAGTCAGGACAACATCGACCTATGGATGATGGGCATCGAAGGCACCCATTACAAGAAGGAAGATAATCTTCGATTCTCGGAGATCGAGGGGATCGATGCTGCCCGCAACTACCGCCGCCAATGGTACGTATCGGGTGTGTCGGGCCGCTTCCAGCGCCAACCCAAGGATTTGCCGAAGGAGGCCGAGGAAGCCCTCAAGTTCTTCAGCACCGCCGACAACTGGGTGTTTAATAAGCACGAGCAGTTCGAGCCGGATGTGAAGGCGCTTGAAGTCGATTCAGCCAAACTCAATGCGGTCTATGAGGAGGCTGTCCATGGTCTGAACACTGGGCAGGAGCCGACTGAGGATGCCATCAAGAAGATGAAGAAGATGCTGGATGACTCTGGTCGCCAAGCTTACAAAGAGAAACTGCAAAAGCAGTTGGATGACTTTATCGCCGCGCATAAGGCGTAAAGGCTGTCACTGATTCCCTTACACTTTTCGAGGTGCGTCATCGGAATGGAGGCTTTAGCCGACTGGGTTCCCGCAGGACATCCAGCTGGCTAAAGCCTCCATTCCAAAAGTGCAAGGGAATCAGAGTCTGTCATTAAAGATAAGCATCCTGAGCGAAGTCGAAGGACGCGCTCACCCACGAAGTTTTCACTTCGATTTCAAACGATCCTTCGACTTCGCTCAGGATGCTTGTTTTGGGTGTTACGTTACGATTCACATAAAACTTCCATTCATGCCCAATTCCCCCTTCCCCCCAATGCAACGACTCGGCGTCATCATGCGCGGTGAGCCGAACAATCCAGATGAAGTTATGGGCGTGCTGAACCCCGCCACCGCACGCGCACCCGATGGCACGGCTTACCTCTTCCCACGCGTGGTTGCGGCAGGCAATTATTCCCGCATCGGCATCGCCCGCATCAACTTTGATTCAGCGAACACGCCCTGCAGTGTCGAACGGATTGGCTATGCCTTAGAGCCGAGCGAGTCCTACGAATGCAATAGCTTTACGGCTGGGTGCGAGGACGCTCGGATTACTTTCGTCAAGGCACTCAATTGTTACGTGATGACCTACACGGCCTATGGTCCGCTGGGTCCGCGTATTGCGCTGGCGACATCGATTAATCTACTGCACTGGCAGCGATTGGGCCCGGTCAAATTTGATTTCGACCCAAAATTGCGGGTGGATTTTGACCTATATGACAACAAAGACGCCATGCTTTTCCCTGAACCGGTGTTAGACCCATACGGCCGACCGGCATTTGCGATGCTCCACCGACCTGCCCATATGCAAGGCAAATGCCAAGTATTGCCAGATGGGGTTACCGAGAGCCGCGCGAGTATGTGGATTTCATACTGCGCAGTTGAAAGTGTGCAGGCTGATATTTATGCGCTGGGGCACTGGCACTCGCATCAGCTTCTGGCTGTATCCGAACAGCCATGGGAAAGTCTGAAGATTGGTGGCGGAACCCCTCCCGTGCGAACCTCCAAAGGCTGGCTCCATATTTATCATGGCGTATCGGGTGAGATTCTGGAGAATGTTGATCGGCAGTCGCGTGTCCATTATTGTGCTGGGGCCATGCTGCTGGATTTAGCGGACCCGCGTAAGGTGCTGGCACGCACAAAAGAGCCGCTGCTCACCCCGGATGCGACAGAAGAGCGGGTTGGCATCGTCAACAATGTGGTCTTTCCCACCGGTGTAGATGAGGCCGTGGCGGGCTGTTTGGATATCTATTACGGGATGGGCGACGCCGCCATTGGCGTCGCTCGCATGAAATTGCCTGAATAAGAAAAGACGCCGCTTTTAGCCACCCAGGGCCCTCACAATTGCGTTTGTATTGTGCCGCACGGCGTCGATATAGGTTGCGCCTGCGCTACCGGATTTGCCCAACGAATCCGTAAATAACTCTGGCCCCACGACAATTTTCGCTTCTTTTGCTACGCGCTCAACTAACGCTGGATTGGTGACGCTCTCCAAAAATATAGCCCGGGTGTCAGCGGCCTTAATCGCATCCACCAGCTTGGCAAAGTCTGCGGCCGATGGCTCTCCAGCTTCAGTTGAGACCGATGAAATTACGCTGCCGATGATCTCGAATCCATACCGATTCGCATAGTAGCCTAGCGCATCATGCGACGTGACCAACTTGCGCTTGTCTTTGGGCAATTTGGCGACTTCAGTCTCCACTTCTTTGCCCAACACTTCCAGTTTCTTCAAGTATGTCTCAGCGTTGGCCTTATACATCGCAGCGTTAGCTGCATCGGCCTTGCTCAACCCAGCCGCAATATTCTTCACCATCTGCATAGCATTGTCCACATTGTGCCAGATATGTGGATCAGTTTCCTTCTTGCCATTCTCTTCAGTCTCGCGCAGTTTCACCCCTTCGGACACAACCACACGTATCGCCTTTGAAGCTGACGCACTATATAGATTGTCCAACCATGATTCAAATCCGAGCCCATCTTCAAAGATGATTGCTGCATCGGCCAGCGCTTTATTATCCGAAGGCGTAGGTTCATATTCATGAGTGTCGCTTTCTGGACCCACCAATAGGGTCAGTTCAACCTTGTCGCCCGCGACATTATGCACAAAGTCACCCAGAAAGCTAAAGGTGGCAATTACTTTTAGCTTACCAACGGGTGCCGTTTCAGTCGGCTTGGTTGATGGTACTGGCGCGCAGGCGCCCAATGTCAATATTGGCAAAGATACAAAACAGATCAGCTTGTTCACGAATGTTTTCATTCAGTTCTCCGGTATCAAAACTCGACTAAGTCATCTTGTTAATGAGATTTATTCTCACTATGATATTGCTATTCTACAACATATTGAGAACAATTATCATTAAAGACCGTGATACGCTACAGCACTTCAAAGTAGATGTCTGGGCTAATACAAACTGAGTAAGTCGATCTAGGCAGATCAGTCAACTGGCTAATTCCATACTAGCCACATGACATTTGACCTTGAGTCCATCCAGAGTTAGGCTAAATGGCAAAATACAACGCGATAACACGACATTATGATTAACTACTTGGTTCTGGAGTGGATGACACCTCATCCGATTGCCGTTTCCGGGCTATGCACGGTCAAGGAAGCACGTCAACTAATGACCGAACAACGAGTGCGGCGGCTGCTAGTGATGGATCGAGGGCACCTAGCAGGTATTGTCACTTTGGGCGACGTCCGGGCAGCGGAAAGCCAAGCTCATGATCTGACGGTCTCGCGCATTATGACTCGAAACGTATTGACTGTATCCCCAAAAACCAGCATTCGTGATGCCGCCAACATAATGATGCTCAACAAAGTTGGGGGTCTCCCCGTTCTCGACAATGGGAAAGTGGTGGGTATCATCACCGAGTCCGATATATTTACAATGCTAGTACGCGAACTGGATCGCCTCGTCATAACCCAAGAAGCAACACGATGAAGCAACGTCACTCAGTTGGGAATGCAGCGACTAAATAAGTAAGAGTCTCGGCGAATCGCCGAGACTCTTCGTGTACCTGTGAGACCGGGAAGACGATACTTCTACTTATTCATTTGAGTTAAATATCTATTTGCTAAGACGAGGACAAAAACAACCCGGACGCGCCAGCGCGTCCGGGTTGTTTTTGTCCTCGTTTATTCGGTCGCCAAGTTGACCTTTGTTATCCAGTGCTTGGCTTAAGCGAGTTCTCTGGAGTAGGTTGTGCTTCTTCGATATGCCATGGCACACCGACCCAGCGTAGCAAGTAGTAGTCTGCACCCACATAACCGGCTACTTTCCAGGCCATGATCAGCAAGACCGCAATGATGAGCAAGAGCCCGTTGCTGCTGGCCGCGCCAGCCATAATGAAGTTCCAGTTCATGAATGCACCGAAGAATGCGGCAACACCGACAAATGCACCCACGATCAGCCCGACGCCGATCAGAAATTCGCCATACGCCACGAGCTTGCCAAAGAACCCATACCACTGGTTTTGTAGCAGGTAGTTAAGAAAATCGCGATACCAGTCGAACGCAATTGCAGGGCGGCCATT
>JANMVQ010000057.1:0-6259 GCA_031392845.1 Chloroflexota bacterium
GTTGAACCGCACCCAGCTTGCCAAAGCTGATAATCTCGACCACCGAGCGCAGCATGCCTCGGAGCGAACTGCCCGGGATGACTGGTCGCTTGGTGACTGGGTCGGTGTAGAAAAAATCGGGTTTGTTTTTGATTCTTTCACGAAACAATATGGACTGATCCGATTCGGCCCGCCGTGATTCGTCTTCACTCAGCATGCCTCGGATAAAAAGTGGGGACAGTGTTTCAAGATCGATCTCGAAGTAACCAGACTTTAGCTTGTCATCGTATTGGTCGTGGCGTGGTAACTTCTTGTCTAGCAGGGTATGCAGGTTGTTGGCCGCATTGGCATCTTGTATATCTCGCCCGCTCACACAGATCAGCATTTCATCAGGGTTGGGCAACGCGACAAAGTTGTACGGGGCTGTTGCACGCCGCTGTGATGCAATGCTTCGGGTATGTTTTATTTGTGCCATAGGATCGTTTCCTCGCTTTATGCAATCAGTCGACTTGCGACGACGACGGCGTTGTTATCGTTATCAAAATCAATGTAGTTTCTTGTCATCAGTTGAGGCAGATTGGTTATGAGTGCCACGGGAGGTGCATGCAGCAATCCTTGCGCCCCTTCACTTAGGCGCTGGAAGTTGCCTTGCGGGGTGCCATCGGGCAATCCCCATATGAGTTGGGCTTCATCAAAGCAGATTGCCTCGCCAACCCCATCGGTAATCAATCGCCCATAAAGCGCGATGCCTTCGCGCCAGACGAAAAGCTCCGCATTCGCGCCGAATAACCGCAATTGTTGAATGGTGCTCAGTTGCAATGTTGGAGAAATCCGAGGAATATAGCCCGATGACCATGTCCATGCGCCATTGTCAAATTGCCCCCAAATCACCCCATCATCGGCATGGGCAAGGGCATATCGCAGATGTTGCACATTTCCTTGCGTGATCAGCCATTCTCGTAGCGTTGTGTCAGTGGCGGGTAGCTCGGAGATGTTTTGGCTTCTCCATCCGATCTTTTTTTGTACACGTGCACTCATTGTTGCACCTCTTTGGTGAATGCGGACACGAAGTCTTCTAGCTTTTGCTTTTCGCTTCCTTCAATCACAAGGGTATCATCGCCGCTGATGATCCACTCGTCTTTCCCAAACGTTAGGGTAGCGCATTTGCCCTTGAGGCGGCCGCGGCCAACGCTGCTTTCCCCTCCTAGCGGTAAGTCACCAGTCCACAAGTCTTTGAGCAATAAGAGCAAGAGGCCGATCTCGTGCGCCTTGGCATTACGCAACTCAAGTTGAATATCTATCACAGTGTCGGGCTTGGCAAATTCGGGTTGTACGCTAAACAACCCGGTAGCATAGGCTCCACTGGTAAATCGGTCTATCTTTACACGACTCTGCACCAAGACGGGTTCTACCGAGTTGCGGATGACCGTTTCGTGCACAATCAAGCGACTGGCAGTCAACGATGATTTGGGTTCATGTGATTGGCCCTTCTTGTCGGGATCGCGTCGCCCAAATACGAGTTCTGCTGTATCCCATGCCCCTTGCCTACCAATCGTGTTAACAATCCGCAGTGCCCGTGCCCGCAATGCGCCGGCCAAGCTGGTGCCACTCAGAATTGGCCGATCTTGATGTTCGCGATAGGACCGCAAATGCACGACATCTGCAGCATTTACATCACCATTCCCAGAACGTATTAGCAGGGATCCCTGTAACGCAAACGTGGCGCACATGCTAAAACGAGTCCGTCTGTCAATCGCATTGGCTTGTGGGGCGATATGGAGCAACGCGGCTATGTCCTTGCCTGTCTCGGGATGAGCGCGATCTCGCATGAGCCAGGCAACCAACTGTTTCGGGTTGCCTCGAACGGCATAGCGATGCACAACCCAGCCTCCAGCGATCTGGCATTTGCCAAACCCACGTGTCTTGCGCGCACCCAAGCCAATCTCACCGCGTTCAAAACCCTGTAATGCGATGGCTAATGCCTGTAGTCGGCGATTACGCTGATTAGCGTCTTCTGGTAGCCAAACTTCAAAGCGCAATTTGAATTGTGTACCCGCCGCCAGAAGTTCGATATCAAACTTTTTTTGTCCTCGGCGGTACGGCTGCGGGGGTCAATTGCTACGCCATCGCGCAATTCGGTTCTTGGCTCACTGTCCGCTTCGCCAACGCTAAGCGCATCATGGGTCATAAGGACACTGTGCGCCCCCTCTGCATCACCTTGGGGCCTGCCAAAAAGCGCTGTGCACAGCGAATCCTTGTTTTCAGCTTGTAGGTCACCAAACTCTCGGCTTCGTAAATAGTTGCGTAATGCACCGGCAATCGATGCGCCACTCAGCAAGGCGCGATGCTCAATGGCATCAAATAGTAGGGGCATATCCAATAGATCATTGGGCTCGCCGCCGCCAAAACGCGCAGGCGTCTTTAAGTCCAAGATGCCTTCAATAAAGACCCGTTCAGCAATTTCTGGGCTATTCACAAACTGAAGTCGTTGCCATCGGTTAGAAATTTGTTTGTCTGTGTTAGTGTTTGTCATTCTCGTGTGCCCTCCCGTGTTGCCTTACGGAATATGCCCTCAATCAGCCGCGCGGCATATTCCAGCGACAATGGCTCTTGGGCGACAACGCCGCCGATTTCGGGGCGTTGCAACTCCGTGGTTTGAATTTCTTGCCAGACCCGCTCTGGTTGTTTCGAGATTGTTGTTAGCCAATCTAGCAATGGCGTGCTTTTCCCGGCCAGTTGGATTGTCGAGCGCGCAAATTGATCACGGGCATGTCGTTTCATGGTCGAGGTATTGTTCTCTTCTTTTTTAGCTTCTTGGAGTACCTTGCTGATGAGCTTGGCATCCTTTGCCCGCCACGCGTCGTTTACCAATGTCCGCATCCGCGATAACTGTGTGTTGCGTGGTGGAGCAATTAGCTTGGCCTGAGTGATGGCGTAGCGTAGTGCCACATCTAATTGGCTGCGCCAAATGCGGTCAACCATCTGTTGTGCCAAATCGTGTTCGGCACTAGTGCGAGTCAACGGCACGGCCTGGTTATATGCGTTTGGTTGTTGTGGTAGGGCAACCTTCAGCTCTGGTGCAGTATGCCAATTTATAGCAATCCGCCCATAGCCATCGATGCGACGCTCCCCAATACCATCCGTTTCTGCTGATCGCAACGATTTCGCAAGAGTATCAGAGCACTCAAAGACAAATACGCTCCCCGCTTGGATGGCCTGTGCCTGTGTCAGCGGTAGCCCCCATGTCAAATTGAATCCACCGATAGCATGCGTCTTCGCGAAAATCTTTACTGGTTCTGCAGTTACTACTGGCGCAAGATCACTGGCAAATGCGCCGGTGTCGCGATTTCGTAGGATAACATCGCTCAACAGTGTTACAACAATGTGATTGGTTAATTCGTGCATCGCTGTATATTCGCGCCAATCGCTTTCAATTGTTGGATTGGAAGGCTGGACGCTCCCATAACCGGCCGATCGTGATTTACCGAGTTTTAAAGTGGCATTTTTGAGCAACTCACTCAATAGATTGAGTACATCGTCATCATCGGACAAAATAGCGCCGCTAAATTCTTGACCAGCTGCCATGGCCTCATACCGAAAGACCGTTCCGGAGCCACTCTGCACCGCGTTCATTCGATCATTTTGTAAGATATGCACACGCAGATGTCCGTTCGGTTCATCCAAGACCACACTCGGGAGCGCATCATTGTCCGTCCTGTCACGGTTTTCGCCCGTCAATTGAAAAGGTGCTCCTTTATTGACGGCAAAGGGCTGCTTGAGAAGTTTTAATTGTTGATCGGATGTCGCTACCACGGCGAGATCAATCACGGGGTCGCTGTCCGCGCTGTCTTTGGGTCTATACCATGAGCATGGTGTGGGTAGACTGCGGGTATCTGCAACACGTAGGTAGCCATTTAGGAAGCGTGTGTCGCCAAAGAACAATCGTTTGAAGGTCTTGTCGGCCAAGTCACCTTGTTTACCCTTGCTAAAGAGATGGGCCAGCGCGCCTCGAATGACGCTGCCCGGGATGAAATTTAGTCCAGTTGCGCTGTTTTCGTCGCCGCTTACCGGATTGGCAATGAGCAAGGGCTCCAATAGTTTAAGGGTGAATGTGAGGGCTTTCATTATTTTGTCACCTCTGTATAGAATCGTTCCAGATGTGTTATTTGGGTAGACCCTGTTTCGTCTACCAGCCACGCTTCAACTTCACCGCGCCCACGGTTACGCCCTGTTCCAAGTCGTCGCAAGGCTGCAACACATGCGGCCAATAAAGAGAGCTCATCCTCACCAATCTCGCCACGAAAGCACAGTGCTGCCAAGAACGATGTCTCTCGTACAATCACGCGTATAGCTCGTAAGCTTTGATCTAGGGGGGCACCCGTAGTGGTGCTATTTGCGGTCTGCTGGCGAATTGTGGTCAAGGAAGATAGCACTTGTACTGGTGTAAGCCTATTTGTGCGTATTTCGGCTTCCACGGCTTGTCGAAGTTTGACTGGCAAACAAGCATCGCCGATGATCAGCGCACCGGTTTCTGCGAGCGTACTCCCAGGCACACCAAATAGTGTTTTTGCGGCTTTCCACCATCGACCATCTGTGGAATCCTGTTTAAGGGCATACAACAGGTTGGCACACTCCATTGCAAGAAGCCCTTTCAAGGTTCGTCCACCCAGATAGGGCAATCCATACTCATCATGTTGCACCTCAGCATCGACCTCGCCGGGTACGCCATCGCCACGCCCAAATGTAGTGTCGCTCTTAAGCGTAAATTTCAGATGCATGATTGGGATAGTCAAGATCGCCCTCCTGTTTGAGGTGCCAACGGCACAAAGAAATCTAGCCCCTCTATAGCGTCAAAGTAGGCACATGCCTCGCCGACCCAGCCGTTATCAATCTCCCGCCCAGTAATGGACGGCAACTTCTTGCCCCGCACAAAATTGGCAGCGATAAACCGCTGGGCAGATTGGGGGCCGCCGCGAAGTGCCTCGCGTAGCGCATTGAGCTTATTACTTGGATATTTGTTTTCGTCACCAATCAAGGCGTTGACCAGTTGCGCATACTCTCCCCAAGTCCGCCATTCTGTGGTCGATTCGCCAAGACACAACGGACGCATCAACAGTGAACTACGCTTGGCATCACTAGATGTATAGCCACGTTTCCGCAATTCACTGATGTCGTCGACGACACCATTGATGCCAAAGTGCCAGTCCATGGCGCTGCGCTTTCCATCATTAGTAAATTTCTTGGCACTGCTGGCCAGATCTTCGGCTAGTGCATAGGCCTGTCCAAAGGGGAAGTGAGTTTTAACGATAGCGATGCCAGCACGGGCAGTTGGGTGTGTTGTGCCTTGGGGTTCTTGTATAGTTTGTTGCGTGAATGACTCTAAGTATTTGGCCGCAACCGTTAGGCCTAATCGACCATCGCAGACAAAGGTCGTGTCATCGCCACCGAAAATTATGGGGCGGAACGGTAGCCGACCTTCGTTTACCGAAACGATGCCGCCTAGTTTGCTTCCCTCACGCCACATGTTGCGCACAGCTGTAGCAGTGGTTCCTAGTGCAGATTTCGCAGCATCGTTTACCGATTGAGAAAGTGCACGGATTTCTGAAATATAGATTCGGTTTGGTTGCTTGCGCTTGGATATGGCCTCGAAGCGTTTGCCCATTTTGTTGCCATCGGCGTGTATTACGGCGATATAGCTGGATTCGCCTTTGGTGCCAAAATCGTCGAAATCGAGAACATAGTCTTCGCCGCCGATTTCGTCCTTGAGTCGTTTATTGGCTTTAGGTTCAAAGCGAATCTTGGCATCGATTTCGGCGGAGATTCGTTGTGGCTCTTCACCTGCGACGCGAGAATAGAAGCGGGTCGCTGGTAATCCAGTAAATTGGCAGTCAGCCGTCACGCTCAAGCCGAGCATTTCGCCGTAGGTATGACCCAGTTGCTTCTTCTCGCGCAAGGTCATTCCTATCAGGTTGCTTACCGCTGCGCCGAGCTCGGTGCCATTGGGTTGCCACACAAATTTCCGACTGACAATTGTGACTGTTAGTCCTGGCGCTTCAAGAAGGGCTTTTAGTGAGAGCGTTTGATGAAAGGCTTTTGCCTTGGCTTCATCCGCGATCAGCAGGACTGCATTACCCCCACCACTGTAAATGACTTCGGCTTGGATGACGCCGTTTTCAATGTGTTTGGTGCCATCCAGGCGCATATCCTGGTCCACATTGTGAGGTTCCGGCAGACATTCGCGAACCCATGTAGTAGTGGCTTGCCGTACAAGTTCGCTTGC
>JANMVQ010000175.1:0-6584 GCA_031392845.1 Chloroflexota bacterium
TTGCTAGCACCATACTGCACGTGATCAGGAAACCACAGCGAATCAAACGGACCAGCCGCGCCATCCAGATACGGGAAAGTATCTGCGACCAGGCGCGACCAAATGTTTAAGCCAACGGGAATCGACATTTAGCCAAGATACACTCAGAAACACGATCGCACAACCTTGCCAAACCAGCAGCCCCTGATTCTTGAAAAGCTAAACTTGACGAGTGTCGCCGAATGAATTGAATGGGTTGTATGGCAAACACAGTCATTCAATCCATCACCGCACACGAGGTGATTGTTCCCGGCAAACCCGGCTGCGTCGATAGCCCCTCCATGGGGCGCTTTGCGGATGCTTGGGATGAATTGCCCATCGTGTTGTTGGAATTTCACCTCAGCGATGGCATTACTGCGCTGGGGGAAGTCGGGCGGGGCAATACCATCAATAGCATCGCGCTCTGGTTGCAGCAACTTATTGGGCTGGAACTGCGCAGTTTGGACCTTGGGGTCTTGCCAGGCAGCTTTCGCAAAGGCTATCAGTTTGGTTTGCTGACCAGCCATCCGCCAGCGCTATATGACACCCATAGCCCGGTCATGTATGCCTTTGAGACCATGTTGTATGACTGGGTCGGCAAGCGCATGAATTGCCGCATGGTGGATTTGCTGGGGGGCGCAGTGCGTGAACGGGTGCCAGTGGATGCTTGGTGTGGTCGCCAAACCCCACAGGATCTTGTTGGCGTGGTCGAACGTGCCAAAGCGCACGGCTTCAAAGGCATCAAAATGAAGTCGAAGATTGGTGATCCCACGCTGGCGCAGGTCAAAGCCATCAAAGACATTGGAGGCGAAGACTTTGGCATTACGATCGATCCAATGTGGCAGTGGCTTTCGCCGCATGATGCGTTGCATATGCTCAAGCAGCTTGAACCGCATGCCAAAAATCTACGGATTGAAGACCCTTTCCCATGGGAACAACCCGACATGTGGCAACGGGTGCGCCAAGTAGTGGCTGTGCCGCTGGTGTTACATGCCCGTGGCATGGCGGTGCTTCGGCATGGTTTGCAGCATGGCTATGCCGACAACTTCAATTGCAGCGGTTATATCGCCGAGTTTATGGCCCAGGCACACGCAGTTGAAGTGGCCGGCTATTCCTGCTGGCACGGCTCTTCATTGGAGTTAGGTGTAGGGCAGGCCTCGATTTTGCACCGGGCCGCCGCTGCACGAAGTTGCACGATGCCGTCGGATTTGCAGAGCGCCTTCATTCGTGAACACACGTTGGTGACATGGGAATGGCCCTACCAGAATGGCAGCTTGCCTATACCCGCTGGTCCGGGCTTAGGCGTTGTGCTGGATCGTGAAGCGCTCCAGCGCTACAGGCATGCCGAGCAGGTGTTCTGAATAAAAGCCATTTTGACTTGTTGGTTATGAAGTAATCTCGTGTAAATTGCACCGCGGTTGCAAAAAGCCAGGTAGCCTGCGTTTTGCCCAGCCGCCGCGACAGGTTGTGTAGCACTTGCCGATAGTTGGAGGCTTTGTGCAGCGAAGAAAAAGCGCCACACTTTGTGACTCTGCATTTATGAATTCTTGGCGACCCTAGACTTTAAATACTTCATCAAGTTGAATGGGTTTGCCGTCGGCGATAGATCGCTTGATTCCTGCTTCGACTTGCAATTCAAGCAACCCAAATCGGCCCGCCACAGGAGGCGGTTGACGGTCGCGTATAGATTGGAGATAGGCCTGTAGCGACTTCCTGAAGGATTCGTTATATTGATTCCAGCGCGAGCGATCGGCCGCAATGCGATAGGTTTGCACCTCAAGTCCACGTGCGTCCATGACTGTCATCGCGCCATCCAGATCCTCCATCCGAATGCGGCCATGCTCAAAATTGAATGTCAACTCATACAGTGGGAAAGTCCAAGCCAGCGCAGTCGTGCCGATTAATGTGCCTGTGGCGTCGCCCGCAGTGCGAAAGGCCACGGTTACATCCTGCGCACGAAAATTGCCGGATTCATGCATCGCTTGGCCACGCAGTGCGCTGATTTCAGCGATGGGTCCACCGAAAAAGTGCACCAAATCAATGCTGTGGCTCCAGCACGCGTAGTGGACTAGGCCACTGATATTGAGCACCTTGCCAAACCCGCGATCTTCGATAATGCGCCGAGCCAACGCGGAATGTTCAAAAAAGCGATAGTTAAAGACCATCGCCGTTTCGCATCCAATCGCTTCAGCCTGCTGGATGATTTGTCGGGCATCGATGAAGTCCTGCTCAGTCACGTTTTCCTGCCCGTGGGCGGCGACCAGCGGCTTCTCAAAGAAGATCCGACGGGGTCGATGTTCCAGAATGGCCCGGGTCGCTTCCAGACGCTGGGTCTCGCGGGTCAAGACCAGCACCGTATCAGGGTCCCACGCCATCAGGGCAGCCATCGAATCAAAAACCTGCCCGCCAAACTGGGCTGCACATGCATCTGATTTTTCCCGCGTGCGGCTGTAATAGCCAAGGGTCACATCCGGTTCTTGCGCCAAATAGGGCAGATAACTGGCGACGGTCACTTTGCCGGTTCCGACAATACCAATTTTGAGTGGGCTCATTTTGTGTGTTTTGCCTCTTTTAAGCAGATTTAAGCCGATTGAAAGACGCGCATGCTATGCACTGGCTCATTTTACGCAGACTCTGAATACCGTAGCTTTTTACTATCTTTCGAGGATCACGCCAATTCTCGCGAATTTATTAGGGGATATTCGCGCGATTCGCGGAAAGACCCAGGGTAATCTGACGCAGGCTACCCAGGTTGAGAGAAGCGGCGCAATAGGGTGAGTAAGCCACAAATGCGACTTTTGGACGATCAAATGTCCATCCGATCCTATTACGATATTTGCCATATTGGCAAACAGTGACTACAGCCTACACCATGTGCAGCTGGAACTTAAACGAATCGATCTGCTCCTGCAAACAGAAATGCAGCGCATGCAACAAGCCGGACAAGATGCCGAGGATCATTTGCGGGGGTTGCGCATTACCGAGGCGAAGGCCACTGCGCTGTTGGAGCGGCCTTTTGCGACCAGTTGGGCCAAAACGGGCTCCGGCGCACTCTCGCAAAAGGACAGTCGGGTCTTCACCCAAGCTGAGAAAGCCCTGGCTGATGAGATCGCCCAAATCATCAAACAGGCTAACAAAGCGGGTCACCGTCTGCGGCTGATTCAGCTGGCCGAGGCCTTTGATCTGACCCAATTTGAACTGGATACGTTTCTGATCTGTCTCGCCCCAGCCTTGGATTTGCGCTATGAGCAGATTTATGGCTATCTGCAGGATGATCTCACCCAGAAGCAGGCCACGGTGAACCTCATTTTGGATTTGCTGTGCGAACCCGGCACAGCCCGCCTGGGCTGGCTGGGGGCATTCTCGTCCGACGCAACATTATTGCAACATCGGCTGATCGAATTTGGACCCCAGGCACAACAGCGGCCGTTGCTCGCTCAGACATTGTTAGTTAATCGCGAGGTGCTCTTGTGGCTAATCGGACAACCCATCACGATAAATTCCTACAACAGCACCTCCAAGTGGATGCCAAATCCCACTACCGTAACGGAGCTGCTTACAGTCGATACAGTTACGCTGCAACGCTTCGGCAGCATCATGCAGGAAACCCAGGCGCTGCTAATGGGCCTACATGGGCCTGATCTTTTGGCCCAACGGACAGTCGCCCAACATCTGGCGCAACTTTGTGCGCGCCCGCTGCTTACCCTGTCGCTGAGCGAGAGCACGTCAGGTCGAACCCTACGGACTGGCGAAGGGGCCGAACCCACACCCGCGCCAAACCCATTCGATGATGTTCAGCTGCAGAAGATGGAGCTGAGCGTAATCGAGGCATTGCGCGATGCACGCCTGAATCACGCTGTGTTGGCCATCGAGCAATGGCACACGGCACTCATCGACGACGTTCCGCTGCCCAATCTGTGGCAACATCTGATTAAACACCCATTGCCTATCATGCTGCTTAGCCCACGGTCGTGGCAAGCACGCGGGGTTGCAGTGCCGCAGGATCATCTATTGCATCAACTGGCTGTGCCCACACCCGGTTATGAACAGCGCAAGATCGCTTGGGTCTATTTTCTCGAACAACAACACACGCCATCCATACTTGACGAGGCGGATCATGCAGCGCTGGCCAGCGAGTTTCAGCTTACCTTTGAGCAGATCCGTGATGCAACTTCAACCGCGCGCGAAATGATCGCACAAACACCGACGATGGCGCAATTGCAGGCGGCAGCACGTGCCCAGAGCATTCCGACCATTGCCGGTTTAGTACATCAGATTCAGCCACGTCATCAGTGGAACGATATCGTGTTGCCCAATGACCAAAAGCAGATGCTCAGCGAGATGATTGCGATGATCCGCCATCGTGGTCAGGTGTTGGGAAAATGGGGCCTGGGCCAAAAACTGACCTCCAGCCATGGTGTATGCGCGCTGTTTGCTGGGCCGCCAGGCACGGGTAAGACCATGGCAGCTGAAGTCATCGCCAGCAAGCTAGGGATCGATCTATATCGCATTGATCTGTCCACGATGGTTAGCAAATACATTGGCGAAACCGAGAAAAACCTGGAGAAGATTTTTACCGCTGCCGAGCGCAGCAACGCAATCCTATTTTTTGATGAGGCCGACGCCATCTTTGGCAAACGCAGCGAAGTGAAAGATGCCCATGATCGCTACGCCAACATGGAAGTGGGCTACCTGTTGCAGCGTATGGAGCGTTACGACGGCGTGACGATTCTGGCAACCAACCTGCGCGCCAACTTGGATGACGCCTTTACCCGGCGCTTGCACTTTGCGATCGACTTCCCATTCCCCGACGAAGCACAGCGGTTGTTGATGTGGCAAACCTTGTTCCCCCGTGGAGCACCGTGTATGGGCGAATTGGATTTTGCCGGGTTGGCCCGCCAACACAAGGTTACCGGTGGCGTCATCCGCAACATTGTGGTCAACGCGTGTTATCTCGCAGCCGATGGCAAAGAGGGCGGGGTGACCCAAGCGCACCTCCTGCATGCCACCCGGCGCGAGTTGCAAAAAATGGGGCGGCTTCAGGATTAAGTTGGAGAAACATGCACAAGCGAACTACACTCACATCTACACAACCCATAGCCGCCAAAGCCGTTCAGACAAATCAAGCTGCGGTAGTGAGCCCGACACCGATCAATCAAGAAACACCCCGAGATATTTGTGCAATTTGTTATGGAGTTGGCCGGGATGAGTGGCCAACAGGGCGGGCTGGTATTTGAGCGGGGCATTTATAAGGCAAACGATCCAAAGAAGCGGACGCCTGACAATGTCTATTACATACCGGTGACTCGCGAACTATGGCTGAAGGACATTACGTCTGGGACTGATTGGTTAAGCAGTAAACATATTCCAGAAATGAAGAATATGCTGGAAGGGCTCGGTGCGCTGGGAGGTCGAACCGATCAAGTTGGCGACGATCCCGACCCACAAAATCCCAATCAACACAAAAAGGTAGCGGTATCGTGATGGAGTTCCGCAATATGCGCAAAAATGTTCCGTGGGATAAATGGTCACCTATGGCAACCGCCATCTTCAGCTACATTGTTGAGTTGAATGCGCATGATATCAACTAAATTGGTTATCGTACTCGTATCTTAATGAATTAATGAATGGCACAAGCCTATCGCCAAAGTTGCGTTCAATTATAACAATACATCTAAAGTCTAATGTCGGTGCTACTTTAGATCGTTGGTAGGCTGGGCGATAGTCTGTATCCTCGTCACGTCAGCCACACAATGTTCGACCAACTTGATGATGCCCTGCGCGAGCTTCTTCTCCGCGAGTTACCGGTACGTAACAATGAAATCGACATCAGTTTTGACGCGCCACGACGCGACTGGTCCGCTCGCCTGAATCGGCCCACGCTGAACTTGTTTTTGTACGACCTGCGCGAAAACAAGCAGATGCGGCAACTGGGTAACCCGTGGGAGGTGACCCGCAATGATGATGGCAGCATCACCGAGCGTAGGCGCGCCAGACATGTGGACATGTTTTACATCATCAGCGCTTGGGCCATGCACAGCGAAGACGAGCATCGCCTACTAGGACGAACCCTGATGGCCTTGTTCCGCAACCCAATTCTGCCTGATGATCTTTTGCCAGAGATTTTTCAGGATGAGTCGATGCGGGCAAACATCGAAGTGGCTCAAAGCAACTCGTTGGAACGCCCGACAGAATTATGGGGTGTTATGGGCAATGAACTACGCCCAGTCATTGTCTGCCAGGTCGGCATTGCAATGAATCCGTATGAACCTGTGACTAATCTACCGTTGGTACGCAGCATCGATCTGCGATCACAGCTTATAGACAAAACAGTTACAACTCGCTTAAAAACCTGTCAGGTCTCAGAGACCTGACAGGTTTGATAACACCGAACTCTATCTGGTTTGTCCATTAGTTAGTCTCTTACCCACCTTTCGCTAAAGGAGACATGTCAGAAAATCGAATATTTCGATGATGAAAATCAATGAAAAACCCTTGTTTTCCCGTGTCATCACGTAATCAACGCAACGGCGACCAGCTTGCTCTCATTTTGAGAAGCATCGAGG
>JANMVQ010000214.1:0-4573 GCA_031392845.1 Chloroflexota bacterium
AGGATTCGAACCCCTTCGGGACCTTCAGGTTATGAGCACCCGGCCTACTCCCGTTGATTTTTGCTGTCAGGCTCCACGCATCAGCTCACCTTTCGATCTTCAGTGCGGAACCACCTATTGACGTTGAATTTAGCAGAAATCCATGCAGAAATCAATGGGTTTTCGAGAATTAGTGACACGCGTGTCACTAGATTTCAAGTCGAAAATGTATTTGCATACTCATTGGATGTATATCTATCGGACAGGCAACCGTTGTTCCGCTTTCATACAATTCATTTGCAAGGCAGATGTGGTTGATATTAAGGCTTAGGCTTGTGATTGTATGTGTGAGCATTAACACTTACTGTTATAATACATGCTGTGATACACTCGTTCGCTGATCGCGGCACTGAAGACATTTTTGATGGGAGCTCAAGCAAGGCTGCACGTGCAACCTGTCCGAAAGATATCTGGCGGCTCGCTCAGCGGAAACTCGACCAGATAAACAGGGTGCAATCAGTAAATGAACTGTTGATTCCACCGGGCAATCGCCTTGAGCGATTGCGTGGAAGTCGTGTCAATCAGTACAGCATCCGAATCAACGATCAATACCGAATATGTTTTAAATGGGAGGATGACCATGCATTCCAAGTCGAAATCACTGATTACCACTAAGGCATCCAGCGGATCCCGTCGGTTGCCCGCGCATCGCCCGCCAACAGATCCGGGTGAGATGCTCTTGGAAGAATTCATAAAGCCACTAGGAATAAGCCAGAACGCGCTGGCAATTCAGCTAGGCATTTCATATCCACGGCTTAACGAAATTGTTCGGGGCAAGCGTGCAGTGACTATAGACACCGCCATGCGATTAGAGCGCGTGCTCGGCATGTCGGCAGATTTCTGGCTCGGCCTTCAGCAAGATTGGGACCTATGGCACGCGCAGCGCAGTGAAACCGCAGTCGAAGTTGCCAGACTTATTCCACTTAACCCAATTAAGAGAAGTAAGGGGTTGCCTGTGCCCAAAACGTTGGTGGTTGGAAAATAAATACCCGACATGACATAGTTACAAAGAGTAAGCCACACTCAAGCCCATAAACAATGGAATAGTGGCTATCCCAGTTCTCAGCTTTGTCTGGAATGTGGTGGTGGATGCCGCAACGTCAAGCTAGGCATACAGAATCAGCATGGAATCAAAGTCAGCATGTGCCATACAGTTTTGAGGAGTTCTATGTGTACAAATGTTTACATTGGCGCGAACACTACGTGTATCGAGATTCCCGTTCGGTACGATGGCGACATATTTGTAATTGCGCTCTCAACGGATGGGTGCAGTGTACCTACGGAGCCGATACTGGGACTAACAACTTATCAATACTTTGCTGGTGTTGAAGGATGCGGCTGCGGATTCGCCTTCTATGAGCGCGAAGATCGTGGTGTGTGCATTGAGTATGACAAAAGCCACAGGGCCCTAGCCAAGTATGTTGCATCCTGCTTGAAACATGTGCCGTTCGTTGAGCTCTTTAGTTGTTGGAGTGGTGAAGCTCAGCTTCCTGTCAAAACTCGGCGGAATATCACGTTGGCTCAACTCCGCAGTCAACGCTTTTACTTCAGCGAGCTCGAATTGACGACTGTTTGGAAGAACAAACGAACCATGCTGGCATAATTTATACAATGATCCCAAGACAGTCGCAATCCATGTTAGGACAAGTATGGCCAAATGGTGTCCGCGGCTGAAATAGACAACTTCAGATGCAAAGGCTTGAACCAAAATGGTAAAGGGACAGGTGTATGCGTTGCCTCTTCGCATACCGTGAATGACGAGCCCTCAGCGAACAGACGAGACCTAACCTATGCCGGTCATGATGCGGAACGTGGTAAACCTGATTCTATTCATGACAGAAGTGAACTGTGATGGTAAACGCGCCGTAAGGTGCGTGACATGAGAAGCAGGCAAAGGAACGCGGAAAACGCGAAAGCTGTTTTGCAATGAAGCAGATACAGGTTGAGCGCACCGCCGCAACGGCAGCAACATCACCTGACCGCGAAAGCGGGCAGACTTCCGCGAGGTTATCCTCGGCGAGAGCGCCTGGAGAACAGTTGGATGAAGGAATGCAAATGACGGGAACAGAAGTAACGGCGGCAACAACCCTTCTGTGCGGCGATTCGGATGTTTGACAGTTTCCTGTGAGTTTATATACTCACTGCTACTCATCTATATCAAAGCTCGCCTATTAACTCCAGTCTGAGTGTAATTTTAAAAAAAGCTGAAAGCTGAAAAGGAGATACGCCACCGTGTTCAAGTATAAGTTGTTGACTCTATCGTGTGCGCTGACAATGTTATTCGCTGCTTGCGCGCCACCCGCGCCCAAGGCAGCACCAGCAGCAGAGCAAAAGCCTGCCGAAGCAAAACCCACTGATGCGCCAAAGGCGGCCTCGGCTACCAAAATGATGATCGCCGGTGTGGTCTTTCAGGCCGATACGTTTATGCAGACGGTGCAAGCGGGTATTCAGGCCGCCGCCGAGAAGGCGGGTGCCGAGGTAGTTTTGGGTAATACCGAGAACAACCTGGAGAAAGAGAGCAGCTTAATTGATGACTACATCACCAAGAAGGTGAACGCGATCGTGATTACACCCATTTCACCGGATGGCTCCGCGGCAGCGCTGAAGAAGGCCAAGGCAGCGGGCATCATCATTGTGTGTTTCAATACTTGCGTAAATGAGAAGGGTATCGCTTCAGCATTTCTGGTCACCAAGAACGAAGATCTGGGAACCAAGACCGGCGAGGCCGCCGTCCCCTTCATCAAGGATAAACTGGGCGGCAAAGCAAAGATTGGCATCCTGAACTGCGACCGCTATGAGGCCTGTCAGGACCGCAAAAAGGGTTTCCTCAATCTGGTGAAGACACTACCTGGCGTTGAAATCGTCGCTGATCAAGAGGGGTTTCTCGCCGACAAGGCGCAGCCAGTGGCCGAGGCGATGTTGCAAGCACATCCCGAGATCAACCTGATGTGGTCGGCCAACGAAGGTGGCACCGTAGCGGAGTCGCTGGCCGTCAAGACTTCCGGATTAGCAGGCAAAGTCTTTGTTTTTGGCACTGATATGAATAATCAGATGGGCCAATTCATGCAATCCAGCGACAATATATTGCAAGGCGTGACCGGTCAGGCGCCCTATCAAATGGGGTGGGATGCACTCAACACCGCGTTAGATGTGCTGGCGAGTAAAAGCGTGTCTGAGCTGACCAATACCCCAACAACGTTCTTTGGACGCGGCAACGATGCGCTGATTAAGCAGTTCGTGGACAGTGAAGGCAAAGCATTGTTTAAGTAGAGTAACAATGCCGCCAATTCTCGAGCTCACCAGGTTGTGTAAACAATATCCCGGCGTCGTTGCGCTGGATGACGTTAACCTAGCCCTTGAACGAGGTGAGGTGCGTGTGTTGTTGGGCAAGAATGGCGCGGGCAAATCTACGCTGATCAAAATTCTCAGCGGAGCGATCGCACCCGATAGCGGCGAGATTCACATCGACGGTCAGCCAGTGGTGATGCACGATCCGCAGGATGCCTTTAAACGAGGGATCGCCACGGTATATCAGGAGATGAGCCTAGTGCCAGGGCTGACCGTTGCCGAGAACATTACACTGGGGCGCTGGCCGCGCAATCGCACTTTCGGTATTCCCACGATTGACGTGAGCGCGATTCGACGCATCGCCAAAGATGCGCTGAATCAGCTTGAGGTCAAACTCAATCTGAACGAGACGGTCTCACGCCTAAGTGTGGCCCAACAACAATTGGTCGAGATTGCCAAGGCGATCTCTTTCAACCCACGGGTGTTGGTGTTGGATGAGCCATCGAGCGCACTAGCCGCGCATGAGATCGGCATCCTGCATGGGATTGTGCGCCGCTTGGCCGAGCAGGGACGCTCGATCATTTACGTGACACATCGCATGCAAGAGGTGCCGCGAATCGCGCACACTGTGTCAGTGCTGCGCGACGGGCACAATGTCGGCACCATCCCCGTAGCCGAGGCGACCCCTGAACAGATTGCGCGGCTAATGGTGGGCTCAGATTGGCGACGGCGTGATTGGGGATATGGCGCCAGGATCGGCGAAGTGCGACTAGCGGTTCGCCATCTCAATCGCGCTAAGCGGCTGAAGGACATTTCGTTTGAGATTCGTTCCGGCGAAGTGCTGGGTGTCGCCGGTCTGCTGGGTTCGGGCCGCACAGAATTGATGCGCGCCATCTTTGGCCTAGACCCGATTGATTCCGGCGAGATTTGGGTCAAGGGTGAACATATTGCACACCCCAACCCTGAAGTCATGAAAGCACACGGTGTGGGTTTCAGCCCCGAAGATCGTAAGCGCCAGGGTCTGGTCATGCCATTTTCAGTGAAAGACAATCTCACATTGGCCAGCCTGCGTCGATCCAGCATTCGTGGCATTCTGCAGCCAGCCCGGGAGAGCACATTGGCGCAGGAGATGGTAGAGCGACTATCCGTCAAGACAGCTAGCCTAGACGTGAAGACGCAGACACTTAGTGGCGGCAATCAGCAGAAGATTGTGCTCGGCAACTGGTTGAATACCTTGCCGGAAGTG